>NZ_JBFUHT010000005.1:163229-251934 GCF_056402275.1 Azospirillum sp. P4_B5
GCTCTCGGCGGACCGAAGGTCCGCCTGCCGCGTCAGCGCAAGCTTCGCTTGCGCGAGAGCTTCGCAGGGGAGGGCTTTTTCTCCTCCCCCTGCGAAGCGGGGGGAGGTCGGGAGGGGGGGCCGTCGCAACCACCTTCACCGCGAAAGCTACCCCAGCAACCCCGTCATCACCGCCCGCAGCTGCGCCGGTCGCACCGGCTTGTTCAGCACATGGCAGCCCCTGGCCTGCGCCTCCTCCACCACTTCGGCGGTGCGGTTGGCGGTGATGAGGACCGACGGCAGGTCCGCCCCGCAGCGCTCGCGCACCCGCGCGATCTCGGTGAAACCGATCACCCCGTCGTCCAGGTGATAGTCCGCGAACAGCACGTCCGGCGCCACCGCCCCCAGCCCGGCCAGAGCCTCGTCGCCCGACGCCGCGGTGGCGACGCTGCACCCCCAGCCTTCGAGCAACGCGCGCATCCCGGCCAGCACCGCCGGCTCGTTGTCGATCACCAGCACCCGCGTGCCGGCCAGCCGGTTCGAGGCGGTCTGCACCGGCGCCTCCAGCGCGCGCACCGGGCGGGCGTAGCGCCCGAAGGGCACCGTCACCGCGAAGACCGAGCCCCGCCCCGGCTGCGACCGCACGGTGATCGGGTGGTCGAGCATCCGCGCCACCCGCTCCACGATGGCGAGGCCGAGGCCCATGCCGCGCACCCGCTCGTTGGCGCAGGGCGTGTCGAGGCGGCGGAATTCCTGGAAGATCTCGCCCAGCTTGTCGGCGGGCACGCCGGGGCCGGTGTCCCACACCTCGATCCGCAAGCCCTCGGGTGTCCGCCGGCAGCCGACCAGCACGCGCCCGACTCCGCCCTCGGCCCCTCTTTTCGCCGCCCTCTTCGCCTGGGTGTAGCGCAGGGCGTTGGACAGGAAGTTCTGCAGGATCCGGCGCAGCAGTCGGATGTCGCTGCGCACCACGGCGTGGCTGGGAACGACGCAGAGGTCCAGCCCGCGCTCCTTCGCCACCGCCGCGTATTCGGTGGCCAGCGCGCCGAACAGGCTCTTGATCGGGAAATCGGCGATCTCCGGCCGCACCGCCCCGGCGTCCAGCTTGGAGATGTCCAGCAGAGCCGACAGCAGATCCTCGACCGAGGCCAGAGCGACGTCGATGTTGTCGACCAGCCCGCGGTTCGGCTCCGGCTGCTCCAGGTCGCCCAGCGCCGAGACGAACAGCCGGGCCGCGTTCAGCGGTTGCAGCAGGTCGTGGCTGGCCGCCGCCAGGAAGCGCGTCTTGGACAGGTTGGCCTGCTCCGCCTCCGCCTTGGCCAGCCGCAGCGCCTCCTCCGCGGCAATGCGCTCGGCGATCTCCTGCTGGAGTTGGCCGTTGAGCCGGGTTAGCTCGGCGGTGCGCTCGACGACGCGGCGCTCCAGGCTGTCCTTGGCGTCGGCCAGGGCCTCCGCCGCCATGCGCCGCTCGGTGATGTCGTGGATCAGGCCGAAATAGCCCAGCACCTCCGGCTTGCCGCTGCCCCGCCGCTCGCCGAAATGCGGGATGTAGGTGGCGACGGCGTAGCGCGGGGAGCCGTTCTCGCCCGGCAGTTCCAAATCGAAGGTCACTTCTTCGCCGGCCAGCGCCCGCAGCACATAGGAGCGCCGCACCTCGTAATAGAGGTCGCCCAGCGCCGCCCACATGGGCTGGCCCTCGATCTCCTCGCGCTTGCGGTTGAACCAGCCCTCGTAAGCCTTGTTGACGAAGCGGAAGCGCTGCTCGGCGTCGACATAGGCGATCAGCGCCGGCACCGCGTCGGTGACCAGCCGGATGCGCTCCTCGCTGTCGCGCAGCGCCTGCTCGGCCCGCTTGCGCTCGGTGATGTCGGTGAAGGTCAGGACGAAGCCGCCGCCCGGCATGGGATTGCGGCTGATCTCCAGCACCGTGTCGTCCAGCCAGGGCTGCTCGACGAGGCAGCTCGGCATCATCAGGGCACTCAGCGACAAGCCGCGGTCGCCGAGTGCAGCGTGGTGCAGCACGAAGTCGGCGAAGCCCGCCCCGCGCTCCGCCACGTTGGCGGGCAGGCGCAGCAGACCGGTGAAGCGCTCGTTCCAGGCGACGAGCCGCTGGTCGCGGTCGTACACCCCGACCCCCTGGGCGATGTTGTCCAGCGTCGCCTGGAGGAGCGCCGACTTCTCGGCCAGCTCGCGTTCGCGGCGGCGGGTCTCATGCTCCTTGATGTCGGTGATGTCGGTGTAGACGCCGACCACCCCGCCGTCGCGGGTCCGCCGCTCGTTGACCTGGACCCAGCGCCCGTCCGCCAGCCGGTAGACGTAGGGACCCTTCAGCGCCCGGTGCTGGGCCAGCCTCTCCGACAGCCAGCGGTCGGGCCGCGGGTAGGCGTCGGCGATGGTGCGCGAGGAGGCCGCCAGCTCGGCGATCTCCTGGAAGCGGATGCCCGGCAGGATGCGGTCGCGGATCTCCGGCCACAGGGCCAGATACTTGCTGTTGCACAGGACCAGCCGGTCGTCGGCGTCGAAGATGGCGAAGCCCTCGTTGACCGACTCGATGGCCTCCGACAGGCGGCCGCGCATGGTGTCGGCCAGCTCCTTGGCGCGGGCCAGGGCGCGGTGGCTGTCCTCCAGCTCGCGCAGGGCGCGCTCCAGTTCCAGCGTGCGCTCGCGCACCTTCTGCTCCAGGACGATGGCGGTCTGGAACAGGGAGAAGGCGCCCCCCTGCACGTCCATCGACCGCTCCACCCGGTCCATCAGCACCTGGTTGATGCGGCGGAGCTTGGCGTTCTCGCGCTCCAGCGCCTCCAGCCGCTTATCCTGATCGGTGGCCGGGAGGGTGGCGGGTGACGGATCGGCGGGTGGGCGGGACGGTTCCCGCCAGTCGAAGATGAGCGTCATCGCGCACCTATCGCGACACCGGTGAAGGTCTGGTTGACGTGCATGGCGTTGTACTGCTCGCCGTAGGCGCAGAAGCCGACAACGTTGTGCCGCGCCAGCGCCGCCGACATGACGTGCTTGAGCTGCCGCTGCTCCAGCTCCAGCCGGCGCAGGATGCAGTCGCAGCCGAGCACGAGGTCCGGCGGCCCGCCGATCTCCGCGGCCAGCTTGCGCATCATCTCCTCCAGATTCTCCACCGGGTCGACGCCGCGGGCGACGGTCAGCACGATCCCCTCGTCGATGGCGCAGTAGAAGGTCAGGCTCTCGTCGTCGTTGACCTTCTGGATGGAGCGGACATGGTACTCGCCCCCCACCCGCACGACGACCGGATAGGCGGCGAAGATCAGGGGGGTCAGCGGTTCCCCCTCCAGCCCGACCATGCGGGCGTACTCGCGGCCCGCCGGCTCGGCGTTGATCTCGGTGACGATGCGGCGCTGCGGGTCGGCGCCGGTCACCACCATCTTGGCGTCGGACGCCACGAAATGCTCGGTCCGGAAGACCACGAAGCGGCGCGCCGTGGTGACCAGCATCAGCACGGCGGCGTTGGTGTGGAACCGCCCCTCGTGCAGGACGAAGGTGCGCTCGAAGCGCAGCTCGTCCCCGGCGGAGCCGCCGAACAGCGGAATGTCCATCAGCACGCTGTGCAGCGCGCTGACCACCATCTCCTCCGCCCGCGACATGCCGTCGATCATCAGGAAGGCGAAGCTGCCATGGTCGGGGAAGGCGTCGGCGCGGGCGGCCAGCGCGACGTCGCGCTGCTCCATCAGGCTGCGCAGGACGCGCGGCGCCTCGGCGATGGAGAAGCGGTCGAGGTCGTCGATGCGCTGGGTGGCGATGGTGAAGTCGGCGCGCGGAAAGCCGATCCCGACCAGCGACCCGGCGGCGTAGCCGAAAGGCGTGATCTCCCCCGCCGTGGTGCAGCCGACCACCGGCACCGGCCCGAACAGCTCGGCCAGCGCCGCCGCCAGTTCCACCCGGTCGTAATGGGCGGAGCAGAAGACCAGCACCATCTCCAACTCCGCCGCGGCGGCGGGGTTCCGTCCGCACAGCCCCTCGAACAGGTCACGCGCAGCGGCGCGGGCGTCCTCCGCCATCGAGACGGCCCGCGGCAGGGACGGGCTGGGCGCGGGAGAACTGGGCGGAGCATCGGAGTGGAGAGCGTCCGAGGCCGGATGGCTGGTCACAATGCGGGTCCCGAAAAGCAACGGCATGGCATCCATCACCCCAAGCCGCCCCCCGATGCGCGGAACGCGGGTCGGGGACCGTGGGCGGATGACCTATAGGTTACTTCAGCGCCGCCCGCCGGGCAAAGCCGGCGCTGGGGTGCGGGCATGCGACCATCGTCTAAGGTCCGGCATGGGACTTTTTCCCACGCACCGAAAAAGGCGCCTTCCGCCGTCGCGGAAAGCGCCTGAGTTCGGTTCCATATGCACCGCCACGCGGGGGAGCCGGTCTGAACACGGATCAGACCGCCCGGTGGCCGTGCCGACTGGGAAAGCCCCAAAGTCGAATCCTGAATACCGCATTCCACGGAACAGCGCTATGCTTTTTCCGTCATATCGCGCGGATCGGAACGCAGCGCCTCCACCTCGCCATCGGAGAACAGGCGGGAACGGGTGAGGAAGCGCACGCCCTCCGGCGCCTCCAGCGAGAAGCTGGCGCCGCGGCCCGGCACCACGTCGATGATGAGCTGGGTGTGCGACCAGTATTCGAACTGCGCCGCCCCCATGTAGAAGGGACAGCCGCCGATCTCCCCCAGCCGGACGTCCTGCCCGCCGGGGCGGAACTCCCCGTCCATGAAGCACATCGGCGCGCTGCCGTCGCAGCAGCCGCCGGACTGGTGGAAGAACAGCGGCCCGTAAAGCCCGCGCAGCTTTTCGATCAGCGCCAGGGCCGCCGGTGTGGCGACGACTCGTTCGACCATGGGCGGACGCTCCCAGAAGAAAGCCGGCCGGAAATGAATCCTGCCGTAAGAGAGAAAAAGGGCCGGAAGCCGAATGGCCGCCGGCCCAAGGTCATCAGGGAGGAGACAGGACGGTTAGAAGAAGCCCAGGGCCTTCGGGCTGTAGCTGACCAGCAGGTTCTTGGTCTGCTGGTAGTGGTCGAGCATCATCTTGTGCGTCTCACGGCCGATGCCCGACTGCTTGTAGCCGCCGAAGGCCGCGTGGGCCGGGTAGAGGTGGTAGCAGTTGGTCCACACGCGGCCGGCCTGGATGGCCCGGCCCATGCGGAAGGCGCGGTTGCCGTCGCGGCTCCACACGCCGGCGCCCAGGCCGTAGAGCGTGTCGTTGGCGATGGCGAGGGCCTCTTCCTCGGTCTTGAAGGTGGTCACGGACACCACCGGCCCGAAGATCTCCTCCTGGAAGATGCGCATCTTGTTGTGGCCTTCGAAGACCGTCGGCTGGACGTAGTAGCCGCTCTCCAGCTCGCCGCCCAGATGGGCGCGCTCACCGCCGATCAGCACCTTGGCGCCCTCGGCCTTGCCGATGTCGATGTAGGAGAGGATCTTCTCGAGCTGGTCGATGGACGCCTGGGCGCCGATCATCGTCGCGGGGTCGAGCGGGCTGCCCTGCTTGACCGCGCCGACGCGGGCGACCGCCCGCTCCATGAACTTGTCGTAGATCTTCTCCTGCACCAGGACGCGCGACGGGCAGGTGCAGACCTCGCCCTGGTTCAACGCGAACATGGCGAAGCCTTCCAGCGCCTTGTCCAGGAACTCGTCGTCGTCGGCCATCACGTCGTTGAAGAAGATGTTCGGCGACTTGCCGCCCAGCTCCAGCGTGACCGGGATGATGTTCTCCGCCGCGTACTGCATGATCAGGCGGCCGGTGGTCGTCTCGCCGGTGAAGGCGATCTTGGCGATGCGCGGGCTCTGGGCCAGCGGCTTGCCGGCCTCGATGCCGAAGCCGTTGACGACGTTGAGGACGCCGTCGGGCAGCAGGTCGCCGATGATCTCCATCATGACCATGATGGCCATCGGAGTCTGCTCGGCGGGCTTCAGCACGACGCAGTTGCCGGCGGCCAGGGCCGGGGCGAGCTTCCACACGGCCATCAGCAGCGGGAAGTTCCACGGGATGATCTGGCCGACGACGCCCAGCGGCTCATGGAAGTGATAGGCGTAGGTGGTGTGGTCGATCTCCGCGATGGTGCCTTCCTGGGCGCGGACGCAGCCGGCGAAGTAGCGGAAATGGTCGATGGCGAGCGGCAGGTCGGCGTGGGTCGTCTCGCGGATCGGCTTGCCGTTGTCCAGCGTCTCGGCCAGCGCCAGGACGTCCAGACGCTCCTCCATGCGGTCGGCGATCTTGTTCAGGATGCGCGCGCGCTCCGCCGGCGAGGTGCGGCCCCAGGCGTCTTTGGCCTTGTGGGCGGCGTCCAGCGCCTTCTCGATGTCTTCCGCGGTGGAGCGGGCGACCTCGCACAGCGGCTTGCCGGTGATCGGGGTCAGGTTGGTGAAATACTGGCCCTTCGTCGGCGCCACCCACTGGCCGCCGATGAAGTTGTCGTAGCGCGGCCGGATGGCGACCTGCTTGCTGAGCGTTTCCAGGGCCTGATGGATCACGGCGGTTTCCTCCCGAAGCGGATTGCCCGAACTGAATGTCGTGGAATGACGTTTGGCGGGTTGTGCGCCCTGTGTCCGTTCGTCCGATGATCGGTATCCGTCACAGCGCCCCGCCGTTATCGCGGTTTCGGGGAAGGCCGGTAAATTCGACTTTGGTTGCAGAAGCGGCTCCGCCGCGGGGTTGCAGACGCGCAGGCCCCCAGATTCGGGACTGACCCTTGGACGGCAGATGATACCTTGGGCGGAGACCATCCCGTTTTCCGGCGAGATCCCAGGACATGACGACCGACATCCGGCTGCGCTTCCTCCACCCCTCCGGCGCCATCGGCCCCGGCAAGGTGTCCCTCTTGGAGGAGATCGACCGCACCGGCTCCATCTCCGCGGCGGCGCGGGCGCTCGGCATGTCCTTCCGCCGCGCGTGGTTCCTTGTGGAAACCATGAACTCCGCCTTCCGCGAGCCGGTGGTGCGCACCAACGTCGGCGGACGGGAGGGCGGCGGGACCGGCCTGACCGCCTTCGGCCAGGAGGTGATCGCCCGCTACCGCCGCATGGAGGAGGAGGCCCGCCGCGCCGCGGCACCCCACCTCGCCTGGCTGGACGAGGCGCTGAAGCCGGAGGCGGTGCTTGAAAAGGGCGCGGACTCCGCTGATCCAAAGTCCAATGGTCCGGACTCCAGCGATCCGTAAAGTCTCCCTCGACGCCGCGACCTTCCGCCGCGGCGAAACGAAGGAGGCTCCCGACCCATGCGCACCGCCGCCCGAACCGCCGCCCGCACAACTCTGGCCGCCCTGATCCTTCTCGCCGCAGCGCCGCTCCCGGCCTTGGCCGACGGCGACCCGGCGAACGGCGAGAAGCTGTTCCGCCAGTGCAAGGCCTGCCACACGGTGGAGGCGGGCAAGAACCGCGTCGGCCCGACGCTGCACGGGCTGTTCGGGCGGAAGGCCGGCGCGGTGGAGAGCTTCGCCAACTACTCCGAGGGGCTGAAGGCATCCGGCTTCCAATGGGACGCAGCGACGCTCGACCCCTATCTCGCCAACCCGAAGGCGGTCATCGCCGACAGCCGCATGGCCTTCGCCGGGGTGGCGAAGCCGGAGGACCGCGCCGACCTGATCGCCTATCTGGAATCCGCGACCAAGTGAGCGTCAGCGGGACGGGAACCGCGGCGACGCCCATCTGTTGCCCGGTTTCCATTCCCGCAGCCGGAGAACGGCCATGACCGACGACACCGCAGGACAAAAAGGTGCCGAGCCCAAGGACATTCATAAGACCGACATCGAGCCTCTCTGCGACGAGCAGAGCGGCGGCGGCGGGTCCAACCCGGATACGCGCTACCGCGGCATGCCCGGCGGTCATCCGGGCGGTTCCCGCGACGGCGACTGCGATCCGGTGGCGCGCGCCGATCCTGAGAAGGCGGAACCGGACACCGCCGAGTCCGGAAACAAGCCCACATCCCGTTAGGCCGATGGCGTAGCCTTTCCGGGGCCGCCCCGAATTGGTCGTAGCCGCTGGCCCGGTCCCCCGTTAAAACAGGGGCTCCCTCACCGGCACAACACGGGCTGCGACCGGCATGCTGAAGCGCCTTTACGACTGGACGATGGCCAAGGCGGCCTCGAAGAACGCCACCACTTGGCTGGCGGGGGTTTCCTTCGCGGAAAGCTCCTTCTTCCCGATCCCGCCGGACATCCTGATGGTGCCGATGGTGCTCGCCAACCGGCAGGCCGCATGGCGGATCGCGACGATCTGCACGCTGGCCTCGGTGGTGGGCGGCATTGCCGGCTACATGATCGGCTTCTTCCTGTACGAGGCCATCGGCAAGGCGGTCATCGACTTCTATCACCTGGAAGCCCAGTTCGAGACGCTGCGCCATACCTTCGTCGAATACGGCGCGGAGATTCTCATCATCAAGGGCATGACGCCCATCCCCTACAAGCTGCTGACCATCACCGCGGGTGTGGCGAAGCTGAACATCTGGGTGTTCATCGGCGCTTCGATCCTGTCGCGGGCCATCCGCTTCTATCTGGTCGCCGCCCTGCTCTACTGGTTCGGGGAACCGGTGCGCGCCTTCATCGAGAAGCGGCTGACGCTGGTCACCACCGCCTTCGCCGTCGCGCTGATCGGCGGCTTCCTGGCGATCAAGCTGATCTGATCCACGGCAACCCAACCACGGGACCGCGACGCCGGGCCGTTCTTTCCTGTTGATGCCGCATCAAGGCGTCAATGGGAGAGGACGGATGGACAGCGTGCGCGGGGCCGTGGTGGTCATCACCGGCGCGTCGAGCGGAATCGGGCGGGCCACCGCCTTGACCTTCGCACGGGAGGGCGCCCGGCTGGTGCTGGCCGCCCGGCGGGAGGCCCTGCTCGGCGAGGTGGCCGAGGAATGCCGGGAACTGGGCGGCGAGGCCGAGGTGGTGCCCACCGACGTCACCGACGCGGAAGCCGTCCGCCGGCTGGCCAACCGGGCGGTGCAACGGTTCGGCGGCATCGACGTCTGGGTGAGCAACGCCGGGGTCGGCGCCGTCGGGCGGTTCGAGGACACCCCGCTGGAGGCGCACCGCCGCGTCGTCGAGACCAACCTGTTCGGCCCGCTCTACGCCGCCCACGCCGTGCTGCCGCTGTTCCGCCGGCAGGGCCATGGGGTGCTCATCAACACGGTATCGGTCGGGGCCTGGGCGCCCGCCCCCTACGCCGCCGCCTACGCGGCCAGCAAGTTCGGTCTGGAAGGGCTTCTGGAAAGCCTGCGGGCGGAGCTGGTCGACGCGCCGGGCGTTCATGTCTGCGGCGTCTATCCCTTCTTCACCGACACGCCGGGCATGTCCCACGGCGCCAACTACACCGGCCATCAGCTGGACGCGGAAAGCCCCTTCTACGACGACCCGCAGGACGTGGCGGACACCGTGCTCGCCGTGGCCCTGCGCCCGCGCGCCCAGGCGATGGTCGGGGCGATGACGCCGCTAACCCGGCTGGGGCACGCGGTGGCGCCGCGCCTGATGGAGAAGATCGCCGGACACGGCGCCCACCGCCATTTCAGCCGGACCCCGCCCGCCGCGGCGAGCGACGGCAACCTGTTCCGCCCGGTGGAGCGCGGCCGCGGCGTCACCGGCGGCTTCCGCACCCCGCCGCCCGGCTGGGTGTCGCCGCTGCTCGTCGCTGGGGTCGCGGCCGCTGCGGCGGCGGCCTATGCCGGCTACGCGCGGAGCAAAAACGGAAACCACTGAGGGCTTTGAGTTCGGGGACGGGTTGGTCCAGAATGCCGGCCCGTTCCCGCAAGCCCCCGAGTCCATCATGCCGAAGCCGACGACCCCGCGCGGCCGTCCGCCCGTCCCTTCTCCTGCCCGCCCGTCCCCTGCCCGCTCCTCCCGTCCGGGTCCGGCCCGCGCCGGCCAGGACGTCCGCCGGGAGGAACCGCGGGAGGAGCCGGGAAAGCTGTTCCGCGTCGCCGGCCTGTCCGCCGTCTCCGCCCTGTTCGCCCATGACGCGGCGCGCGTGGAGCGGCTGTTCTTCGAGGAGCGGCTGAAGGCGAAGACCGGCGACTTCTGCAAGGCGATGGCCGCGGCGCGCAAGCCTTACCGCATGGTGGAGGCCGACGAGCTGGCCAAGGTCGCCGGGACGGTTTTGCACGGCGGCGTCGTCGCGCTGATCGCGCCGCGCCCGGTCCCTGCCTTCGACATCGAGGCGGCGAAGCGCTGGGCGGTGGACGGCCGGCCGCTGCTGATCCTGGACGGGGTTGGCAACCCGCATAATCTGGGCGCCATCCTGCGCACCGCCGCCTTCTTCGGCCTGCGGCGCGTCGTGGTGTCGGACCATCCCGGACAGGCCCTGCCGTCGGAGTCCGCCTACCGCGTCGCCGAGGGCGGCTTCGAATGGGTGGAGCTGTACCGGGCGGCCAACCTGCCGGCGGTTCTGAAGCGGCTGCGCGACTCCTATCGGGTGGCCGGAACGGCGCTGGGCCGCGGCCGGGCGGTGGTGAGCGACCCGGCGGTCCTCGCCATGGGGGATCGGCCCGCCGCCGTCGTGCTGGGCAACGAGGAGGACGGGCTTCCGCCCGCCACCCTCGCCGCCTGTGAGGACGTCCTGACCCTGCCCGGCACCGGCCGCATCCAGTCGCTGAATGTCGCGGCGACCGCGGCCATCCTCATCCACGCGCTGGCGAAGCCGGGCTGAGAGCCGGACCTCAGCCGCCCAGGGCGATGATCAGCACCAGCGCCACCACGATGACCGAGACGACGGGCAGCATGTCCACCCCGCCGCGGTCCCAGGTCGGCGCCCGGCGGGAGCCGTGATGCGCGCCGTGGGCATGGCCCAGCCCATCGTCGGCCCAACCATGTTCAGACGGGCGGGCGCCGGGTGCGGAGACGGCGGGAGCCGCCGGGCTGGCGATGGTGACCACCCCGGCCCCGCGCTGGTAGTCGCCGCCGCCGCCGCGCGGGCGCTTCAGCCGCTCGTCGGTCAGTTCCACGTCGATGCCCGCGGCCTCCAGCCGCTCCACCACCACGGCGACCTCTTCCGGGGTCATCGTCTCCACCGGCACGTCCTGGCCGAGCTGCTCGATGCCGAGCCGGTTGCCGTGCTGGCGCCCCTTGTCGATCAGGCGCTGGAGGGTGGCGTCGTCGATCGTCATGGTTCTCTCCCCGCGGTTCCACCTTGGACTGAACATTCCAAAGGGTAAACAGGCGGGGCCGCGGAAGGCTCCCGCGCAAAGGCGCCGACTTGCCTCCAGGGCGGTGCGACCCGACATAATCCCCAAATCCCCATCCCCAAACCCTACGCCATCGGAGAGGCCGAGATGCTCGGAATGTTCATGCGCAAGCCCCTGGCGCTGCCCAGCGCGGAGGAGGCGTTGCCCGGACGCGACACGCCGGTTCCCGTGCCGCCGCGCCACCACGTCAACGGCAACCCGCTGACCCCGCCCTATCCGGAGGGGCTGGAGGTCGTCGACTTCGGGCTCGGCTGCTTCTGGGGGGCGGAGCGCAAGTTCTGGAAGGTGCCGGGCGTCTGGACGACCATGGTCGGCTATCAGGGCGGCCACACGCCCAACCCGACCTACGAGGAGGTCTGCTCCGGCCGCACCGGCCACACCGAGGCGGTGCGCGTCGTCTACGACCCGGCCAAGGTCGGGTTCGAGGAGTTGCTGCGCGTCTTCTGGGAGGCGCACGACCCGACCCAGGGCATGCGCCAGGGCAACGACGTCGGCACCCAGTACCGTTCGGCCATCTACACCCACACGGACGCCCAGCGCGCCGCCGCCGAGGCCAGCCGCGAATCCTATCAGGCCCGTCTGGAACAGGCCGGTTTCGGCCCGGTGACGACGGAGCTTCGCGAGGCTCCGCCCTTCTACTACGCCGAGGACTATCACCAGCAGTATCTGTCCAAGAATCCCGCGGGCTATTGCGGGCTGGGCGGCACCGGGGTGACCTGCGCGGGGTGAGAGGGGGCGGATCGCGTCGCAGCGAGGCGCCCTCCGGTCGGGCGTCTACCTCCCGGCCCCCAGGAAGGCGCGGATGGGCTGGACGTTGCCGCCCAGAACGACCGGGACGCCCGGCGTCGAGACGGTCCGGATGGTCATGCCCGAGGACGGCCCGAAGCTGACCGAGGTCTGCGCCATGCCGCTCGGCAGATAGAAAGGCCACAGGCCGAGCGGGGCGAAGGTTTCGATGATGCCTTGGTCAAGCGGCGAATAGTCCGCGTCCGAAGTGACCGTGATGTCGACGCCCTTCGCCACCCCCAGCGATGCCATGACGCGCGGCAGGCTTCCGTCCGCACCGAAGACCTCGTCCCAGGCGGATTGGGCCGGATCGGGCCATGGCGGCGTGCGGGGGTCGGCGTAGGCCGTCGCAAACGTCGAGGAATTGTACCAGGCGCCCGGCGTGAGCGGCCATGTGATCAGTCCCGACACCTTGACCGATGCCTGCACATGACTTTGCGAGAAAAGCAGGCTTTGGCGGTTGCCTGGAGCGGCACCGCTCCAAAGCCCGTTGCCGATGGTGTCGACACCGCCGGTCCATGTCCCGGAAACATCGCCGCTGGCCGTCTTGCTGTCGAAGCGGAAGGATTTGGCGATGCCATGAGCAAGGCTTTGGACCAGTTGCGCATAGCTTCCGCCAAAATCCGCAGGCTGTCCGTTCGGGCCGACATACGGAGCCAGCGCGGCTTGAGCCGAGCCGATCAGGACCATCTCCGCAAGATCCTGCTCCCCCACATTGGCAACCGTCGGCGCGTTGAGCATCGCCCAGACCAGGAACAGCGACGGCAATTGCTGCGCGGGCGGCTGAGGGCTGAGCGTCGCAAGATAAGCGGTCCACTCCTCATAAACGTCGTCGCCGATGTCCTCCTTGAAGCAGGATTCGGGAAAGCTCAGCTGACTGATGACGGATGCATAGATGTCAAAAACATATTCCAGGCTCATATCGTAGGCGTTTGCCGTAAGGGAACGCGGCGGAATTTCCTGGCCATAACGCCACAGCCCCAGATCCGTCAGAGGAACGACGAAGGATGGCTGAAGCAGTTGGAAGGTGGCGGACGTGAGATTGAGCGATTGGACGACGGAATTGTACCAGCGGTTCTGAAGCCCTTCCATGCCGGCCGGCGTGTCCACCGCGGCTTCGTGTTGGCGTAACATCGCGTTCTCCCAAGTTCCGTCCGGAGCGTCATGAAGCGAAAGGAACCGGCCGCAGCACGGCCGGTCCCCACTCGCCGTGCCCTCAGGCCAGGGCCAGCGTCTTGTCCGACACGGCCTTCAGGGCGCCGGTCGAATGGCCCAGATAGGTTTGGACCGGCAGGACGTTGCCGCCCAGGACGATCGGAACCCCGGGTTCGCTCGTGATGGTGACGGTCATGTTGCCGTTGTTGTTGAAGGACACCGACGTCGAGGAGCCGCTGCCCGAGCCGCTGGTGTAGAACGGCCACAAGCCGGACGACTTGTTGCTGTTGATGGTGCTCTGATCGTTGGAATCGAACTTGGCGTCCGACGTGACCTCGATGTACATCGTATCGGCCACGATCAGGTTGACCATGAATCGGGTGGTCGTGCCCGTGGTCGGATCGAACACCGTCTTCCAGCTGGGAAGCGCGCCCTGCTTCCACGGCGGCGAATCGGAACTGGAATAGGCGAGCCCCATCGCCGAAGAGTTGTACCAATTGCCCGGAGTCGCGGCGAAGGTCAGGATGTGCCGGAAGGTCGCTTTGGTGATCTGCACGTTGCTGGCGGCGAATTTCGTGCTTTGGGAAGACGACGAGCTGCTGCCGCCCCACAGTCCGAAGAAACCCGAGTTGCCGCCCTTCGACCAGCTGCTCGAAACATTGCTGTTCATGGTCGAGCTGGAGAAGGTGAACGAGCGGGACGGAGCCTGCGACAGCTGCTGGACAAGCACCGAATAGCCGGCGTTCCAATCCGGCGGCGGAGCCGGCGGTGTCTGGAAGGGCAGGCTGACGTAGGGCATCAGCGCCAGGCTGGCGGCGCTGACGGGGTTGAGCAGCATCGCCGACAGATCCTGCGCGCCGACATTCGCCACCGACGGCGCGTTGATCATACCCCATTGGAAGAAGATGCTGGGCAGCTGGTTGGCCGCCGGCGGGGGAGAGATGCCGGCGATGTAGCTCTTCCAGGCCTTGTAGTTGTCCGGCCCGATGTCCGGCTCGAAGGTGTTCGTCGGCGCGATCAGCGAACCGATGATGCCCTTGTAGTTGGAGAAAAATTGGTTGCCGCCACTCGCGATATAATTTTGCGTAAGAGACAGCGGTGGGATGTTGTTGAAGTAATCCCACAACAGCGTGTTGTTGTTGGCCACAAGCGGCGGCGATGGCTGAAGAATTTGGAACGTGTCTTGCGACAGGCCGAGGCCTTGGCACAAACCGTTATAGAAGCCATTTTGCAGATCGAGAAAAGATGACACTGCTTCCTCCTTTGTTTTGTGGTCCGATTTCAGCAAAAAAATCGCGACATGAATTTTATAGCACCAAGACAATAAGCAATCAACCGCTGAGAATCATTTTTCTAAAGAGTACAACCGCATGATTTATTGTTATCATTTACGATCATCTATTACTATTGTTTTTGCATATAAACGTATGACGTCTAAACAAGTGTTTCGTGTATAAATCATCAATTGGCTTCAAAAATGCTCTTTACTGGAACACTTTGTCGCTCGGCCCCCACACTCAGGACGGATCGGGACCCACGGACACACCCACTCGGGAATCCTCGTCCGGTCCTTGGGCAACGTCGCCCTTGCGGTTGCGCCTGCCCGTCCCTTCCGGGTATGGTTCCGGCGGTCCATGAAAGCTCCAGGGGGTAGCCCCGCGGGGCGCCGCCCGAGACATTCCGCGCCCAATCCATGATCAAGGAAAGAACCGAGCTGGCGACGCCGCACCTGAGCGGCCTGCTTGACTTCTGGCTCACCAAATGCATCGGTGGGAAGCCGCCGGTGTCCAGCACCGTCGCCCCGGCCGACTTGCGGCCGTGGAAGGATAATATTGTGATTTTCGAGGTCATCGGCGACGACGACTTCGTGTATTCCTATTACGGTCAGTCGCTCGCTGCGGCCTTCGGGCATTCGCGGCTGGGCGCCACGCTGGACGATCTGCCGGAGGAGCAGCGGGCCATCCTGCGCCCCGAATACGCTTCGCTTCTGCGCGAGCGGCTTCCGGTCGCCCGCGTCTACAGGGCCGACTTCAGCGGCGTCATGCGGACCTGGGAGCGGTTGGCTCTGCCGATGTCCAGCGATGGCGAGACCATCGACAAGATCCTGGTCGCCGCCTACGAGTTGCCGCCGGACGAACCGCCCTGCTCCGCGCTCACCCCCGACGCGGCGGAGGATGAGGCGGAGGTGGAGGCCGACGAGCCTGACGTTCTGGAGGACGATGCACCGGAGGTGTTTGCCGATGACGGCCCCGACGAGAGCGTGAATGAGAGCCTCGATCTTGGCGGCGACACGGACGGGACCGCGGACACCGAAGCCGAGATCGCGACCGACCACGACACCCCCGACGACGACGCCGCCCCCGGCGACGACGCCGAAGACGGCGAGTCCTTCTCCACCGAACAGAAACCGGGAGCCCCGGCATGACGCCGCGCACGCCCCACCTGACCGCGCCCGTGACCCAGTCGGGAGTCGTCACCGCCGACGAGTTCAATCTGTGGTGCGCGCTGAACGGCCGCCCCTTCAACCTGATCCCCAACGCGCGCCCGGACGGGCGGCTGCTGTGGGACGTGGAGGTGCTCCCCGGAACCCCGCGCGCCGGAACAGTCTATTCGACCAACCTCGGCGACGAGGCGCTGGCGGTGGTCGCCGGCTTCGCCTTCCTGTCCGGCGTCGAATGGGCCTATGAGGCGCGCCCCGCGGAAACCGCCGTCCCGGCCCCGGCCCCGGCGTCGGATGCGGCCGTGGACGCGCCTGCGGACGAGGAAGACGTCCTCATTCCCGACGCCGAGGATCTGCCCGAGGACCTGTCCGAGGAAGCCGAGTCGGAAGAAGCCGAGGACGACACCTTGGCCTATGAGGACGACGCGGAGGACATCGACGACACCGACGCCTTCGACGATGGTGGCGACGATGACGGCAACGACGGCGACGAATCCGACGAGGATGCGCTGCCCATCGGCGAGGGCGATCACTACGCCCTGCCCGGCACCGCGCTTCTCCAGAATCCGCCGCCGCGCCCGCCGCAGCAGCATGACGAGACCGTCCTGGCCCGCAACGCGCGGATGCTGGAGACGGTGCTGCGGAACTTCCGCGTCCGCGGCGAGATCATGGACGTGCGCCCCGGCCCCGTCGTGACACTCTACGAGTTCGAACCGGCGCCTGGCACCAAGTCGGCCACGGTCATCAACCTGACCGATGACATCGCCCGCTCCATGAGTGTGGTCACCGCCCGCATCGCCATCGTGCCGGGCCGCAGCGTGATCGGCGTGGAGCTGCCGAACCCGGTGCGCGAGATGGTCTATCTGCGCGAGATGTTCGACCATGCGGCCTTCGCCGAGTCCCAGGCCCATCTCGCCATCGCGCTCGGCAAGGACATCAGCGGGGAGCCGGTGGTCGCCGACCTCGCCCGCATGCCGCACCTGCTGGTCGCCGGCACCACCGGCTCGGGCAAGTCGGTCGCCATCAACACGATGATCCTGTCGCTGCTCTACCGGCTGCCGCCCGACCGCTGCCGCTTCATCATGGTGGACCCGAAGATGCTGGAGCTGTCGGTCTATGACGGCATCCCGCATCTGCTGACCCCGGTGGTGACCGACCCGAAGAAGGCGGTGATCGCGCTCCGCTGGGCCGTGCGCGAGATGGAGAGCCGCTACGAGGCGATGTCCAAACTCGGCGTGCGCAACATCGAGGGCTACAACGCCCGCATCGCCGAGATGATCGCCAACGGCGAGCCGATGCCCCGCCGCACCGTCCCCGGCGAGGCCGAGGCCGTCTTCGACCTGACCCCGCAGGAGCCGACGCCGCTCCCCTACATCGTCGTGATCGTCGACGAGATGGCCGACCTGATGCTGGTGGCCGGCAAGGAGATCGAGGCGGCGATCCAGCGTCTCGCCCAGATGGCCCGCGCCGCCGGCATCCACCTGATCATGGCGACGCAGCGCCCGTCGGTGGACGTCATCACCGGCACCATCAAGGCCAACTTCCCGACCCGCATCAGCTTCCAGGTCACCTCCAAGATCGACAGCCGCACCATCCTGGGCGAGGCCGGGGCGGAGCAGCTTCTCGGCCAGGGCGACATGCTCTACATGGCCGGCGGCGGCCGCATCACCCGTGTCCACGGCCCCTTCGTCTCCGATTCGGAGGTCGAGGAGATCGTGCAGTGCATCAAGTCGCAGGGGGCCCCCAACTACGTCACCGCCATCACCGAGGAAGAGGAGGATGCGGTCGCCGACGAGGACGATGAGGGCGGCGGCACCAACTCCGGCGACGATCTCTATATGCAGGCCGTCAACCTCGTGGTGCGCGAGGGCAAGGTGTCGGTCAGCTTCATCCAGCGCCAGCTCCAGATCGGCTACAACCGCGCCGCCCGTCTGGTCGAGCGGATGGAGACGGAACGCGTGGTCGGCCAGGCCAACCACCAGGGCAAACGCGAGGTGCTGCTGTCCCCCGCCGGCCTGTCGGCCAAGCGCGCCGGGGTCTGAACGCAGGAGATGAGGCGATGAAGGCGCATTTTGAACGGTTCGCGCGCTACAACCGCTGGGCCAACCGCCGTCTCTACGCGGTGGCGGCCGAGCTGTCGGACGCGCAGTACCGCGAGGACCGCAGCGCCTTCTTCCGCTCGGTGCGGGGAACGCTGAACCACATCCTGGTGGCCGACCGGGTGTGGCTGCGCCGCATCGAGGGGGACGGGCCGACGCCCTCCGCCCTGGACGAAATCCTTTATGACGGCTTCGACGATCTGCGCGCCGCCCGCGAGGCGGAGGACGAGCGCATCATCCGCGTCGTGGCGGAGCAGGAGGAGGCCCGCTTCGCCTCCGACCTCCACTATCGCTCGCTGGCCGGGCAGCCCTTCACCATGCCCTTTTCCGCGGTGCTGGCCCATGTCTTCAACCACCAGACCCACCACCGCGGGCAGGCGCATACCCTGCTGACGCAGTTCGGGCTGGCCGCGCCCAGCATCGACTTCGCCTATTTCATGTTGGACAAGTAGGCCCGCCGGACCGTCACTCCGGCCCCTCACATGCGCGACGGCGACAGGCGGAACTCCACCACCCGGCTGGTGTGGGCCAGCTTGTCGATCAGCTCCATCGGGTCCGGCGTGCCGTTGGCCTGGAGCGTGAGCTGATACTCCAGGTGGCCGCTGCCGTTGCGCAGGTGAAAGGCCCAGGACACGATCTCGTAGCCGTGCTCCAGCGCCTTGGCGCGGATCGTTTCCGCCGGGGGAGCGTGCGCGCGTTCGAACACCAGCATCACCTGGACCACCGTGTGGTGGGGCAGCACCGCCTCCAGCCGGCGGAAGGCGCTCATCACCAGGATGACCAGCAAGGCGGTGCCGATGGCCGCGGCGTAAAAGCCCAGCCCGATGGTCACCCCGATCGCCGCCGCCGTCCAGATCGACGCCGCGGTGGACAGGCCGCGGATCGAGAAGCCCTCCCGCATGATGACCCCGGCGCCCAGGAAGCCGATGCCGGTCACGATGCCCTGGACGACCCGCGTCGGATCGCCGCCCGTGCCGCTGCCGATGCCGCCGTACCACAGGCCCGGATAGGCGTTGACCACGGTCAGCGCCGTCGCGGCGAGACAGACCAGCGCGTAGGTCCGCATCCCCGCCGCCCGCCCGTGATAGGAGCGCTCGTAGCCCATCAGGATGCCGAGCACCAGCGCCCCGGCCAAATGAAGGAGGATGACGCCGTTGGCGATCAGTTCGGCGTGCGACCAATAGGCGGACAGATTCAGCATGGCCCCTCCCCCGGGACGCCCGGTTCCAGGCGACACAGTGTAGCGCCGATCGGTTGGCGATGGATTGCCCTATCCCAGCGCGCCCAGAGTCCAGCGGGCGAGAAGCGACACCAGCATGCCTTCCGCGGTGGCCAACATCAGCCGCAGCATCAGGGTCACGAGGTCGGTGAAGCGGTCGCGGCGGGGGAACACCTCGGCCAGCATGCCGGCGACGGCGCGGCGCAGGTTCAGGCTGACCAGCCCGATCACCAGAGCCACGGCGGCGGTGCCGACCACATAATAGAGCGCGCCCTTCCAGCCGGCGAAGCTTTGCGGGTGTTCCAGATAGAAGAGCGTGCCGACGACGATCCAGACGGCGGACGGCCAGACCCCCACCATGTCGGCGCCGCCGGCCGGTCTGGCACCGCCGGGCGCCGGCATCGGAGGCTCCGGCGGGGGCTCCGGCGGGGGTTGCGCGCTCCAGGGCACCGCCGCCTCCGTCAGCCCCCCGGCACGTGCCGGAAGGCCAGCACGCGGGCCGGGCGGCCGTCCTCGTCGGCCAGCGGCAGCAGCAGTTCGACGAAGCGCGCGCCCGGCAGCATCGGGTCGTCGCGCACCAGAAGGCCGCGCGGTTCCCCCGTCTCCAGGCAGGCGCGCAGGTCGGCGTTGAAGCGCGCCGCCGCCTCGGCGGGGTGGCAGTCGCTGACCGGGCGCGGCACCGCGCGCTGCCCGATCCGCCGCTGCACCGCCCGCCCGCAGGCTCGGTAGAGGAAATCCCCGCCGCCGCGCAGCGGTTCCATCAGGCACAGGCGCGGCACGCATTCGCGGATCTGCGCGGTGTCGATGTCGCGCGCCTCCGGCATCGGGCGTCCGCGGAGGACGCGCCGCCAGTGGACGTAGAGCAGGCTGGCGATCTGCGGGATCTGGTCGAGATCCAGCGGCTCCGACCGGCAGACCGGCGGCGCGGGCGGCGGCGGCGGAACGGCGGGGGCGGCGGCCGTGACCACGCGCACCGGCGCGGCCGCCACAGCCTCCGGGACCGGCTTCGGGGCCGGAGCCGGGCGGCTGGCGAAGACCGGCTGGCGCTCCGGGCGCCCGCCGTGCTTCTTCAGCATCGGCAGCGGCGCCCAGGTCGGGCAGGTGTGGTAGGAGCGCGTGACCTTCCGGTAATCCTGGCTGGTCGCCGTCCGGCACTCCCCCTCCGCGCTGTAGCGGTCGACATGGACGAGCGTGTTGTCGTCCGACAGGGCGCGGTCGCCCCCCCACGAAACGCAGGCGGCGCAGGCGCGGCTGTCCTTGGCGAAAGCGTGGGTCATCGTCGGGTGCGAACTCCGGAGGCGGTCAGGACAGGTGTGCGGGCTTCTCCCGCTGGTGAAGATCGGGAAACGCCGGGTTTCCGGCGCACCCCGATTGATGACGCCCTTTCGGCGCAGGTTCAAGCCTTGCCTCGCCGCCCGCTGGCGATGTTTCAGACATGTGGCCCGCGCATCATCCCACCCCTTCCCCCGCGCCGCCTTGTTCCCTATAAAGGGGCCTCGCAACGACATATTGATCCGTGCCCCCTCACACCCGCGCCCCGAAAGGGGCCAATGGCGCGAGGGGGCTTTTGCTGCACGAACGTCGAGAAGCGGACCCATGCCCAAGCGCACTGATATCAAATCCATCTGCATCATCGGCGCGGGGCCGATCGTCATCGGCCAGGCTTGCGAGTTCGATTACTCCGGCGTCCAGGCGTGCAAGGCGCTGCGCGAGGAAGGCTTCCGCGTCATCCTGGTCAACTCCAACCCGGCCACCATCATGACCGATCCGGGTCTGGCCGACGCCACCTACATCGAGCCGATCACCCCGGCCGTGGTGGCGAAGATCCTGGAGAAGGAGCGCCCCGACGCCCTGCTGCCGACCATGGGCGGCCAGACCGCGCTGAACACCGCCATGGCCCTGTCCGACGACGGTACGCTGGAGCGGCTGGGCGTGGAGATGATCGGCGCCAAGCGCGACGTCATCGCCAAGGCCGAGGACCGCATCCTGTTCCGCGACGCCATGGACAAGCTGGGCCTGGAATCGCCGCGCTCGCGCCTCGTGCGCAACATGCAGGAGGCGACCGAGGCGCTGGAGTTCGTCGGGCTGCCCGCGATCATCCGCCCCAGCTTCACGCTGGCCGGCACCGGCGGCGGCATCGCCTACAACCGCGCCGAGTTCGAGGACATCGTGCGCGGCGGCCTGCGCGCCAGCCCGGTCGGCGAGGTGCTGATCGAGGAGTCGGTGCTGGGCTGGAAGGAGTATGAGATGGAGGTCGTCCGCGACAAGGCGGACAACTGCATCATCGTCTGCGCCATCGAGAACATCGACCCGATGGGCGTCCACACCGGCGATTCGATCACCGTCGCCCCGTCGCTGACGCTGACGGACAAGGAATACCAGATCATGCGCAACGCCTCGATCGCGGTGCTGCGCGAGATCGGGGTGGAGACCGGCGGGTCCAACGTCCAGTTCGCGGTCAACCCGGCGAACGGCCGCCTGATCGTCATCGAGATGAACCCGCGCGTGTCGCGCTCCTCCGCGCTGGCGTCGAAGGCCACCGGCTTCCCGATCGCCAAGATCGCCGCGAAGCTGGCCATCGGCTACACGCTGGACGAGCTGACCAACGACATCACCGGCACCACTCCGGCCAGCTTCGAGCCGACGATCGATTACGTCGTCACGAAGATGCCGCGCTTCACCTTCGAGAAGTTCGCCGGCACCGAGCCGCTGCTGACCACCTCAATGAAGTCGGTGGGCGAGGCCATGTCGATCGGCCGCACCTTCCAGGAGTCGGTGCAGAAGGCGCTGCGCTCCATGGAAACCGGCCTGACCGGATTCAACGAGGTGCGCATCGGCGACAGCGACACGCCGGACGCCTCGGCCATCCGCGGCGCGCTGGCCCGCCCGACGCCGGACCGCCTGCTGGTCATCGCCCAGGCCTTCCGCCACGGCTTCACCGTCGCCGAAGTGCAGCAGGTCTCCAAGTACGATCCGTGGTTCCTGGAGCAGATCAAGGCCATCGTGGACCGCGAGCAGGCGATCCGCAGCGGCGGCCTGCCCACCGACAAGGCCGGCTGGCAGTCGCTGAAGCAGATGGGCTTCTCCGACGCCCGTCTGGCCGAGCTGGCCGGCACGGGCGAGGGCGATGTCGCCGAGGCCCGCCGCGCCGCCGGGGTCACGCCGGTCTTCAAGCGCATCGACACCTGCGCCGCCGAGTTCGCCTCGCGCACGCCCTACATGTACTCGACCTACGAGACCGACGGCACCGGCACGGCCGAGTGCGAATCGGACCCGACCGACAAGCGGAAGGTGGTCATCCTGGGCGGCGGGCCGAACCGCATCGGCCAGGGCATCGAGTTCGACTATTGCTGCGTCCACGCCGTCTACGCCCTGCGCGAGGCCGGCATCGAGACCATCATGGTCAACTGCAACCCGGAGACGGTGTCCACCGACTACGACACCGCCGACCGCCTGTATTTCGAGCCGCTGACCGCCGAGGATGTCATCGAGCTGGTCCGCGTCGAGCAGCGCAACGGCACGGTGCTCGGCTGCATCGTGCAGTTCGGCGGCCAGACCCCGCTGAAGCTGGCCGACGCGCTGGAGAAGGCCGGCATCCCGATCCTCGGCACCTCGCCGGACGCCATCGACCTCGCCGAGGACCGCGAGCGCTTCCAGAAGCTGCTGCACCAGCTCGACCTGCTCCAGCCGGCCAACGGCCTCGCCCGGTCGCTGGAGGAGGCGGAGACGGTCGCCGCACGGATCGGCTTCCCGGTGGTCATCCGCCCGTCCTACGTGCTGGGCGGCCGCGCCATGGAGATCGTTCACGACATGGCGGGGCTCAAGCGCTACATGGGCAACGCCGTGAAGGTGTCGGGCAAGAACCCGGTGCTGATCGACAGCTACCTGCAGGACGCCATCGAGGTGGACGTGGACGTGGTGGCCGACGCCACCGGACAGGTCTACATCGCCGGCATCATGGAGCACATCGAGGAAGCCGGCATCCATTCCGGCGACTCGGCCTGCGCCCTGCCGCCCTACTCGCTGCCCGCCGAGACCATCGCCGAGATCGGCCGCCAGGGCGAGGCGCTGGCCCGTGCCCTGCACGTCGTCGGCCTGATGAACGTCCAGTTCGCGGTCAAGGACGGCACGGTCTACATCCTGGAGGTCAACCCGCGCGCCAGCCGCACGGTGCCCTTCGTCGCCAAGGCCACCGGCACCGCCATCGCCAAGGTCGCCGCCCGCGTCATGGCCGGCGAGAAGCTGGCCGACTTCACGCTGAACGGCCCGACCCCGCCGCACACCGCCGTGAAGGAGGCCGTGTTCCCCTTCGCCCGCTTCCCCGGCGTGGACATCGTGCTCGGCCCGGAGATGAAGTCGACGGGCGAGGTGATGGGCCTGGACCACAACTTCGCGCTGGCCTTCGCCAAGTCTCAGCTCGGTGCCGGCGTCACCCTGCCGGTCCAGGGCACCGTCTTCATCTCGGTGAAGGAGCGCGACAAGCCGTCGGCGGTGCAGATCGGGCAGAAGCTGCACGCCATGGGCTTCCGCGTCCTGGCGACCACCGGCACCGCGGCGGCGCTGCGCCAAGCCGGCGTCCCGGCGGAGTCGATCAACAAAGTGGTGGAGGGCCAGCCGCACATCGTCGACGCGATGATCAACGGCGAGGTGCATCTGGTCATCAACACCACGGACGGCGCGCAGGCCCTGTCCGACAGCTTCAGCCTACGGCGCACGGCGCTGACCTACAACCTGCCTTACTACACCACCATGGCCGGTGCACGCGCGGCGGTGGAAGCGATTGCCGCACTCCGGAACGGCAGCCTTGAAGTCGCGCCGTTGCAGTCGTACCTTAGCGGTTCCTATTAGGACGGTTTACGGCGCGGCGGACCTCCTCCGCCGCGCCGTAGCTTTCCCAGGGCGCTGCGTCGGCATGGTGATGGATTGAACGATGGAAAAAGTTCCAATGACTGCGGCGGGATACAACCGCCTGCAAGAGGAGTTGAAGCACCTCAAGACTGTCGAACGGCCCAACGTCATCAAGGCGATCGCCGAGGCGCGTGAGCACGGGGACCTGTCGGAGAACGCCGAATACACCGCCGCGCGTGAACGCCAGAGCTTCATCGAGGGCCGCGTCGCGGAGTTGGAGGACAAGATCAGCCGCGCCGAGGTCATCGACCCGACGAAGCTGTCCGGCAGTTCGGTGAAGTTCGGTGCCACCGTCACGCTCGCGGACGAGGACACCGACGAGGAGATCACCTACCAGATCGTCGGCCAGGACGAGAGCGACATCAAGAACGGCATGCTGTCCATCCAGGCGCCGCTGGCCCGCGCGCTGATCAACAAGTCGGTCGGCGACAGCGTGGAAGTCTCCACGCCGGGCGGCTCCAAGGTCTACGAGATCGTCACCGTCGCCTTCAAGTAAGCGCGGGTCCAAGCTTCACGGGCCGGTTCGCAAGACACGGCCCCGCCACCGACCGCGAGCCGAAACGCCCCGCACCGACATCCGGTGCGGGGCGTTTCGTTTTCGTCCCTGGAGCGGCCTGTTACCCCCGCAGCCGCTCCGCCAGGAAGGCGCTGACCCGTTCGATGGCGTCCTTGCGGGCGGACTCGTCGGTGCCGACCGTCGCCTCGCCCGCCGGGGCGGTCGCCAGATTGCGGCGCTTGCGCAGCGGCGAATGGGGGGAGTCGAAGCCGTGATGGGCGTCGGGATAAACCACCACCTCGGTGCGCTCCTTCACCGGCTCTCGGCTCGCCAGTTCCAGGCAGCGCTCCGCCGGGGTCCATTCGTCCTTGCCGCCCAGCAGCATCAGCAGCGGGCCCTCCGGCTGCCAGTCGGCGTCGCTCAGCGGCGTCCGGCAACCGGGATAGAAGGCGATGGCGGCGCGGAAGCCGTTCCCCTGCCCGCCTGGCCCATAGGCGGCCAGCACCGTGCCCGCCCCCTGCGACCAGCCCATCAGGGCGATCCGATCGCTGTCCACGTCGCTGCGCGCGCGCAGATAGGCCAGCGCCGCCCAGGCGTCGCGCTTGCGTTCCTCGGTCGCCCGGACGGGACGGTCCTTGGCCGTGCAGACCTCCACCACGCCGCGCGGGCCGAAGCTGTCCACCATCAGCACCGCGTAGCCCTGCTCGCGCAACGTCAACGCCCAATCGATGTGCCGGGACGCCACCCGCCCGGTCTTGGCGTAGAGGCCGCTGCAGCCGTGCAGCAGGACCACCGTGGGATAGGGGGCGGTGGGATAGGGGCCGTCGGCCCTGGGGCGCAGGAAGCGCCCTGTCAGGGGCGTCGGGGCGCCACTGGTCAGGTCGGCGTCGAGCGAGGGGAAGCGGACGATCTCCTCCGCATGGACGCCCGGCGTGGCCGCCACCGCCGACGGGAAGCCGAGCAGGGGCGGCAGAGCCAGCGCGGCGGCGAACGCCAGCGTCGGCAGGAGACGGCGCGGCGGAAGGGCACGGCGGCGGGGTGAGGCCATCATCGTCTCCCGGTCACGGACAAGCTCGGCGGAATCGGTGCCGCACGAGTTTAGCACCTTCGCCGCGGAAAGCATCGCACGTGCGAAGACGGGCAGGAATCCATTTTCGGAAACGCTCGGCGTCACAAAATTGCGCGAAGGGCGTGTTCCCGAAACGCGGACAGCCGGCACCACATCCCATACGCTGGGTGCGGTGCCGGCTGTCCGGGGAAAGGCTGTCCGGGGAAAGGCTGTCCGGGGAAAGGCTATCCGTCGGTGCGGCGCCGCCTCAGCGACGCGCCACGCGGGTCGAGGATTCGCCCTCGTCCTCCTCGTCGTCATCCTCCAACGAGTCGGGGATGTCCGGCGAGTCGACGTCGATCGGCACACCGGGCGTGTGCTTCGACGTGCGGATCGACAGGGCCGACTTGACGTGCGCCACGTTGGGCGCCGCCGTCAGCTTCGTGGTGAGGAAGCGCTGGTAGTCGTCCCAGTCCTCCGCCACGATCTTCAGCAGGAAATCATACTCGCCGGCCAGCATGTTGCACTCACGCACCATGGGCCAGGAGTTGACGAGTTCCTCGAATTTCTTTAGGTCCACTTCAGCTTGGCTGGACAGGCCGACCTGGGCGAACACGGTGACACCGAACCCGAGCGCGTCGGGGTTGATGTCGGCGTGATAGCCGCGGATGAAGCCCGCCTCTTCCAAGGCGCGGACACGCCGCAAACACGGAGGGGCAGAGATGCCGGCACGCCTCGCGAGTTCTACGTTGGTCATCCGGCCGTCATTTTGCAGGTCGCGCAAAATCCGCCGGTCAATTCGGTCGAGTTTGACCCGCCGCATGGTTTGCTCGGTCGCTCCGGGGGTGATTTGAAGAAAGGATATTACACGGCGCAGCCATCCACGCCAAGCAAGAAACCCGTATCGGCACCGGTGGAAAAACTTTCTATCGATGTATCCAGCCCCGACGCCCATCCAGGCGCGACAACCAGACGCACCCCCAAACCATTCGTGTGACGATGCATTCCACCATTTCCGGTTCCCTTACCTGCTGGGTCGTGTCGGACGGCAAGCCCGGCATGGAAAACCAGTGCATCGGCCTTGCCGAGGCGCTGGGCCTCACCCCCGTCGTGAAGCGCGTGCGGCTGCGCAGCCCGTGGCGTCAGCTCAGCCCCTTCCTGCGGCTGGGCAACCGCTTCGCCGCCGGGCCGGAGGGCGACCCCATCCGCGCGCCTTGGCCCGACCTGATGATCGGCTCGGGTCGCCAAGCCATCGCGCCGCTGCTGGCCGCCAGCAAGGAGTCGCGCGGGCGGACCTTCACCGTCTACATCCAGGACCCGCAGATCAACCCCCGCCATTTCGGCCTCGTCGTGGTGCCCCGCCACGACCGGCTGCGCGGCCCCAACGTCATGGCCACCCGCGGCGCCCTGCACCGCGTGACGCCCAAGCTGCTGGCCGAGGCGGCGGAGCGCCATGCCCCCCGGCTCGCCGACCTGCCGCACCCGCGCGTCGCCGTGCTGATCGGCGGCACCAACGGCGTCTACGCCCTGACCCCGACCATCATGGGCGACGTCGCGGAGAAACTGTCGGAGCTGGCCCGCAGCAAGGGGGCCGGGCTGATGGTCACCCCGTCGCGCCGCACCGGCGCCGACAACGAGGCGATCCTGCGCGCCCGCCTGAACGGCCTGCCGGCGGAGATGTGGGACGGCACCGGCGAGAATCCCTATTTCGCCTATCTCGGCTTGGCCGACGCCGTGGTGGTGACCTGCGACAGCGTGTCCATGACCTCGGAAGCCTGCTCCACCGGGAAGCCGGTCTATGTGATCGAACTGGAGGGCGGCTCGCCCAAATTCCGCAGTTTCCACGAAGAACTCTATAGGGAAGGCATCACCCGGCCCTTCACCGGCGCCTTGGAGCACTGGGCCTACCCAACGCTGGACGACACCCGGCAAGTCGCCGAAGAGTTGCGCCATCGCCTTCTCGCCCACCGCGCCAAGCACGGCGCCTGAAATCCGCTGCGCGCCACGCTCCGCAATGCCGCGACGTATCGTTGTTTGCTTGCGCTTTTCGGGGGAGAGTCCTGTCAAACGGTTCATGAACGCTAATTCATTTAGCGCGTGTGCCACCCCATGGTAATTCGCCTTTACCGCTGGGACGCATTGGATCCTTTCTCATGGTTTCGCCTGACGCGGTCCAGGACGCCTTCATCCGCTGCCTGGACGATGCCCCGACCAGGGACGCCCCCTATCGCCACTGGCTGTTGTCGCGCGCGCTCCCCGACGAGGCCGCGGACGGCGTCGCCGCCCTGCCCTGGGCGCCGCCGCCGATCGGCGACACCATGGGCAAGCGGGACACCAACAACGCCACCCGCAGCTACTTCTGCGCCCGCAGCCGGGCCGAGCATCCCGTCTGCGACGCGGTCGCCACGGCCTTCCAGCGACGGACGGTGACGGAGGCGATCCAGCGGACCTGCGGCGTCGATCTGGCCGGCACCTCGCTGCGCATCGAGTATTGCCAGGACACCGACGGCTTCTGGCTGGAGCCGCATACGGACATCGGCGTGAAGAAATTCACGATGCTGATCTATCTCTCCAAGGGGCCGGACTGCGCCGACTGGGGCACCGACATGCTGGACGCCACCCGCACCGTCGTCACCCGCGCGTCCTACGCCTTCAACGGGGGATTGGTCTTCGTCCCCGGAACGAACACGTGGCATGGCTTCGCCCCGCGCCCGATCCACGACGTGCGCAAGTCGATCATCGTGAACTACGTCGGCCCGGAATGGCGCGCCCGCCACGAGTTGGCCTTCCCCGACATGCCTGTCGCCTGAATTGCCGTGGCCTGAGTGGCCGCCGTCCGCGTTGCCGTCTGGAGACCGCCCCATGTCCGCGCCCTCCTCCATGCTGGATCTGGACCGCTTCCGCGCCACCCCGCTGCGGCACGAGCCGTTCGACTTCCTCTGCGTCCCCGGCTTCGTGAAGCGGGAGCATCTGGAGGCCCTGCACCGCGACTACCCCAAGGTGGACAAGCCCGGCTCGATTCCCCTGGGCGTCTTCCCTCAGGGGCCGGCCTTCGACGCCCTGATCGGGGAACTGCGCGGCGAGGCGGTCTGCCGGGCCTTTTCGGAGAAGTTCGGGCTGGACCTGTCGCGCTACCCGACCATGTTCACCGCCCGCGGCATGTGCCGGGCGACCGACGGCAAGATCCACCCCGATTCGGCCAGCAAGATCGTCACCGTCCTGATCTACATGAACCCGCCCTGGGAGGCGTCGGGCGGGCGCCTGCGCGTGCTGCGCAGCCCGAACCTGGAGGATTACGCCGCCGAGGTGCCGCCGGACGAAGGCACGCTGCTGTGCTTCCGCCGCTCCGACACCTCCTGGCACGGGCACCATTCCTTCGAAGGCCGGCGCCGCGCCGTGCAGATGAACTGGGTCCGGAACAGCGTCTACATCTGGCACGAGCAGTGGCGCCACCGCGTCGGCGCTTGGCTGAAGAACCGGACGGGGGCCGCGCCGGCGCGCACCTGATGGGAATTTCTCAGGCGGCCGGGATGAAACATCGTCGCCCATGATGGGCCGGCATGGCAGGCTTTCCGATGACAGCGCGTCGGAACTGGCCCATATGTTCGGCGCGGCCCTATGGTCCGCGTCAGACCAGATCGTGACGGACAGAGCGATGCCCAGCACCCACCACACCAAGGTTCTCATCATCGGCGCCGGTCCTGCCGGCTACACCGCGGCCATCTACGCGGCGCGCGCCAATCTGCAGCCGCTGATGGTGCAGGGCATGCAGCCGGGCGGCCAGCTCATGATCACCACCGACGTCGAGAACTATCCCGGCTTCGCCGACCCCATCCAGGGGCCGTGGCTGATGGAGCAGATGCAGAAGCAGGCGGAGCATGTCGGGACCAAGATGGTCTTCGACCTGATCACCGACGTCGACTTCAGCCAGCGCCCCTTCGTCTGCAAGGGCGACTCGGGCGACACCTACACCGCCGACAGCGTCATCATCGCGACCGGCGCGCAGGCCCGCTGGCTGGGCATCTCCAGCGAGGAGATCTACCGCGGCTTCGGCGTGTCGGCCTGCGCCACCTGCGACGGCTTCTTCTTCCGCGGCAAGGAGATCGCGGTGATCGGCGGCGGCAACTCCGCGGTGGAGGAGGCGCTGTACCTCACCAACCACGCCTCCAAGGTGACGGTCATCCACCGCCGCGACAGCTTCCGCGCCGAGCGGATCATGCAGGACCGGCTGTTCCGCAACCCCAAGATCGAGGTCGTCTGGGACAGCGTCGTCGAGGAGATCGTCGGCGAGGGCGACGGCTCGCTGGGCAACCCGCGCGGCGTCACCGGCGTGCGCGTGAAGAACGTGAAGTCGGGCGAGGAGCGGGTGATCCCGGTGGCCGGCGTCTTCGTCGCCATCGGGCATGTCCCGGCCACCGCCGTCTTCCAGGGCAAGGTGGAGACCGACTCCGAGGGCTACATCGTCACCGCCCCCGACTCGACGGCCACCAACGTGCCTGGCGTCTTCGCCGCGGGCGACGTGAAGGACAAGATCTACCGGCAGGCCGTCACCGCCGCCGGCATGGGCTGCATGGCCGCCCTGGAGGCCGAGCGCTGGCTGGCCCACCACGAGGGCGAGCCGAGCCCGGCGGGCAACTGGTAAACTGTTGGCGGGGGCCGGGCGGCCGGTCCCCTCCTACCGCCGGTTCATCATCCCATCGATGCTGAACCGCCCGGCCCCGGCGGCGATCAGCGCCAGGAAGCCGCCGATGATGGCGAGGTTCTTCATGAACTGGATGCGCTGCATCCCCTGCGCCTCCGGCGGGTAGGTCCAGTAGCGGTGGGCGATCAGCGTCGCCATGATGGTGAAGAGAATCACCGCCGCCGCGGCCAGCCGCGTCCAGGCCCCCAGCACCACGGCCAGCCCGCCGAAGCACTCCACCGCACCGCCCAGCGCGGCCAGCAGCATGGGCATGGGCAGCCCCTGCCCCGCCAGACTTTCAGCGAAGCCGCCGAGATTCATCAGCTTGCCGAAGCCGCTCTCCACGAAGATCGCTCCGATCAGCAGCCTTGCAGCCAGCAGCAGCGCGTCCTGCGCGCCCGTCGCCGCTCGGTCCGCTCCCCGCGCTCGGTCGTAATTGTAGGAGGCCATGGCGCCCTCTCCCGCGTCCATCGGACATCCCAGAAGAACGCGCGGCCCCACCCGGTTGTTTCCTCACGCCCCAAAAGGACGGGGCGCCGCCCCGAAGGACGGCGCCCCGCCGAATCACAAAGTCGAATCGCAAACCGCTGTTCAGCGTCGACTACTCCAGCATGGAGCGCAGCATCCAGGCGGTCTTCTCATGGATCTGCAGGCGCTGGGTCAGCAGGTCGGCGGTCGGCTGGTCGTTGGCCTCCTCGGCGGTCGGGAAGACCTTCCGGGCGGTGCGGGCGACAGCCTCATGCCCCTCGACGAGCTGGCGCAGCATCTCCTGGGCGTTCGGAACGCCCTGCTCCTCCTTGATCGAGGCGAGCTTGGTGAACTGCGAGAAGCTGCCCGGCGCCGGATAGCCGAGCGCGCGGATGCGCTCCGCCACCTCGTCCAGGGCGGTCCAAAGCTCCGTGTACTGGGTCATGAACATGGTGTGGAGCGTGTTGAACATCGGCCCCGTGACGTTCCAGTGGAAGGAATGCGTCTTCAGGTACAGGGCGAAGGTGTCGGCGAGCACGTTGTTCAGGCCTTCGGCGATGGCCTTGCGGTCGGCTTCCGCGATCCCGATGTCGATCTGCATGGTTTCTCAATCCTCCGAGGGGTTGTCTTCCATTCTTGGCTGCAATCGAGGCTACGCCCCGCTGCGCCCCGGGTAAAGACCCTACTTTAGAAAGTTTCTAAAAAGCAGCCCTGCGCAACCCGCATGCCCCGGCATGCCGTGAAGGTCACCCCGACAAGCTTGGGCGCACCCGATGCGGGTCAAGATGTGCGCCGCAACAGCAGCCGTATCAAGCTCCGCGAACACGCGGCCGTGCGGCGTCAATGATACAGGCCGACATAGGCGACCAGATCCTGACCCGGCACCCGCTTCACGAAGGTGGTTTTCGGCTCGATCCGGTCGCTGGCCGGGTTCAGCCAGCGGTAGTCCACCCAGCCTTCGCCCCCGTCCCGCGCCACCGACAGGATATCGCGGACGATGTCGCGCCCGTCCGGGTCCTTCACGTTGATGACGCTCATCCCGACTCCGGCGGGCCGCGGCGGATAGACCTTCCACACCCCGGCGAAGTCGATGACCGTGACGTAGAGCGCCCCGTGCTTGAACTCCCCGTCGCTGTTGAACACCGCCGCCGCCGCCTCCAGGCCCCGCGTGGCGATCAGGTCCGCGGCCTTCAGCGCAATGGCGCGGACCTGTTCCCGATCCGGATCGCCGGGCTGGGCGAGGCCTCCCACGGGGTGGGCCGACACCACCGAGAGGACGGTCAGCAAGGCCCATAAGGCGCGGAGCGGCGGCACTCGGACGAAGGCGCTCATGGCAAATCCCCCGGACCGGCCAATGCGGGAACATGATTCGGAAAATGGGCGCCGATCGGTTCGCCCACTGTCGAAAGAAAGTCGGCCTCCCGCAATCCGCAATCCTGCGGCCTATTGCCGCAAAGTTCCGCGCGGGCCACACTGTCCCGAGCGTCCGGCACCAAAGGCCCGCCCGGCCTTCGCCGATCGATCGGCCCCATCCAACGGAGCGCGCCGGCCCGGACCGCATTTGGGAGGAGCATCGCATGCGCATCGCAATCATGGGGGCGGGCGCGGTCGGCGGCTATTTCGGCGCGCGCCTCGCGGCGACCCACGGAGCCGAGGTGCATTTCATCGCCCGCGGCCCGCATCTGGAGGCCATCCGCCGCGACGGCCTGCGCATCGAGAGCGAGGCCGCCCCCCTGCACCTGACCGACATCCGTGCGACCGACGATCCGGCGGAGATCGGGCCGGTGGACCTCGTGCTGTTCGCGGTCAAGCTGTGGGACACCGACCGCGCCGCCGAGGCCTGCCGCCCGCTGGTCAAGCCGGGCACCGTGGTGGTCACCGTGCAGAACGGCGTCACCGGCCTGGACACGCTGTGCCAGATCCTGGGGCGGGAGCATGTGGCGGGCGGCGTCGCCCACATCGGCGCCACCATCGCCGCCCCCGGCATGATCCGCCACACCGGAACGCTGGCCCGCCTGACCTATGGCGAGCTGGACGGGCGCCCCTCCCCCCGGCTGACCGCCTTCCACGCGCTGGCCGAGGCGGCCGGGTTCGAGGCGGTGCTGTCCGCGGCGATCCTGCGCGCGCAGTGGGAGAAGTTCGCCTTCCTGGCGCCCTTCAGCGGCGTCACCGCCCTGACTCGCCAGCCCGCCGGGGTGATCCGCCGCGTTCCGGAGAGCCGCGCCCTGTTCCTCGACGCGGTGGCGGAGGTCGCCCGGCTGGCCCGCGCCCGCGACGTCGATCTGGGCACCGGCATCGTCGCCCGCGTCGAGGCCCTGCTCGACGGCGTGCCGCCCGCCATGACCTCCTCCATGCTGAACGACCTGACGCGGGGCGGGCGGCTGGAGCTGCCCTGGCTGTCCGGGGCGGTGGTGCAGCTCGGCTCGGAGCTAGGGGTGCCGACTCCCGTCCACCGGGTGGTCGCGGCGGCCCTGGCGCCCTACGCCGACGGACCGCCCTAGGCAAGGACACCCCACCAGGGGCGGCGTGACGTCATGCCGCCCCTTTTTTCCATCGACACGTCCCCCGCCACGGGTGGACCATAGCGTTGAAAAGGCACTGTTTTCAAAGCACCGGACCAGTCCGGCACCCTGTCAGGGCCATGCGCGCCGCCGGTGCTTCCGGCCACAGCGTCCCACCCGGCCCACCCAGGCCACCCGGCGTTCCGGCCGATGCCCACACGGGAAGACGCCATACGGGAGGTGTGCATGCCCCATACTCAGATCCAGACGGCCCGCTGCGCTGCGCTGGTCGGCCCCTATCTCAGCGGCAAGACATCGCTTCTGGAAAGCCTGTTGTCCGCCGCCGGGGCGACCACGCGCAAGGGCAGCGTCCGCGACGGCAACGCGGTCGGCGACAGCTCCCCCGAGGCCAAGGCCCGGCAGATGAGCGTCGAGGTCAACGTCGCCTCCTTCGAATTCATGGGCGAGCGCTGGAGTGTGCTCGACTGCCCCGGCTCGGTGGAGCTGGCCTGCGAGACGCAGAGCGCTCTGATGGTGGCGGACGTCGCGGTGATCGTGGCCGAGGCGGCGCCGGAAAAGGCCGTGCTGCTCGCCCCCCTGTTCAAGTTCCTCGACGACAACCGCATCCCCCACCTGCTGTTCATCAACAAGGTCGACAGCCTGGGCGACCTCAGGGTGCGCGACGTGGTGCAGGCCTATCAGGCGGTGTCGGCGCGCAAGCTGGTGCTGCGCGAGGTGCCGATCCGCGAGGACGGGAAGATCACCGGCTTCGTCGATCTGGTCAGCGAGCGCGCCTGGCACTTCAACCCGCACAAGCCGTCCAACCTCGTCCAGATCCCCGACAGCCTGAAGGACCGCGAGCACGAGGCCCGGCAGGAGATGCTGGAGGCGGTGGCCGACTATGACGACGCGCTTCTGGAAAAGCTGCTGGAGGACGTCGCCCCCGACACGCAGGAGGTCTACGACCGGCTGGCCAGCGAGCTGGCCGGCGACCTGATCGTCCCGGTCTTCTTCGGCTCGGCGGAAAACGACAACGGCATCCGCCGCCTGCTGAAGGCGCTGCGCCACGAGGGGCCGGACGTCGCCACCTCGGCGGAGCGCGCCGGCATCCCGGCGGACGCCACGGTGGCCGCCCAGGTCTTCAAGACGCTGAACGGCTCCCACGCCGGCAAGATCAGCCTCGCCCGGGTCTGGCGGGGCACGGTCAACGACGGCATGACGCTCGGCGGGGAGCGGGTGTCCGGCGTCTTCCGCATGATGGGCCACAATCAGGAGAAGCTGTCCCAGGCGGCGGCTGGCGAGGTGGTGGCGCTCGGCCGGCTCGACAAGGCGGCGACCGGCGACCTGCTGACCGACAAGGGCAACGCCGGCCGCTCGGCGCTGTGGCCGGAGCTGCCGCCGCCGGTCTTCGGCCTCGCCCTGCACGCCCAGAACCGCAACGACGAGGTGAAGCTGACCGCCGCCATTCAGAAGCTGGTCGAGGAGGACCCGTCCCTGCGTCTGGACCAGTCCACCGACACCGGCGAGCTGGTGCTGTGGGGCCAGGGCGACATCCATCTCCAGATCGCCATGGACCGGCTGCGCAACAAGTTCAACGTCTCGGTCAAGGGCGTGCCGCCGCAGGTGCCCTACCGCGAGTCGATCCGCAAGGGCACCGCCCACCACGCCCGCTACAAGCGGCAGACCGGCGGCCACGGCCAGTTCGCCGACATCCATGTGGAGGTCAAGCCGCTGCCCCGCGGCACCGGCTTCCAGTTCGAGGATGGCATCGTCGGCGGCGTCGTGCCGCGCCAGTTCATCCCGGCGGTGGAGAACGGCGTGCGCGACTACGCGGTGCGCGGGCCGCTGGGCTTCCCCGTGGTGGATTTCGCGGTGCGGCTGACCGGCGGGCAGTTCCACGCCGTGGACAGCTCCGAGATGGCCTTCAAGACGGTGGCGCGTCAGGCGATGACCGAGGCGCTTCCCGCCTGCGAGCCGGTGCTTCTGGAGCCGATCCTGACCGTCTCCATCGCCGTGCCCAGCGACTTCACCTCGAAGGTGCAGCGGCTGGTCAGCGGACGGCGCGGGCAGATCCTCGGCTACGACGCGCGCCCCGGCTGGCAGGGCTGGGACGAGGTGAAAGCCTATCTGCCGCAGGCCGAGATGCACGACCTGATCGTCGAGCTGCGCTCGCTGTCGCTCGGCGTCGGCACCTTCACCTGGAGCTTTGAACGCCTGCAGGAGTTGACCGGCAAGGCCGCCGACAAGGCGGTGGAGATCCGCAAGGAGACGCTGGCCGCGCAATAAGCGGCGGATGGGACGGTGCATGGGGCCGGGGGAGCGTCCTCCGGCCCCTTTTTCATGGCCGGACGTCGGGAATGGGTCGCTTGCACGCAGGCGATGGGGGGGGGGAAAATCAGCCCAACAATAAATCAGCGTCACAGACAATAAGTAAGTCTTTCATAACCCGCCATGTGATGAGGGCAAGCAAGCGATGCATCGATTGCGCTTCTGGTATTAGGTATACCAGGCTACATTGTCTTCATCGAACGACGGAGATGATCATGACCTACGCGACCGTAACCCATCTTCACGCCAACCAGAACGGCACGAAGGGTTCGACTTTCCTTCAGGCGTTCAAGTCCTTCATGGAAGCCTGGTGCGAGAAGTCCCGTCTGTACGGCGTCCTGTGAGCATGCCTTGCGGACAGCCGGACGACACCGGACGACGAAGGGGCCGCGATCCAGTCGCGGCCCTTTCTGATTCAAGCGTCGTCTAAATCAGAGCGTTTTTTGATTTTCGGCATCGCCACGCCGATCGACGGGATCAGTCCGACGTATCCGCTGCGATCCACAGGTGACGGCGGGTCCCGCGCGGGGGCCGGTTCATGTTCGCCGGACGCCCCCAGGGTCGCACGGGAACGAGAAGGGCGCTTGGGTCCCGGTGGCTTTCCCACACCGCGGTCAACAGAGATGCGACAGCGGTCGCGGCGAAAGTGGCGAGGCACAGCGCCACAGCGAGTGTGATCGGTTCCAGGACCATGGAAGCTCCCGCACATACGGTTCGGCGCGCCGGCTTTGGGCAGCGCAATCCTCTGAGGCAACGCCCCGACAACAGATTGGCCGGCGCGCGTTGCACGGCTTCCCGCTCGCCTTACCCTTCAGCATAGATGCTTTCAGTTCCCCAGGACCCCCGCTTTTTTCACAGGGCGGCAAACCACAAGAATCGGCGCGGTTTTGTCCCGCTGAGCAGCGCTGCTTTAAAATTCTTACGTTTCATGGATTAAAAGCCTAGCTGATGCGTCTCCGACACCTCTGTCGCCGTTGCTTTCGGCAAATTCCTCCTTCAATTTTCATCCCGCACAATATGAATATTTTTAACCGCCCCATAATACCTGAACGAGAAAAGGCTGCCCCTGAATCAACAGGGACAGCCTTTGGGGAGGCGACGCAGCGTGCGGCCCAAGCTCGCTGAGTCCACCGGCATATGGATGCATCACTTACCCTGCGCAACCGGTCGATTCGATCATGAATTTATTTTCATGATTCGCGCACTGATCATAGCCAATATGGGCAATAGCGGTTTTAGTCCCGAGTTTCTGCTTTTTTTCTGAGTCTGAAAAACGCTCATCCCAACCAGATTTTTTTTCCTACGCCCCGCTGATATTTGGCATACCAAACTATGGCATGCGGGAAACCAGCCCCTGCAAGAGAGCACGGATCAGGAAAGGAGCCGGACGGAACCGGGCCGATCAATCCTCGAACGGCCCGATGCCAATCGACAGGCCAATCCTAGGGAGGAACGGGAATGAGCGTCAGCTCGACGAACAGCGCGGCCATCGACGCCGATGGCCTCTACGGCGGCACCACCGCGGACGGAAGCGCCAAGAAGGTCATCCGGTTGGAAGCCCCCGGCACCGGCTTCATGGACACCTGGAAGGCCATGGGGCCCGGCATCGCGGCGGCGATGACCGGCATCGGCGCCAGCCACATCATGCACGCGCCGACCGCCGGCGCGCTCTACGGCTACGATCTGCTGTGGGTGATCCTGGCCGCCTACATCATCAAATACTGCGCCTTCGAATTCGCCCACCGCTACACGATGGTGAAGGGCGAATCCATCATCAACGCGTACCACCGCGTCGGCACCTGGCCGCTGTGGTTCATGATCTTCCAGGGCTTCGCCAACACCGTGGGCATCGCCGGCCGCGCGCTCGGCTGTGCGGCTCTGATGTGGGCGGCCTTCCCCTTCATGTCGATGCAGCTCTGGGCGGTCGCCATCCTGCTCCTGACCGTCGGCATCCTGTGGATGGGCAGCTACAAGGCGGTCGAGGGCATCTGCAAGATCCTCATCATCGTCTTCGCCGTGTCCTGCTTCGTGGCCTTCGCGCTCCAGGCCCCGCCGCCGGGCGAGTATCTGTCGCGTCTGCTGCCGACCTTGCCGCCGATCGGGTCGATGATGCTGTTCGGCGCCATGTTCGGCTATTTCCCGACCACGCTTGAAGTGGCACCCATGCAGTCGAACTGGGCTGTCGACAAGAAGGCCGGCATGGTCAAGGTCAACGAGATGCGGGCCCAGGGGCACACCGTGCACATGGACCCCAACTACATGAAGAACAGCCTGATCCTGTTCAAGCGCGACATGAACATCAGCTACATCATCTCGATGCTGTCGGGAATGATCTTCCTGATCGTCGGCGCCGTGGTGCTGCACCCGCAAGGCTTGGTGCCCAAGGGCTCGGAGATGGGCACGACCATCGCGAGCATCTACACCGACACCTTCGGCGCCTGGATTTTCCCGGTCATCATCGCCGGCGGCGTGGCCGCGCTGTTCTCCACCGTCTTCACCTACTTCGACGGTCAGGCCCGCCTGTTCGAGGAATGCGTGGTCCGTCTGAAGCGCGAGTGGGACACCGCCGCGATCCGCAAGCTGCTGTACCGCGGCATGCAGGTGACGTGGCTGGTCGCCGGCATCGCGGTGGTCTACGGTCTGCCCGAGCCGATCTTCGTGGTCCAGCTCGCTTCCGTCATGGCCTTGGTCTTCTCACCGGTCCTGTTCTGGCTGACCATCAAGGCGGTCAAGGACAACTTCACCAGCGATTTCGAGCGCGATCTGCTGCCGAGCAAGTTCCAGTTCGCCTGGGCCTGGGCCGGAACCATCAGCCTGGTCGGCTTGACGCTCTACGTCCTCATCACAAAATTCTTCATGTGATGATGCGCGACTGAAAATGATGCGCAGCTGATAAGAAACCTGCGATGGCGTCATGGCGAAGCCGCCATGACGCCACATTCTTTTCACAAATTGCTTCTTCACGAACTCCACGACAACTCCGTTCTTCCGGCCGATCAGGACCGACGAACCAGGAAAGGAAACAAGCGCCATGGATGCTCACAGGCAACCCGCCGGCCGGCGCCCGGCAGCCTTCATCAGGGAGTTCATGAGCAACGAGGCCTCGGGCGGCATCCTGCTGATGGTCGCCGCGGCGCTGGCTCTGGTGGTGGCGAACTCCCCCCTGTCCACCGCCTATTTCGACACGCTGCACACCTACGTCCTCGGGCTCAGCATCGGCCATTGGATCAACGACGGCCTGATGGCGGTCTTCTTCCTGCTGGTCGGGCTGGAGATCAAGCGGGAGATGCTGGACGGCCAGCTGTCCAACTGGTCGTGCCGCATCCTGCCGGGGGTCGCGGCGGCGGGCGGCATGCTGGTGCCGGCGGCGGTCTATCTCGCCTTCAACGCCGGCAACCCGGCCACGGTCAACGGCTGGGCGATCCCGGCGGCGACCGACATCGCCTTCGCGCTCGGCGTGCTGTCGCTGCTCGGGCCGCGCGTTCCGGTCTCGCTCAAGATCTTCCTGACCGCCCTGGCGATCATCGACGACCTGGGCGCGGTCATCATCATCGCCCTGTTCTACACCGCCGACCTGTCCCTGCCGGCGCTCGGCGTGGCGGCGCTGCTCCTGGCGGCGCTCATCGGCCTGAACCGGTTCGGCGTGCGCAGCCTCCTGCCCTATCTGGTTCTGGGTGCGGGCCTGTGGGGCGCGGTTCTGCTGTCCGGCGTGCACGCGACGCTGGCCGGCGTGACGCTGGCCCTGACCATCCCGCTGCGTCCCGCTTCCGGCGCGGCGGCGGACCCACACGCGCCGCTGCTCCGGCTGGAGCATGGCATCCACCCCTGGGTCGCCTTCCTGATCGTCCCGGTCTTCGGCTTCGCCAACGCGGGCGTGTCCTTCGCCGGCATGAGTCCCTCGATTCTCACCGGCTCGCTGCCGCTGGGCATCGCGCTCGGTCTGTTCCTTGGCAAGATGGTCGGGGTGTTCGGCACCGCCTGGCTGACCATCCGTCTCGGCTTCGCCGGCATGCCGGCCGGCGCCACCACCGCCCAGCTCTACGGCGTCGCCCTGCTGTGCGGCATCGGCTTCACCATGAGCCTGTTCATCGGCGCGCTGGCCTTCCCGACCTCGCCGGAACTGGGCGACGCGGTGAAGGTGGGCGTCTTCGCCGGGTCGATCCTGTCCGCGACGGCGGGCGCCCTGGTCCTGCGGCTGGTGTCGGCCAAGGACGCCGCGCCGGCCCTGCAGGCCGCGGGAGTCGACCGCGGCGCGTAAAACGACGGTGCACAAACGAAAAGAGGGGGCCTTGCGGCCCCCTCTTCCTTTTCCGCCGGTCGCAACCGCCGGAAATCAGTCCTTCAAATTGCCGCAGGCGCGCTGGATGCGCTTGCAGGCCTCTTCCAGGGCCTCGGTGCTGGTCGCGTAGGAAATGCGGAAGTGCGGGGCGAGGCCGAAGGCCGAACCCTGGACGACCGCCACGCCTTCCGACTCCAGCAGATAGGTGACGAAATCCTCGTCGGTCTCGATCACCTTGCCGTCCGGCGTCGTCTTGCCGATGGTGCCGGCACAGGACGGGTAGACGTAGAAGGCGCCTTCCGGCTTCGGGCAGGAGATGCCCTTGGCCTGGTTCAGCATCGACACCACCAGATCGCGGCGCTGGGCGAACACCGCCGCGCGCTCCGCGATGAAGTCCTGCGGACCGTTCAGCGCCTCGACGGCGGCGGCCTGGGCGATGGAGGTCGGGTTGGAGGTCGACTGGCTCTGGATCACGCCCATCGCCTTGATCAGCGCCTTCGGGCCGCCGGCGTAGCCGATGCGCCAGCCGGTCATGGCGTAGGACTTCGACACGCCGTTGACGGTCAGCGTGCGGTCGTACAGCGCCGGCTCGACCTGGGCCGGGGTCACGAACTCGATGCCGTCGTAGAGCAGGTGCTCATACATGTCGTCGGTCATCACCCAGACCTGCGGGTGCTTCACCAGCACGTCGGTCAGGGCCTTCATCTCGTCGCGCGTGTAGGCGGCACCCGACGGGTTGGACGGGGAGTTCAGGATCAGCCACTTGGTCTTCGGCGTGATCGCCTTCTCCAGGTCGGCGGGCTGCAGCTTGAAACCCTGCTCGGCCGGGCAGGAGACAAAGACCGGCGTGCCTTCCGCCAGCTCCACCATGTCCGGGTAGGACACCCAATAGGGGGCCGGGATGACGACCTCGTCGCCGGGGTTCAGCGTCGCCATCAGGGCGTTGTACAGCACCTGCTTGCCGCCGACGCCGACCGTGATCTGGTCGGGCGCGTAGGTCAGGCCGTTCTCGCGCTCGAACTTGGCGCAGATGGCCTTCTTCAGCGCGGGCGTGCCGTCCACGGCGGTGTACTTGGTGTCGCCGGCCTGGATGGCCTTGATGGCGGCATCCTTGATGTTGTCGGGGGTGTCGAAGTCCGGCTCGCCGGCGCCGAGGCCGATGACGTCGCGACCGGCCGCCGCAAGCTCGCGGGCTTTCTGGGTGACGGCGATGGTCGGCGAGGGCTTGATGCGCGACAGACGGGACGCGATGATCGACATGGCGTACTGGCCCCTATGACGAAGGTGGCGGAAGGTTCGGGTGAGAACTTGGTATGACCGCGCGAACGCGACGCGGGACCTTACTTCCGCCTTATTGCTCTTGCAAGCCGATCACTCCCCGAGCGGGACGGTTTCCCGGCCGGCGGACGCGCCCCTCGTCTCCAAAGCCGGTTGCTGCACCGCACAGGCCCGGCTTGACAGCCCGCGCCGCGGACGGGGTATCTTACCTCTTTCTAATCAATCCCATCATCCGGAGGATCTGCATGCTCACCCGCGTCACGCTGGCCGCCATGGCCGCCCTGCTCCTCGTCGGTGTCGGCGTCGGCGGCACGGCGATGGCTCAGGATCCGATCAAGACGCGCAAGGACGGGTTCGAGGCCAACAAGAAGGCGATGGCCGAGATCAAGGACCTTCTGGGCAACGACAAGGTCGCCCAGGTCGGCCCGGTCGCCCAGCGCATGAGCGCCTTCGGCGCCCAGATCCCCACCCTGTTCCCGGCGGGCAGCGACAAGGGCGACACCAAGGCCAAGGCCGACATCTGGGCGAACAACGCCGATTTCGCCGCCAAGGCCCAGGCTTTCGAGACCGCCGCCAAGGGGCTGGAGGCCGCTGCCGCGTCCGGTGACAAGGCCGCCACCGCCAAGCAGTTCGCCGCCGTGGGCGGCACCTGCAAGTCCTGCCACGAGAGCTACCGCGCCGACTGACCCGGCCGCTCCGCAAACACGTCCTTCCCCGCCGGTTGCGGGGAAGGACCCTTGCGGCGCCTTAGCCCGCCTGCACCACCGCCGCCACCAGCCCCGCCGCCGCGGCCAGCACCGCCAGGGCCAAGGCCGCCGGGCGGCGCTTCGGCGATTCGACCGGCGCGTCAGCCGCGATCGCCTTCCGCCCCGTGATCATCGGGCGGATCAGATTGTCCCGCTTGACCAGCAGATAGGCCAGCACGGCCAGCACATGCACGCCGATCAGGATCAGGATTCCGTCGGCCAGGATGCGGTGCAGCGTGCTGAAACCCGCCACCACGGCCCCCGATGCCTGCGCCACCAGCGGCCCGTCCACCAGGATGTCGTCGGAGGTGAAGAGGCCGGCCACCGCCTGGAGCGTCAGAGCCCCCAGCAGAGCCAGCACCATCAGCCCACCCATCGGGTTGTGCCCGACGACCGGCGCGGGTTCCTTGCCGCCGCGCCCGGCGCGGAGCATCCCGCAGGCGTAGGCGAGAACCGCGCGCGGCCCCTTCACGAAGTGGCTGAAGCGCGCCGTCTGGCTGCCGATCAGCCCCCAGACGAGCCGGAACAGCAGGAGCGCGAGAATCGCTTCCCCCGCCAGCATATGGACGGTCATGCGGTCGGTCTTGGCGGAGACGACCGCGACCGTCACCAAAAGGACCAGGCTCCAGTGAAACAGGCGCGTCGGCAAGTCCCAGACGGCCACGTCGCGCCGGGCCTTCGTGCGATTTGTGGTATTACCAACAACCATGAATCACCCCTCGCTTCGTCTGTTCTTCCTTAGACTATGCCCCAAGGCGGCGCCTTTTGCCCAGTTTTCGAAAAAAAAGCGACAATCGAGAGGGTAGGCGGCGGCGCAGCACTGTCATTGCACTTGAAGAAGCGGGTGGCCGACGGATATGACGTACTCAAAAATCCGGCCCAACCCCGTTCCACCCCCGTCCAATCAAGGATGCCCGCGTCATGCCCGACAAGCAGCTTCTCCACCTCGTCTTCGGCGGCGAACTCGTCCGTCCCGATTCCGACCAGTTCGTCGATCCGACGAAGGTCCACATCGTGGGCATCTTCCCCAACTACGACGAGGCGTACAAGGCGTGGCGCGGCGCCACCGGGATGACCATCGACGATGCCCACACCCGCTACTTCATCGTGCACCTGCACCGCCTGCTCGATCCGTCGGCGGATGGGCACAAGCACGATTGAGGGACGGCCGCAGCGGCGGCGCGGGGAACCCTCCTTCCGCCGCCCCTTCGCGTCGGTCGCGGAGATGGACGAGGCCATGGCGGCCAACTGGAACGCCACGGTCGGCCCGGACGACGAGGTGTGGCACCTCGGCGATTTCGCTCTGCACCGCAAGCCGGACGCCATGGCGGCGCTCCTGGAGCGGCTGTACGGCGCCAAGCACCTGATCACCGGCAACAACGACGGCCCCACCACCCTGGCCCTACCCGGCTGGGCGAGCGTCCAGCCCTATGCGGAACTCCTGCTGGGCGAGCGGCGGCTGGTGCTGTGCCACTACGCCTTCCGCACCTGGAACGGCATGTACAAGGGCGCTTTGAACCTGCACGGCCACAGCCACGGTCAGTTGAAGGGCATGCCCCGGCAGTTCGACGTCGGTGTGGATGTGTGGGATTTCCGCCCGGTGACCGTCGATGAAATTCTTGCCTCACGGCAACGGACGAAGAAACGGGAATAGTCCACGCGACACCCGCCTCGGCCTTCCGCAAAGAAAGGGCGGCGCAGCGGGAATGGCGTGGGTGGCGTCCGATGGAAATCGGCTGAGCCGACCTGGTCTATGGACCGGCTGTCGGGATTGAACGTAAATGAGAGTGCGGTGGGTACATTGCCCTTTCTAGCTGGCTATAAGTGAGAACCGTTTTTACTCTTTCACGAGACAATCCCCTAACTTGCGGCTTATAGGTGAGACAGAATCGGTTCGGGTCGACTGACCACCAAGCAGTGAAAACCTATTAGGGAAAAGTTGCTGGTCATCGCTTTACGGCGCGCCGCCGCTACATGCCCCGTTACCGCGCCACCGAGATTTCGCTTGCACGGGGCAAGTCTCTCTACTCACACGGCTCCCTGTCAAAAGGACGGGTAGCCTTGCGGAAATCCGCACGTGACGTGAGGTTCTGGCGTCATGCGAGTTCCCCGTTCGCCGAAGGCTGCCGGAAGTGAGTGCCGAGCGTTCCGGCGGCCTGCACCGCAGCCTCGGGATCGTTGCGGTGCTGAAGGAAATGCCCCTGCAAGGCGGCCGGCGCCAGAACTCGCCCACCCAGCGCAGCCACAAAGGCCTCCGCCAATTCCCCTCGTTCCGGATAGAAAGCGTGGAACATCCGCGCGATTTGGGCACCACTCGCCAGACCAATTTCTCGCTGCCAGTCGATGCGCCCAGGCCGGATCAGGGCCGGATCGAGGCGCTCAATGTGGTTGGTGGTCATGAAGAGCATATGCCCCTCCTGCGACATGACTCCGTCAATGGCGTTCAGCAGACCCGAGAAGGTGATGCCTTTGCCCGCCGTGCCAGCTTCCCGCTCGCGGAACACGGCGTCTATGTCTTCGAACAGCAGCACACTGCGGGCTGGTGCCGAGCCGAGGAGCGTGCACAGTTGCTGATCGTCCAGCCGCTCCGCGGCGAGATTGACGATGCTGAGGTCGAGATTGAGCTCGCTGGCGAGCGCCTTGATGACGCTGGTCTTGCCTGTCCCCGGCGGGCCATAGAGCAGGTAGCCGCGGCGCCAGGGGATGCCGCGGGCGATGTACCAGCTTTCGCTCTTCAGGAAGGTTCGCGCATCCTCCAGCAGCGATTCTGCCAATCCATCGGCCAGAATCACCGACCTGAGCGGACGGCGGCGGATACTGGCGCAATCGCCCCAGTCTCCGTAATGCTCGACCACGTGGACGGAAATGCGGTCAGGATCTCGGCCACCAAAACGGCGGTCGGCATCGGTCAACAAATTAGCCAGAACTCTGCGATCTCGGGTCAGGGCACGCAGGGTGATCGTCTCCAGGGGCTCCCGCATCCCAGACGGTTGTCCGGTGTGGCCATGACCGAATCCGCGATCGACCCAAAGCAGCACCCGCCCCTCGCGGACAAAATGGGTTCCTTGCCCTGGTGACAGCAGCAGAACGTCGGCATCTCCCTGCGTCACCCGAACCGCCGTCAGCCGCCGGCAGCGCGCCGTATAGGGATGAGCAGCAAGCCAAGCAACCAGCGCGCCGAATAGTGGCGACCGGCTGTCGACCGTGACGGTGGTCAGAACACAAGTTTCTATGACGAAGCGCAGGACTCCAGGCAACAGCCGCAGGGCTGCTGCCCCAGCAACACCGAAGACACCAAGCGCGAGGCCTCCAGTGAAGACCTGATTATTCAACTGTGCTGCGATAGCTTGCCAGAGCGCCTCAACCATAGTCCGTCACCTCATGGACCAGGCTGTTGCAGCTGTGCACAACAGGCCACGCCACGGGGTGCGATGCAGCCCATGGAGCGAAAAGCACGACAAGTCGCGTATGTGAATGTTGTTTGAAGCCAGTCTCGATTAACAGAAATCGGACCGATCGTCAATACAGAGAACGGGAGGTCCACCCACCGACCCGCCGTGACCGGAGGTGCGCCGCGCCTTAAATCTTCCGCTAGGCACGCAACGAGGAAGTTGCTGCGCTGGACGCCCGCGGCTGGTCGCAGACGCACTTCGCCGAGACGCTTGGGCTGGACCGCAAGACAGTGTAGGTGTGGTTGCGCACCCGGCAAACTCTGTCCCCCTGACACTGGCCGGCCACGGGCAGCCTGCTCAATCCATTCACTGACGATTTCGCGTCGGCGCTGAAACAAGGAGTGCCACAACACCACGCGGCTGCGCAGGGAGTTCCGCACCCTTGGCTTCACCGCCAGAGCGGCTTGGTGCGGTAGTGGGCGCGCCTCTCGCGACAGGCCACTCCCGGCAAGGCCTCCAGAGAACCGATCGCGTGGTGGACGCCCTCTCGGCGGCGGACTGTGTGGCTGGTGGTGGTCAGTGGCGACGCTGTCGAACAGCCCTTCGTCGCCGCCCTGGTCGCACGCTCTCCCAAGTTGGCGAGGACCGTCGAGCCGGCGCGGGCCTTCCGGGCGATGGCCCACGTCTAACGGGTTGACAAGTTGGACGGCTGGCTAGAGGAGGTGGCCAGCACGGCCCTGGTGAGCTTTGCCAAAGGCATGACACGATTTGCCGCAGTGCGGGCGACCTTGTCGCTGCCGTGAAGCGGAGGGACAGATCAGTAAGCTAAACACGGCCAAGCGTACGATGAACAGCGGCGGCGGCTTCGACCTGCTGCGCCACAGCGTTCTCAAGGCCGATTGAACGGCGCTGCTCAGCCGCCCCTATACATTAAGTTTGCGGATGAAGCAGTATCCAACCGGCACTGACACCTTTCGGCGCCATGGCGTCGGTTGAACCGCGACAACCTGCCGAGCGAGGAGATCCTCATTGATGTCGCCAGCAGAACCTGCCCGCGTTGCGACAGCGCGCAGGATCCCATTCACCCGCTGGTCCTGACGCCCGCTGTCCGAGTGCAGCAATCGGAGGCGATCAAAGATCCGCATTATGACCATCTTGAGCGCGGACAGCGGTGACCGGTTAGTGCGGCATGAACACGGGCTCAATGTCATATCCCAAAAATGGGAATATCCGATTCATTAACCAATAAGTGGTTGTAGACCGGCGACGTCAATCCCAGTAAAATCGTCCGCCGCTGAGCTTAGCACGGGTAGGAGAGCGCATTACACCATGGTTGTTTTTGGAAAATGAGCGACACTCCGCCTTCCAATCCCCGACACCCTTTGGCACTACGTCCTCGTTCCGACTTAGTTGCCGTAGACCTGTTCGCTGGCGCTGGCGGATTTTCGCTTGGTGCTTTGCTAGCTGGATTGCGGGTTGTCGCCGCAGTGGAAAAAGACAAAGATGCGTGCAAAACATACCGGGCGAATCTAGTAGACACGATCGTGGACGGTCCTAAGCTGTTCGAAGAGGACATCTTGGAGGTCACCCCTGAACGTCTGATGGACGAAGCGGGCCTTGTTCCCGGAGCGTGCGACATCCTCATCGGCGGTCCGCCCTGCCAAGGTTTCTCGACACACCGACTTAAAGGCGTCGGTGTTGATGATCCCCGAAATAGGCTGCTGCTGCGCTACTTTGAATTTGTAGCTGCACTCAGGCCCAAGTTTTTCTTGGTTGAGAATGTGCCCGGCCTGCTCTGGCCCAGGCACGAAAAATATTTGAAGGCTTTCTACGAGAAGGCAAAAAATATCGGCTACGCCGTGGAGCAACCCTCGCGACTGAACGCCCGCGACTACGGGGTGCCGCAGAACCGGAAAAGGGTTTTTCTACTAGGGCGAGACACCCGCATGCCTCTTCTTGATGTCAATTGGCCTCCAGAGAAGAGTCACCGAGCTCCCGGTGATGCTGATGGGGAGCGTCGCAGCTTGCCGATTTGGCGGGTCGCGGATGAGGTGTTTTCTACACCATTTCCGGAGTTGGATGCGAACAATCGCCACATGAACCACAGCCCGAAAATGGTTAGCCGGTTTGAGAGCACCCCGCTTGACGGTGGAACCCGTCATCAGTCGAACTGCAAGCTGCCTTGCCACGAAGGTCACGACGGCCACAACGACGTGTATGGGCGGATTAAAACGTCGGTACCCGGCCCGACAATGACCACGGCCTGCATCAACCCGTCCAAGGGACGCTTCGTACACCCATTCGAGCACCACGGCATCACGCTCCGCCAAGCGGCCCGGTTCCAAGCGTTCCCGGACTGGTTCGTTTTCCAGGGCGGTTTGATGTCTTGCGGCGCCCAGATCGGCAACGCCGTTCCGGTGGAAATGGGCCGGGCGCTGCTACGGCCGTTCGTTCTGGCCGCCGCCGAGTGCGGCGAAGACGCGCCAGCGGAGGCTGCGTGATGCGGCAGGCCGCGTTCCAGACCCGCGCCCGCACGGTCGACCACCTCGGCCGCGGGCAGATCGCCGACGCCCCCACGGCGGTCAGCGAGCTCTGGAAAAACGCCTACGACGCCTACGCTAGGTACGTGGGCCTCTATATTTTCGACGGCACACCGGAGGTCGCGGCTGTGGTCGACGACGGCTGCGGCATGACCGCCGACGACTTCACCGAACGCTGGCTGGTGCTCGGCACCGAGTCGAAGTTCTCCGATTCGCCGGTTCCTGTTGAGACCTTCGGCTTGAAGCCTCGCGAGCGGCAGGGCGAGAAAGGCATCGGCCGTCTGTCCGCAGCCTATCTCGCGCCCGCGGCGCTGGTTCTCTCCAAAAAGGCCGGAGCGCCATTCGCGGCCGTTCTCGTCGACTGGCGCCTGTTTGAGAACCCTTACCTGAACCTGGACGACATCCGCATTCCCGTCGAGGAGTTCGAGGAGCCGTCCGACTTGATGGACCGGCTGCCGGGGATGATAGACCTCATTCGATCCAACCTCGGCGGTTCGGACGACGAGCGTGGGCGTCGGCTTAAGGCGGCGTGGCACAGATTTGACGGCTTCGAGCTGGCGCAGGGTTCGCCCACCACCAGGAGCACGATCGAACGGGCCTGGGCGGAACTACCGGTCGGGGAGCGGCACCTTAATGAATGGCCCGTTTTCGCGGGCCTAGCAGAGCACGGGACCGGCTTCTTCCTGTTGGGCGTCCATTACGAACTCGCTCAGTGGACCCGACCCAACGTTCAGAACGACGAAGTCGATACGGTTCGGGAACGATGGCGGCGGACCTTGAGCGGATTTACCGATCCATACAGCCCGACTGAGTCCGACTTCAGTTACGAGGTGCTGCTTTACACGGGAAGCAGATCGCGCCGGATCGTCGGCAACACCGACGTCTTTGGGTTTGACGACCTCTGGGCACTTGAGCATGTGGTTGACGGTGAATTCGATGAGGACGGGGTTTTTCGCGGTCGCGTAAAGGTTTTCGGGCGGGATCTTGGGGAAAGAACCTTCGTTCCGAAGCGTCCTCCTCCGAAGTCCGGTCGAGACCGTCTGGGACCATTCCGATTCTGCATTGCGGCAGCGGAGCAGGAGGCCGTTCGCTCGACGCACACAGCGAATCAGCTTGAGATCATCAAGCAGCAACAGGAAGAGCACGCGGGCATCACCTTCTACCGCGACGGACTGCGGGTCATGCCCTATGGCCGGCCCGACTCAGACGTCTTCGAGCTGGAAGGCCGCCGTGGCAAACATGCCGGCCGATATTATTGGGCCCATAGGAGAAGTTTCGGTCGAGTCGCTATTACCAGGGAACAGAACCCTAACCTGCGCGATAAAGCCGGTCGCGAGGGTTTGGTGGACAATCGCGCGTTCCGAGAAATGAAGGCGCTCGTGTCCGGGCTGCTCATCGAGTTCGCCTTCAAGTACTTCGGGACGGACGCCGACCTGCGCAATGAGATCCTGCCGGAGCTGATGGCTCGGAACGCAGCAGCCCGGGCCGCGGCGGAAAAAGCCAGAACCAAGCGGAAGGTCGGCTTAAAAAGTTTCCTGCGCAAACAGCGCGGAGCGTTGGACAGCCGGCTGTCGGAAGCCGAGGGGCTTGCACACGACCTTGAGCGGGCCGCCGAACTCGGCGACCGGGAGCAGGTCGCCCTCGCGGCGGCGCGCCTTCAAGACATCGTTCAGGAACGGGTGGCACTGAAGCCCCCGGGTGCCAGCGGAAAGCTCGGGGACGTCGAGGAACGCTACCGAGAGTACCGAGACCGGTACAAGGCGTTCGTGGCGGAGCTGGACCGAGTGTCGAAGCTCTTAGCCGACGCTCAGGCCAAGCTCGGTCCGACCGACCCCAAGGAAGTGCTGACGCGGTCCTTCAGCAGCCACCAAGCCACGCTGGCCAGCCGAGTGGACGCCTACATGAAGGAGGCGGATCAGCAAATCGAAGCGCTCCGAGGAATCTGGCGCCGGCGGGCCGCGGAGGACCGGGCGAAGTATTACAAGCTCTGCCGGCCGTTGTTGGAGGAGGACATTGAAGGCCTCTCGCTGGTCCGGATGCTGAACCTATTGGACAAGCACCGTGCAGACCTCGAGGAGGAGTTCACCTCGACCTATGAGCCGTTGGTCAAGTCGCTCCAGCAGTTGGCCGAGGGCATCGATCTGGACAGCGCGTTGGCCGTCGTGGACGACGACCGGCAGGCTTTGGAGGACAAGGTCAACGACCTGAACGCGGTGGCTCAGGTCGGCGTCACCGTCGAGATCATCGGGCACGAATTGGAGACGCTGGATGCGGAGGTCCGCCGCAATCTCGCCCGTCTTCCCGACGAAACCCGCCGGTCCACCGCCTTCAAGCTCGCCTACGAGGCCCACCATGCCCTGACAGAGCGGCTGCGCTTCCTGTCCCCCCTCAAGGTCGCGGGCTACCGAGCGCGGGAGACGATCACCGGTCGCCAGATCGCCGACTACCTTGAAGAGTTTTTTGCCAAGTCTGTCTCTAGCAACCGGATCGCTCTGACCGTCACCAACGCGTTCCGTGGCTTGACGATTTCAGACATTCCATCAAGAATATATCCAGTGTTCATCAACCTCGTGAACAACGCGGTGTATTGGGCGTCTCAGGCGATCGACCGACGGATAACGTTGGACCTGGTGGACGGTTTGGTGGTGGTGGCCGACAGCGGCCCGGGCATCGACCCGGACGACATGCACCGGCTGTTCGAGCTTTTCTTCACCAAGAAGCGTTCGGGCCGCGGTATCGGACTCTATCTTGCCCGGGCCAACCTCGCCGTGGCGGGTCACCAAATACGCTATGCCCGTGAGGAAGACCCTCATGTCCTTCCGGGGGCCAATTTCATTATCGAGTTCAAGGGTCTTTCGAATGCCACAGCTTAGTGCGTACCAGTCAGCTGTCCTGGGCTCCTTCCATAGTAAGGCCCTGAAAAGCGTCCTCCTTATCGACGACCAGTTTCCTACATACAAGGACGTTCTTAGTGAGGACCGGAAGCATTTTTCGGAAGAGAGAAAGGCTCTCCGGCTCTACGAGTCTTTTCATAAGCGCAGAATGATCTGCGATGTCGAGAATGATATCGCCAATATTGACCTCGGAGTTGAGCGCTTTAAGAAAAGCGACCTCATCATCCTTGATTATCATCTAATTCCAGGATCGGAAGACGGAGCAAAAGCGGTCGACGTCGTCCTGCGACTCAGCGAGTCTGCACACTTCAATACGATCATCGTCTACACACGACACCACGACCTGGCTGAGGTCTGGCTTGAACTCGCCGGTCGCCTGCGCCAAGGATGGGAAGATGATGAAGCGGCTATCTTCGCACAGGCGTCCAACAGCAGGGAGCTGACGGAGCTGTGGGATGAAATCGGCGACCAATTGAGTGATCCTCCGATCAGTCTGGTCCGGGCCTACATCACTCACGGACAAGAGGGGTGGAAGGAACACGCCGACGCCGAACAGTTCCGCAAAGAGCTTCAGGACCGCGACGTTCCCAGACCGGCAATCACACTTTTCACCGACGCCTTAATCCACCGTTTCATGCGACGAGCGCTCAAGACTGATTACGCCGCTCCCAGAAAAGAAGTGGCGGGCCGGTATGACAAGGACGGGGGGCTCTGCTGGGTTCAGGCGGGCAACTGTTTTGTTGCCGTGGCTCAGAAGGCGAAGGAGGACATAAACGACGAAAGTGACCCCGACGGCCTGTTGGCCACGCTGGACGCGGCCCTGCTGGACTGGAAGCCCAGCCTGATCCAAGTGATCGGCTCGGAGATCCAGAATCTGCTGGAGTTGCAGGCGCTCGCCACGGATGAGCTTAACCTGAAGGACCCGCTCATCCGCACGGGCCTGTCTTATTTCATGCTCGAAGGCCTCGGCAACGAGGTGCCGCCGGATGAGCGCCGGGTCTGGGCTTCGGTGGAAACCATCATCGATAAGCTGGTGGACACGCTGAGACGGCGCATCGGTGATAGTGAAGCGCTGCGGACGATGGCCACATCGGTTTTTCGTGAAAAGCTGCAAGAGATCGGTTGGACCGAGCCTCCCACTCCCAACCGGATGTGGGAGGCCGCCATTCAACTGGGCGCGCCGCCGGTAAAGCCCGCGAAGGAAAAGGTGGGATTTGCCCTGAACTATTACCTCTCCAACGAGCCCCGGCCTCGGCGGCACGTCACGACGGGGACCGTGTTCCATAGAGCTGGCACGGATGAGTTCTGGATTTGCGCCTCACCGTCTTGCGACATGGTGGCCAGGAAGGCGCACGAGGATCAGACCTGGCTTCATAGCCTCTTCCCGACGATGCCGATGCTTGCCTTGCGTCTACATGAAATGAGCAAAGTGGGCGACGCATTGAAGAACGCCACTCATGGCCGCCATATCTTCGTGAGGACCGCCGACCAGGAAAAGGCGTTCTGCATCGAGTCGTCGGGTGTCAAACAGGTCATTTGGGAATTCTTCTTCCTGCCCGAGAGCAGCGCTCTGACGATCGACGCAGACGGCAATTCAACGTTCTCCGCGTCGCGGGTCCAGCTGAATGGAGCCCGACAGCCGGCACTGACTGCTGAGAATTTCGCTGTCATCGGCCAACTCCGTCCCCAGAACGCCAGTCGCTTTCTGCAGCTCGCCGGACAGCACCTGTCGCGGATCGGCATGGATCACGTGAAGCTGGGCAGCTGACGGCCACGGTCGGCCACAGGAAAGCTGGTTCAACGTTCAGGAGCGGAGCATGCCTCGATATTGGTGGGTGAACCACAAGCAGACGGTCCGTCAGGAAATCGGCGGCGGTTACCTGTGGTCCCCGAAACGGGAAAACGGCGGCGCACGCAGTCAGTTCTACGAGAACATGCGGCTCGCCGATCCGGGCGATGTGGTACTGTCTTTCGCGGCCACATGGATCCGGCATATCGGCGTGGTGGAGGCGCGTTGCGTCACCGCACCGAAGCCAGGGCATTTCGGCGCAACCGGAGCGTACTGGGCGCAGGACGGGTGGTGGCTGCCAGTGAGGTGGACTCCGCTCCCGAGACCGGTCCGACCAAGAGACTTTGCGGACCTGTTGGCACCGCTGCTACCGCTCAAGCATTCGCCCTTCAACGCCGTCACCGGTGCTGGCAACCAAAAAGCCTATTTGGCGCAGGTGGAGCGCGCCGTCGTGGAGACAGTCCTCCGTCGCGCCGGTCTCGCGCTGGAGGAACTGCGGACCGACGGGACCCGGCCGTTCGAACAAATGGTGGAGGTCTTGGACGAAGAAGCGGAGCGGGCCATCAACCGGGACCTTTCGATCGCGGAGACCGAAAGGCTGGAGCAGGTCAGGGCACGGCGGGGGCAAGGCCAATTCCGCGACAACGTGTCGGCCGTGGAGAAGGCGTGCCGCATCACTGGCATCACAAATCCCGACCTGCTCACCGCGAGCCACATAAAGCCTTGGCGCTCCTGCACGACGGGAACGGAGCGCCTTGACGGAAACAACGGCCTGATGCTGGCGCCGCACATCGACCGGCTTTTCGACCGTGGACTCATCGGCTTCCAAGATGACGGGCGCATCCTGGTTTCCCCGCTTCTGGCTCCGCCCGACGTCCAACGCCTCGGGCTGACCGCGGCGTTGGCCGGGAGCGTCGGGCCATTCTCAGCCGGACAGGCCGTGTATCTGGATTATCACCGCGAGTCCGTCTTTCTGCGCTAAAGCGGGCCGTGACCTCGCGCACGTCGGCAACGGTGCGGAGCGGTCACGGGCGCCGCGCTGAAAGAGCCGCCCTCACCGGCGTTCGGCGGCCGGAGAATGGACCACAACCGCCGACGCGTCATTTCCGCGACTTCCGCGCAGGAACGTGCAGCCAATCGCCGCTCACCTCCGCGGTAGGCCGCTCCCCCCGCAAAAAGGCGGCGCACAACGCGACGAGCGCGGCCTGTTCCCGCCGTGCGGGACCGGAGACGCCGCACTCCCAAACGGTCAGCACCCGCCAACCGGCGTCGAGGAGCACCTGTTCGGTCGCGGTGTCCCGAGCCTGGTTGCGGGCGATCTTCGCCCCCCAGAACTCGGTGCGTGTGGCCGGCGGCCGGCCGCGCGGGCAGTCGTGACCGTGCCAAAAGCAGCCGTGCACGAAGATGACGGCGCGGTACTTCGGAAAGACCAAATCGGGACGCCCGGGCAACCCCTTTCGATGCAGGCGAAAGCGGAATCCCGCCGCATGCAGGCTCCGACGCAACGCCAATTCGGGAGCGGTGTCCCGGCTTCGGACGCGGCTCATCGCAAAGCGACGCTGATCGGGATTGAGAGTGTCCAAAAGAAGCTATCCTCGGGTAACGGTGTGGTTTCCGCACCATTCCTTGGCCGAATTTTGCCCTTTTTTGCCCTTTTGTGTGGTGTTGGGATAGCAGTTCCGCTGCGCTATCGCCTGAGTGCGACCGTTGTGCCGCACGCGGCATAACGCCGTTTCCATCAGCGACGCTGATGGTCGCCCAGTGCTCGCCGCCGTCGCTGCCGGCGAACAGAGCATTCCAGGCTCTCGTCGGCGGAAACTTCGCCGTCGCCTGCCCCCTCACCGGCTGCCAGCCAAGTGAAGAGTTACTGGCTGCGAGCGTCGCGATGCTCATGGAGCAGCTTCCCGGGCCAATCTACTCCGATGCCGAGGCATGTCCCTCGGTAAACTGTTCGCCTCCACCTGCAATCTCTCACCATCGATTACCAATATCTAACGCGAAGCTATCGGCAGCCTAACCCATCACAAGGAAATCGAAGTCACCTTCCAGGATGGCGCCCATCGCCGGATTACGATCCATATCCATAACAGCGACCAGATTATCGCGTCATGATAACGCGTTCTCCTCTTCCGACTGGCAAATAAACTCTTGACTGCCCCAGGTAATGAGTTTACCGCGCTGCCTTCCTTCTCTCGCTCGGCATCACCCAGGGCACCTGGTCCAGCGTTTCCATGTCGATGACCTCCCGGCCGCTTTGCACCGCCATCTCGGCCGCCAGAGCGAGCAGCTTGCAGGTTTCACCCGTCAACCCCTCGGCCATGCGGTGAATCCGGCCGACCAAGTCCTTGGAGCGGAAATTGCTTTCCTGCTTGAGCTGCAGCCCCTGAACAAAGCGCCCAGCGAACACGGCATACTCCTTGGACACCGCCCAGCGGGGAATCCCCATGGGCTCAAACCGGTTTCCGAGCTGCTGGTCGGTCTGGAAGATGCGCACGGCATCTTGAGTTCCCAGAGCAACGACGGATATCTTCAGTTCGTTGCTCAGGCTCTTGAGGCTGTTCAGCACCATGGAGCGTTGGTCGATCTTGCCGACAAGCAGGTTGTTGACCTCATCCACGATCACCACCCGCGTCCCCACCGCACCGAGAAGAATCAGAAGCTGGTCCCACTTGCTTTGGGCCCGGCCTGTTGAACGGAATGGCGCTTTCAGGGCGCGCAGAATGGCGTCGTAGAAGCCGCTTACGTCGGCGAACGGAGGAGATTGGAGGTAGACCACCGGGCGCTTGCCGTACTCCGGGCTGTCTTCGAGCGGGCCGTGATCCCGCACGAACTTGTAGGCGAGCGCTGTCTTGCCATTGTTCGTATCTCCGTAAATCAAGCTGCAAGGCGGTCTTGGCACGCTGGGGTGGTTGTACAGCCAAGCCAATCGGTCGAGCACGGCTGTTCCAGTGTCGTATTCAACGTAACGGGGACTCCTGATCCGACGAATACGGGTAGCGATGTCATCGGCAGACATTCCCGGCTCCGGCGAACCGCCCCCTGCAAATGGATCAAGATGCATCACCATTCCTCCACGCCCGTCCTGATCTCACTGTCGTCGAAGTCGAAGTCCGTTGCAGACGTCAAAGGTTTGCCCGGCATTCGTTGCGCGTTGTCGACCACAAGCTCCAGATGCCCCTCGCGCTGACGGGGCACTTTTGATGGAGGCGTCTTCGACGCCGCCGATTCCGGCGGCGGTGGGTCCAGCGTCAGAGCGGCGCGATGCTTGCGCAACTCTTCCCGTTTGGCCTGCTCCCTGCGCACGCGCCTGGTTTGCTGCGCCGCCTCGGTGGTGATGCGGTGCATCTCTTCATATGCCTCGAAGATGGCGGCCTCGTTTTCCGCCGCTTTGCCCTGGCGCCGCAAGTAGGCCTCGACCGCCCGGTAATCCCACAGTGAGATCGAGGGGCGGCCATAGTCCCGGTATGGGATCTCCACGTAGTCGCCCAGGCTTGGGTCGAGGAAGTAGAGCTTCGAGATGTCGGTCGGGTCGCGCCGAACTTTGAACTTTCGACGGCAGCGCCCTTCGTCGGCCCGAACCCACTGGGAGAGCAGCGGGTCCCGGTACCAGATCTTGTCCCAGACGATGCCCTCGGGCTGCACCGTGCGCTCAATGAAGGGCAGAAAGTCCAGGCGGAGACGGCGCGGGTCCTGGATCGGTTCGGGCAGACCGCGACCGCGCATGCGGTCACTGCCGACGATGCCCTCGTTCCACCGCGCCAGCGGAGGGAAGCCGGTCCCGTCATGGACCTTGTTGTGATAAACGCCGACGATATGGTTCAGGAGCCACGCCCGCAGCTCCTCCAACGTCATCTTCGCTTTGGCTTCCGACTTGTACTCGCCCCGTTGCTTGGGGTTGGAGAAGGTGGCACCGGGTAGCGCGTGGATTTTCTTGCCTAACGAGCCGCACAGCCGCTCGATGTGTCCGCCGTAGTGCGGGGTCTTAGGCGGGCGGAACTCGTAACGGACATCGTGCTGGTCCAGCGTGTCCTGGATCAGATAACTGCGGAAATCCTTGCCGTTGTCGGAGTGGATCATGCGCGGCTTGCCCCAGACCGGCCACTCGCCCTTGATACCGAGCCGCTCCAGTTCCGCCGCCTTATGCAGCATGCCATGGCAGAGGCACAGCCCTACGGCAAAGGCACTGGGATGGTCCAGCGACAGATGATAGCCGACTACCATGCGACTGAAGACGTCGATGGCCAGCGTCAGCCAAGGGCGGCCGATCGGCAGGCGCATCTCCTCATCCAACACGATGATGTCGAGCAGCGTGTGGTCGATCTGCACCACAGCGAGTGGCGAGTCGGCGCCAGGGAACTCACCTTTGACCCGGCCGAACTTGTCATGCGCCGCCTTCCGGCCCTCGCGCTTCAGCACTTTCTCCTTGGGGTCGATCGCCCGGAGGCGGTCACGGATCGTGCTGCTGGCCGGTTTTGACAGCTTGGCAGCCCGGCAGCGGCGGTGCACTTCCAGGATGACATCCTCGCCGGTGACCTTCTGCTTGGACAGGTAGCGGTCCTTGATGACGCTCTCGATGACCACCTCGACGACAGGGTCCAGACGCTTGGGCATGGGCCGGCCCTTGCGCCGCGGCGCGAGGTCGGACATGAGCCGCCGGCCCTCATAGGTCTTGATCCAGCGGTAGAGGGTCGAGAGCCCAATCCCATGCTGCTCGGCAACCCGCTTCACGTCCTCGTGGCTGCGGCGCTCGCAGCGAACCAGCGGCTTGATGATGCCAAAGCGCCGCTTCGCCTCGGCCAGATCGTCATCGGGAAGACTGTCCAGGAGCCGCTTCGGTTCCGCTTTCTCCCCGCCGTCTGGATGCGACAGCTCGGAAACCGGCACCACCTGCGTCTCCTTCGTCTCAACATCCTCAATCAGAACCGACGAGGCCGTGACCGCCTCCAAGATGGTGCAGGAGCAGCCCCGGTACCCCACCGCCGCGCCGGGGCTATAGCTGAACCGTCTCGTCATGCGCTTCCTCTCTTTGGAGGCCGAAGCACGGTCTGCATGGTGATTGGCTGGTCGAGGTCCGCCGTGATCTCGAGTCGTGCAACCAAGGCCCACAGGCTGGGCAGCACCCTCGCGCGGTCACCCGTATCACCGGCGACGAAATCGGCCAGTTCCTGCACGGTGACCGGTTTCCGGGCCGTCACTTCGAGCATCCGGCTGCGGAATACCGGATCAGGCGGCCGGTCACGGAAAGGCAGCAGGAAGGTAGCATTCTCCAGCCGTGGTGTGCGGATCTCCTTCTCCGTCACCAGCGCGAAGACCCAACCGCGCTCGGTGGCGTAAGCCCGGGCCGCGGTGAATCGCTCTTCCAGAGAACCGGCCAGCAGGTGCTGATCGGTGGAGTACTTGACCTCGACCAGCCGTGTCGGCCGGCCACGGTCCCGGTAGGTCACCAGGAAATCCGGAACGTAGCGGCGCTTGGTTCCCTGGCCGTCCCGGTATTCGATGCGCACCGGCTGCTCTTCAATGCCAGCAACGTCCGGGTCGAACCGCTGCAAAAGGGCGAAGTCCCGCTCCAGCGTCGATTCGACCGCGACGGCCGCCCGGCCGGCTCCTATGGGAACCCGGCCGCCGACGCTTCGATAACAGAGCCCAATTTTGCGGACCGGCATGGAACGACCCCACAGCTGCAACCAGTGGAAGACCCGATGCGCAACTTTTCCCGCAAAGCTAGGATAGCCGCATATCTGGTAGCTTCAACTCCTTCCGCAATACCCTATCTAGCCAAGCCGCGACATTTTCGCCTGATCGGTGGGCCGCGAGACGTGCGGCCTCCTTCACCTCGGCCGAGATACCGTCGAGCTTCCAGTACCGCCCCTGCCCCCAGGGGGTGGCCTGTCCGACCGGCTCCGCTATTTCGCTCATGGCGGCGAGCTTGGTGCCGACCAGCTCTTTCAAGTTCCGATAGGTCGGCTTGATGCCATGCCGTTCCAGAATGGACTTGGCGGAGGCGACCTCGTAGCGGGCTCCGAACTTGTGAGGCTCCTTCAGGTACCACTCGACGGCATGGGCGTAGGCGAAGGGCACATCCTCATTGGACGGATTGTACACATAGGTGCTCGCCATCCCGACGGACCGCGCCGCAGCTATGAAGCGGTTAGGCCAGTCGCCGAGTAGGTGATGCGCCATGGCGACCAGCACGCACCGGGCCCTCGGGGTCAGCAACGCCCAGTCGTGAACCCGTGGCATGGTTTCGGGCGGCAGGGACAGCCGGGGCTCGTGCAGGCTGATCCATTCCCTCAGCCCGTACGCATGCTTGCCGCCGGCGACCCTGCGGGCGATCAGCGCCAGTATCTCCAGCGCCGCGAACGAATAGACGGGTCCGTAGCTGCCCAGCGTCCGCCATCCCTCATTCAACATGTCCAGCAGGTCCTGCTGCACTGGAATCGGATCGACAGGCGGATGATCCCCCGTGAAGCGGCGCACGTCGACGCCACAGGACCAGCAGCAAAGACCTTCCCGGCGTTCTTGGCGCAGAATGCTGAACGGCTCATTGCAGGCAGGGCAGCGGTCAAGCAGAAGGCGCCCGTGCACCGGGCAGACGGTCAGAAAGGACAGGCGCCAACCCAGCCGCAGGTGAGGGATCGTATCCTCTGCCAAGCATGACGGGCATACCTGCTGACCGAAGCACCGCTTTGCCTTCTCCCGCCCAGCCGGGGGAAGCCAGTCCAGCTTGACCAAGCCGTCGTCCCGCTCAAACGCCCATCCGGCCCAGCGGTGGAAGGTGGATTGCTCCAGCTCCTCCCTGGAGACACCGGTCTTGTCAGCCATGGCGCCCAGCAGGTGGATGTCGCCATGGCGGTCGAGGTCCCGCGGACTGAGGCCACCGCCGGGCTGGACGATCCGGTAGAGTTCGGCCGGGCGCAACCCGTTGGCGGCGGCGACGCGTGCAAACCAGGAAGAGAAGGACTCGCCCTCCATAAGGGGCGGCCGCCCCGGCCAGAGGTCATCGGCGGCTGGCAGCATCCTCAGGGCTCCCGAACGTTGGACCGGAAGACCCATGATCAGGATCGGCGGCACGGTTGTCGCGGAGACGTCCGGACAGTCGCCACATGCTTCACGCCACACACCACCGCGTGATTCGGTCCCGAAGGACTCCACCCCGATGGCGATGCCTTTAGGCGAGAGAGATCCGAGTTGCGGGATTGAAGCGACGAATTACCGGGTGGATGCCGCGCAACGCCTCATGAGCGCTCAGCCACCACATGAAACCATTGGAAAGCTTTGGGAAATTTATTCCTGAGAGCGCGGTTTCGTCTCATTTAAGCGCGCCGCGCTCTCACTTATAAGCCGCAATTCTCACCTAAAGGCGAAAGCGACACCGGCTCCACTCAGCGGCTTGCTGAGAAAATCTGGCGGAGGGAGAGGGATTCGAACCCTCGATACCCTTTTGAGGTATACACACTTTCCAGGCGTGCGCCTTCAACCACTCGGCCACCCCTCCGCAGAGGCCGCGTTTATATCCAGCCCGAAGGCGGCGCGCAAGCCCCTGATATCACTTTTTGGGAAAAATCTTGCGCCGCCTTCGGGATGATCCGCGGGGCGGATCGAAGCCCCCGTCCCTCAGCCGAGGCCGCGGACCAGATCGCCCACCGTGCGGCACAGCAGGTCTATGTCCTGGTCGCGCGACAGGCGGTGGTCGCCGTCCTTCACCAGCGTCACCCGCACATCCGAACTGCGAAGGCGATCGGCCAGGGTCAGGCTGACCTGCCAGGGCACATCCGGGTCGGCCATGCCGTGCAGCAGGCGCACCGGCTTGTCGAAGGCAATGGGCTGGCGCAGCAGCAGGTGGTTGCGCCCGTCCTCGATCAGGGCACGGGTGATCGGCTGCGGCTCCGGCCCGTAGTCGGAGGGGCGCAGCCAACGACCCGTCTCCAGGATCTCGCGACGCACGGGCTCGTCGAAGAGGTCCCACATCAGATCCTCGGTGAAGTCCGGGGCGGCGGCGATGCCGACCAGCCCGGCCACCCGCTCCGGACGGCGCAGCGCGGTCAGCAGCATCATCCAGCCGCCCATGGAGGAGCCGACGAGGATCTGCGGCCCCACCGTCACGCGGTCCAGGACGGCCAGCGCGTCGTCGGCCCACAGCCCGATGGTGCCCTCGTCGAACCGTCCGCTGGAGGCGCCGTGCCCCTGATAGTCGAAACGGGTGAAGGACAGCCCCTCGCCGACCGCCCAGGCCTCCAACGCCAGCGCCTTGCTGCCGGTCATGTCCGACATGAAGCCGCCGAGGAACATCACGCCTGGGGCCAGCCCTTCCGGGTCGCGGCCCGGGGTGTGACGATAGGCTATGGTCGCGGCGCCGCGCTTCAGGCTATGGTGCGCGCCGCCCGGCGACGGGACGGGGCCGGCTGCGGGTTCGGTCATGATCGGACACCTCTGTGAGCCAGGACTTTAGGAATTTGTGACTATGGACGTCGAATCCCAGCTTAGCACCGGCGAGGACCCGCGCAACCCGGCCGACGCCTTCACGAAGGGCGCCTTCGCGGCCGCCGGTCGCCGGCCCGTCGTTCTCCAGGTGCTTCCGGCGCTGGTCACCGGCGGGGCCGAGCGCGGCTGCATCGACGTGGCGCTGGCGCTGGCCCAGGCCGGAGCCCTGCCGCTGGTGGCGTCCGAAGGCGGGCCGATGGCGGCGGAACTGGACCGCGCCGGCATCCGCCACATCACCCTGCCGCTGGCCTCGAAGAACCCGCTGGTCATCCGCCGCAACGCGCGCAAGCTGGAGGCGATCATCCGGGAGAACGGCGTGGACATCGTGCACGCCCGCTCCCGCGCCCCGGCCTGGAGCGCCTGGCTGGCCTGTCAGGCGACCGGCGCGCGCTACATGACCACCTTCCACGCCCCGTACAATTACAAGAACGGGCTGAAGCGCTGGTACAATTCGGTGATGGCGCGGGGCGAGCGGATCATCGCCATCTCCGGCTTCATCCGCCGCCACATCCTGGAGAACTACGCGGTCGATCCGGCGGTCATCCGCACCATCCACCGCGGCATCGACCCGCTGTCCTTCGCGCCGGAACGGGTCAACTCCGCCCGGATGATCCAGCTCGCCCAGAAATGGCGCCTGCCCGACGACAAACCGGTGATCCTGCTGCCCGGCCGCCTGACCCGCTGGAAGGGCCAGACGGTGCTGATCGACGCGCTGGCCAAGCTGGGGCGGAAGGACGTCTGCGCGCTGCTCGTCGGGTCCGACCAGGGCCGCACCGGCTACCGCCAGGAGCTGGAGGAGCAGGTGCGCCGCGCCGGGTTGGAGGGCGTCGTCACGATGACCGACCACTGCAACGACATGGCCGCCGCCTACCGGCTGTCCACCGTCGTCGTCTCCGCCTCGCAGGAGCCGGAAGCCTTCGGACGGGTGATCGTCGAGGCGCAGGCCATGGGCCGCCCGGTGATCGTCTCCGCCATCGGCGCCTATCAGGAAACCGTGATTCCCGGCGAGACCGCCTGGGTGGTGCCGCCCGCCGATCCCGACGCGCTGGCCAAGGCGCTGGACGAGGCGCTGTCCCTGACGACGGAGCAGCGCGACGCCATCGGCGCCCGCGCCCGCGCCTTCGTTGCCGAGCGCTACACCAAGCAGCGCATGTGCGCCGACACGCTGGCCGTCTACGCGGAGCTTCTCGCCGAGCCCAAACGCGCCGCAAAAGGCCGCTGAGCCGCCGCCCCTTCCCGCCCGTCACACCACCGGACATCATGACCGACATCGTCCAGCTTTCCGGAATCGCCTCCGTCATCGACCGTTACGACGGGGTCATCCTCGACCTGTGGGGCGTCCTGCACGACGGCGAGCGGCCCTATCCCGGCGTGCCGGAGTGCCTGGACCGGCTGCGCGCGGCGGGCAAGGTGATCTGCCTGCTGTCCAACGCGCCGCGCCGCACCGGCGGCGTCATCGCCAAGCTCGACGGCATGGGCATCGGGCGCGAGCGCTACCACCATGTCATGACTTCGGGCGAGGCCGCCTACGACGCGCTGCGCGACCGCGACGACCCGTGGCACGCCGCGCTGGGGCGGCGGCTGTACCACATCGGCCCCGACCGCGACATGGACGTGTATGAAGGTTTGGACTACACGCTCGTGGCGTCGCCGGACGAGGCCGATTTCGTCGTGAACACCGGCATCGTCGACTTCGGGGAGTCGCTGTCGGTCTACGAGCCGGCGCTGGAGGCCTGCCGCCGCCGCGACCTGCCGATGGTCTGCGCCAACCCCGACCTGATCGTGATGGTCGGCGAGCAGATGGTCATCTGCGCCGGCACGCTGGCCCAGCGCTACGAGGCGATGGGGGGCGACGTGTTCTGGCACGGCAAGCCGCACGCCCCGGTCTATGACCGCTGCCTGTCGCTGATGGGCATCAAGGACAAGCGGCGCATCCTGGCGGTGGGTGACAGCCTGCGCACCGATGTCGCCGGGGCCAACGCCGCCGGGATCGACGTGGCGCTGGTCACCTTCGGCATTCATCGGGAGGAGCTGGGCGGTGCCTGGGGCGAGGCCGTCGATCCGGGCAAGCTGGCCGTGGCCGCCGCCGCGTCCGGCCACCAGCCGACCTACGGCCTGCCCAGTCTGCGCTGGTAGGACGGAAGGCGTCCCGTCCCGCGGTTCAGTCGAAGGGCGGGATGGCGTCGTCCATGGCCTTGCGCAGAATGCTGGACGGCCCATCTTCGGAGAAGCCGCGGCTTCCGATGGCATTGCGAAAATAGCTGACGATGAAGACGCGGATGGAGGCGGTCAAATTCGCCTCTCCGCGCCGTTGATCGATCTGGGTGCAGATGTCATTCAGAGTCAGCCCCTCACGCTCGCAGATTTCCTTCAAGGATTCCCAAATGTAGGGCTCCATCCGAAGACTGGTGCGTCGGCCCGAAACCTTGACATTGCGACAGACCAGGACCGGCCCTTCCTTGTTCCCCTGTCTGCCCGCCATATCGTTGCCCTTGGTCCCCTGCCGTTGCGGAAAGGCGCTCGCGTTTCCGGCGAATATACATTCACTTGTATGATGATATTGCAAGCAGCGTGTGGGCACAAAGCCAATTTCGACCGGGGGTCGCGATCCCGGCCCCGGGTTCACCGTTCCAACCACGGCAACTCCCCGGCCCGGGCAAAAGCCGCTTCCCTTCCCGGGCGGCTTCGCTGTACCAGTGCCTGGACGAACCGGCACAAGCTGTAGTGGTCACTTCCGGTGGAGAACGAGCGATGGTGCGACCGGCGGCGTGGGGGATCGCGGTGACGCTGATGGCCGGGCTGGCGCCCGTCCTGCCGGCCCGCGCGTCCGACCTGCCCATCGACCGCATCCGCGCCGAGGTGTCGCGCCTCGTTCCGCCCCTCTGGACCGTCGAGGAGGTGACGGCGGACCCGATTCCCGCCCCGGCGCCCGACGGCAAGCCCGCCGCGAAATCCACCGAATCACGCACCGCCGTCCGAATCGGGGCCAAGCTGCGGCTCGCCAAGCCGACCTACATGGTGGAAAGCCGGGACGGCGCCGTCACCTTCATCCGCCCCGTCGCCGAGGCCGGGCTGGAGAAGACGCTGGCCGCCACGGCGCTGGCCACGCTCGGCCCCAACGGCTGGAGCGCGCGCATCGAGTTGCGCAACCCCGAGGTGCTGGAAGGCATCGGCCAACCGCTGGAGGAGCTTCCCGGCCGCCCGGTGCTGGTCGGTTCCGCCGAGGCCAACCGCCTGCGCGACCAGATCGCCCGCGACGCCGAGGCCCGCGGCGCCGAGGAGGACGCCCGCCGCCGCCGCGAGGAGGATCTGCTCACCCGGCAGGCCGCCGCGACCAAGGCGGAGGAGGAGCGCGCCGCCGCCGAACGGCGGCAGGAGGACGCCCGCGCGGCGCGGATCGCCGACCTGCGTGCCCGGATACAGGGCGCCGACCGCCCGGCACGGATCGCCGCCTACGAAGCGGCGCTGGGCGGCAACGACCCGTCGCTTCGCCAGATCGCCCTGGAGGCGGCGCTGCAGAGCCGTGACCCGGTGCTGGGGAATTTGGCGCTGAAGGACTGGATCGCCCGCCGCAAGGCGGTGCCGGTGCAGCTCTACGCGACGAAGGAGGACCCGCATTCCGAAACGGTGCTGAGCAATCTGGGTCCGCTGACGCTGGAGATCGATTCGTTCAATCCGGTCAACGGCGCGCTCGCGGGACGTCTGGGCGCCCCCGGCTACAGCATCGCCAAGCCCTCCGCCGCCGTCGGCACGCTGGCGCAGACCACCCTGATGGTGAACGCCTACGGCTGCGCCCTGTCGCTGCGCCTGACCGAGCAGCAGACCCTGGACGGGCTGTTCCGCTGCCAGACCCTGCCCGCGCTCATCGCCCGCATCGTCGTGGATTGAGGCGGCGGATGCGCCGGATCGCCCTTCCCCTCCTCGCCCTGCTGGCGCTGCTCGGCGGCCCTTCGGCGCGGGCGGGCGAGGCCGAAGCGACCTTCACGCCGCGCCAACCCCCAACCGCCGTGCTGCCCCGGCTGACACCGCTGGGAGCGGCGGGGAAGGCGACGCCGCAGGCTCTGGCGCCGCTGCTTCCCTTGCCGGTGCTGACGGCACCCGCGTCGGCGTCGGCAGCGGAACCGCTCGCCGCTGCCGCTCCCAGGGTGGAGCCCCCGGCGCCGGCCGCCACCGATACTCTTGCCGCCCCCTTGCCGGCCCGCAAACCCTCCGGCCCGGCCCCCACGACGGTCACGGAAAGCCCGTCGGCGAACCGGTTCAAGGGCGGCTACGCCAGAGCCTCGAAGGAGGATCGCGGCTGCGCCCTGCCCGGCCGCATCACCGAGGAGCGCAGCGCCGACACCCGCCGCCCGGCCATCGCCGTGGGGACGCGGGTGCGCGTCCGGGCCGCCGCCAACCTGCGCGTCGCCCCATTCTGCGACGCCAAGGTGGCGGACGTTCTGGAGCGGGGCGAAACGGTCACCGTGATGGCCGCCTTCGGGTCCTGGTACGAGGTCGGGCGGAACGGGCGGGCGCTGGGCTTCGTCGGGGCGTCCCTGCTCGCCGGGGCGAAGGGCCGCTAACCCTTCACCCGGGCCGCCTCGACCATGAAGCGGCGCCAGATTTCCGCCGGGACGGAGCCGCCGGTCACCCCTTTCATCGGCGTGTTGCCGTCGTTGCCGACCCACACACCCACCGTCAGCCCGCGCCCCGCCACGCCGTCGGCGAAGCCGATGAACCAAGCGTCCCGGTAATCGTTGGTGGTGCCGGTCTTGCCGCCCGCCCCCCGCTTGGCGAGCGCCGCCGGCAGGCGCGCCGTCTTGCCGGTGCCGTCCCGCATCACCTCGCCCAGCATCGCTTTCAGGGTGGCGGCGGTCTGCGGGTCGATCACCCGGTCCGCTTTCGGCGGGGTGTAGCTGTAGATCGTCCGCCCGGCGGGATCGCCGATGCGCTGGAACAGATGGCCGGTGACCGTGCTGCCGCCGTTGGCGACCACCGCGTAGGCCTGGGTGATCTCCAGAAGCGACACCTCGCTGACCCCCAGCGCGAGGCCGAGATCCGGCTCCAGCGGCGACTCGACGCCGAGACGGCGGGCGGCGGCGGCGATCTCCTCCGCATGGCCGCGGGTCAGCCGGGCCGAGGCCGTGTTGGTGGAATGAGCGAAGGCGTCGGCCAGCGTCAGCGACGACGGGTAGCGGTTGTCGAAATTGCGGATGGCCCGCCCGTCCGTGAATTCCATGCGCGAGCCGTCGACACGGGAGTCCGGGGTCAGCCCGCGCTCCAGCGCCGCCAGGAACACGAACAGCTTGAAGGCAGAGCCGGGCTGGCGGCGGGCCTGGAGCGCTCGGTTGAAGTGGTCGCGCCGGGCCGCCGCGTCGCGCCCGCCGATCATCGCCAGGATGGCGCCGTCGCCGTCCAGCGCGACCAGGGCGACCTCGGCACCGCCCAGGCTCTTGGCGTGGCGCTTCAGGGTGGTTTCCACGCTGCGCAGGGCGGCGGCCTGAAGATCGCGGTCGAGCGTCGTGCGCGCGGTGAAGGTCGGCCCCGGAAGGTCGGCGCCGTAGCGGTCAGCGGCGAAGCGGTCGAAGCGGGCCTTGGCCGTCTCGCGGAAATGGCCGGTGGACAGCACCGCCGCCTTGTTGGCCGCGGCCAGCATCGGGCGCTGGCGCTTGGTCTGCTCCGCCGTGCGTTCGGTGATGAAGCCGGCGTCGGCCATGGCGTCGAGCACCAGGGCGGCCTTGGCCTCCGCCTTCTCCAGGTCGGCGAAGGGGTTCAGGCGGGAGGGGGCGGGCAGCGCGCCGATGAGCATCGCCGACTCCTTCAGCGACAGCTTGCCCGCCGGCTTGCCGAAGAAGACGCGGGCCGCGGCGTCCACCCCGTACGCGCCGAAGCCGAAATAGGCGCGGTTGAGGTACAGGTACAGGACGTTCTTCTTGCCGAGCTGTTCCTCGAAGTCGCTGGCGCTGTACAGCTCGTACGCCTTGCGGGACCAGCGGTTGTAGCGGTTGAGGAAGATCAGCTTCATCGTCTGCTGGGTCAGCGTGCTGCCGCCCTGGCTGAAGCGGCCGGAGGTCACCGCCACGGCCAGCGCGCGGGCCAGACCCTGGAAGTCGATGCCGTCATGCTCCAGATAGCGCCGGTCCTCCTTGGCGATCAGCGCCTGGATCAGGTGCTTCGGCAGCTTCTCCAGCGTCAGCGTGTCGCCGTACGTCTCGCCGATGGAGCCGATGAAGCGGCCCTGCCGGTCGAGGAAGCGCACGCCGTGGCCGCGGTTGTACGCCAGCACATCGTCGACGGTGCGGAACTCGTCCCCGAACAGGTCCATCGCCTGGGCGGGCGGCGGCGCGGAGAGGCCGGACAGCAGCGGCAGCGCGAGCGTCAAAGCCAGGACGGCGCGGCGGAACAGGGAAGGTCGGGGCATAGGCCGGATGTTGGAGGCGGGATGAGCCTCACGTCGGCGCGGCGCTCCGCTTTCACAATGCCGCTACCCCGTAATTGCGGAGCGTCGGAACGGCCCGCCGCCCCCAAAAAAAAGCCCGCCGGAACCGGCGGGTCATTTTTTTGGGAACGCGTGTGCTCTGCCGAAGGCCGGCGGGCCTTCGCGCCGACGGGTCACCTCGGCGCGAGGACCATGATCATCTGGCGGCCTTCAAGCTTGGGCATCTGCTCGACCTTCGCCAGTTCATCCAACTCGTCGCGCACGCGGACAAGCACGTTCATGCCAAGATCCTGATGCGCCATCTCGCGCCCGCGGAAGCGCATGGTCACCTTGACCTTGTCGCCTTCCTCAAGGAAGCGGCGGGCCGAGCGCATCTTCACGTCGTAGTCGTTGTCATCAATGTTGGGTCGGAGTTTGATCTCCTTCACCTCGATGATCTTCTGCTTCTTGCGCGCCTCGGCAGCCTTCTTCTGCGCCTCGTACTTGTACTTGCCATAGTCGAGGATCTTGCAGACAGGAGGCTCAGCCTGGGGGGCGATCTCGACGAGGTCGAGACCCGCATCCTCAGCGGCCAGCAGCGCATCGCGCAGCGAAACGACGCCCACCATCTCGCCGTCGGCACCGACGAGACGGATCGAGCGAGCCGTGATCTCCCGGTTCACCCGCGGTCCATCGCGGGTCGGAGCGGCTTCGGACGGTATCCTGGCTATGGACGCTTCTCCATGACTGGCAACCCACCGGGGCGCGACCTCCCGGAGGAAGGCCCGCCCAAACGGTGCGGTCGGTTAAAACGGCGAGTCGAAGGCAGCGGCGCCCGCGGGGGACCTTGCCTCCTCATTCAGTTTATTGAGAGCGGCGTCGAGGGCAAGAACTTCCTGATCCTTACCACCGAGGGTACGCAACGCGACCGTCCGTTCCTCCGCCTCGCGCTTGCCCACCACCACCAGGACGGGAACCTTCTGAAGGCTGTGTTCGCGGACCTTCAGGTTGATCTTCTCGTTCCGGGTGTCGAGTTCGGCCCGGATGCCGCGGCGCTTCAGCAGGCTGACGACCTCCTGCCCATAACCGTCGGCCTCGTTGGTGATGGTGCAGACCACCGCCTGGACCGGGGCGAGCCACATCGGGAACCTGCCGGCGTAATGCTCGATCAGCATGCCGATGAAGCGTTCCAGCGACCCCAGGATCGCCCGGTGCAGCATCACCGGGCGGTGGCGGGCGCCATCCTCGCCGATGTAGGAGGCGTCCAACCGCTCGGGAAGGTTCGGATCGTACTGGAGCGTGCCGCACTGCCAGGTGCGCCCGATGGCGTCGGTCAGGTGGAACTCCACCTTCGGGCCGTAGAAGGCGCCCTCGCCCGGCAGGTCCTCATACTCCAGCCCGGCGGCGTCGAGCGCTTGGCGCAGCGCACCCTCCGCCCGGTCCCACAGATCGTTGGAGCCGGTGCGCACGTCGGGACGCAGCGCCAGCTTCACCGCGATCTTGTCGAAGCCCAGATCCCGGTAGACGCCGAGCTGCAGCTTGAAATACTCCGCCGCCTCGCTCGCCACCTGATCTTCCGTGCAGAAGATGTGGGCGTCGTCCTGGGTGAAGGCGCGCACGCGCAGGATGCCGTGCAGCGCGCCCGACGGCTCGTTGCGGTGGCAGGACCCGAACTCCGCCATGCGGATCGGCAGGTCGCGGTAGGAGCGCAGCCCGTGCTTGAAGATCTGCACATGGCCCGGACAGTTCATCGGCTTGATGCCGAGCATCTTCTCGCCGTCGTCCGCCGAGACCTTGAACATGTTGTCGCCATACATGTCCCAGTGGCCCGACGCCTTGAACAGCGAGCTGTCGATGAGCTGCGGCGTCTTGACCTCGACGTAGTCCGCCTGGCTCAGCTTGGTGCGGATGTAGGTCTCCAGCGTGCGGAACAGCGTCCAGCCCTTCGGGTGCCAGAAGACCGAGCCGACGGCCTCCTCCTGCACGTGGAACAGGTCCAGCTCCTTGCCCAGCCGGCGGTGGTCGCGCTTCTCGGCCTCCTCGAGCTGGTGCAGGTAGGCCTTCAGCTCCTTCTCGTCGCGCCAGGCGGTGCCGTAGATGCGCTGGAGCATCGGGTTCCGGCTGTCGCCGCGCCAGTAGGCGCCGGCCACCTTCATCAGCTTGAAACCGTTGCCGACCTTGCCCGTCGTCGGGGCGTGCGGGCCGCGGCACAGGTCCAGCCAGTCATCCTGGCGGTAGACGCTGATGTCCTGGTCCGCCGGGATCGCCTCGATCAGCTCGGCCTTGTAATGCTCGCCGAGCTTCTTGAAGTAGGCGACCGCATCGTCGCGGGTCCAGACCTCGCGCACGATGGGAACGTCCTTGGCGACGATCTCGCGCATCTTCGCCTCGATCTTCTGCAGATCGTCGGGCGTGAAGGGCTCCTCGCGCGCGAAGTCGTAATAGAAGCCGTTGGCGATCGCCGGACCGATGGTCACCTGCGTGCCCGGATAGAGCTTCTGCACGGCGTCGGCGAGGACGTGGGCGGCGTCGTGACGGATGACCTCGAGCGCGTCGGGATGACTGCGCGTGACGATCTCGATCCTGGCGTTGGTGGTGACGGTGGTGGTGAGGTCCTTCACCTCGCCGTCGAGCTTGACGGCAAGCGCATCCTTGGCAAGGCGCGGCCCGATGGACTGGGCAATCTCAAGCCCCGTCACCGGCCGGTCGAACTCCCGCACGCTGCCGTCGGGCAGCGTGATGGCGATGTTGGACGTCACCGAAGTCACCATTTGACTGTTTGCATCGCACCCGGCGCATGCCGGGAGGCGAAACTTCTAATGCGGGCGGGCTTTCTGTCAAGGGCGCCGGGGGCATTTCCGGCCCGAATCCGCCGCCCGGACGCCGAATTTTCTTGCATAATTAATTCACGGCAAAATTATCTCATGGCGGTTTGCGCGCGGGTCGCGGCCCGCCGAACAGATAGCCCTGGCCGAAATCGATGCCGCTGCGCAGGATCGCGTCGAGCTGCGTCTCCGTCTCGATCTTCTCGGCGATGAGATCGATCCCCGTTCCCTCCAGGCGGCGGCGCAGCGCCTCGACGCGCGGCGACAGGGCGGGGTCGAGCAGCAGGGCGCAATCCAGCTTCACGTAGCGGATCTCGTGGCGCAGCAGCGCGTCCACGTCGATGTCCGGGTCGGTCACCCGGTCCATGGAGAAGCGGAAGCCGATGCGGGCGAGCTGCGACAGAATGCCCATCGTCACCGCCCCGCCCGCCCGCAACTCCTGCTGGCTCAGTTCGAACACCAGCTTGGGCACCAGCGCCTGGTTCATGGCCAACAGATCGAGGAACTGCCGCATGAATTCCGCGTCGCTGAGCGTGGCGGCGGACATGTTGCAGAAGAAGCCGATGGCGTGCTGGCGTCGCTCCGTCTCGCGGATCAGCTGGATGCAGCGGACCAGCAGGAGATTGTCGATGGTGGCCATCAACCCCGCGCGCTCCGCGATCTCCAGATAACGGTCGGGCAGGATCAGCGACCCGTCGGCGGCGCGCACGCGCGAGAACACTTCGAAAAACCGGTGCTTGCGCTGGGGCAGGCTGACGATGGGCTGGAGGTGGACGTCGATCCGGTCGGCGGCCAGCGCATCGCGCACCGCCTCCAGAACGGCGGCGTCGTCCATCGGCGCGGCCGCGACGACGGTCGGAGACCGCAGGTCCGGCGAACGCGGGGCCTGGAACGCCGCCGGGGACGGGTGGGGTGGCCGCGGCGGTTCGGGGGCCTCGGGCGAGCGGGATTCGCCGAGCCGGGCGACCAGCGCGTGCAGGAGCTTGACCTCCTGAAGGACGGCCTCGTGAGCGGCGGCGGAGTCGCCGGTTTCGGCCGGCGCGATTCGCCGGTCCAGCCGTTCGGCCAGCGCGTCCACACTCTTCTGAAGACTGTCCAGGCGGCGCAGGGTGTCACGCTCCCGGCGGGCAAGCCGGCGGTGCAGATCCAGGACGCCGCCCGCCAGAAGGATCAGCCCGCCGCCGAGCCAACCCAACGCCGGGTCGGTGCCGGGCGACATTTCCGGCAAGCCGAGGGCGACCGAGGCCGCCGCGGCAACGGCCAGCCCGTGGAGGAGGACCGTCAGGGCCGCCACGCGCCGGCTCCCCCCGCCCCGCTCAGCGGTGATCCGCCCCCACGGCGTCGCCCAACGAGGCGAAGCCGTCGCGGCGCAGCAGGGCGGCGAGGTCGCGGCGGATCGCCAGCACCAGCGCCGGCCCGGCATAGACCAGCGCGGAATAGAGCTGCACCAGCGAGGCACCGGCACGGATCTTGGCGTAGGCGTCGGCACCCGACGCGATGCCGCCGACACCGACCAGCGGCAGCTTGCCGCCGGTCAGCCCGTACATCTCGCGCAGGACCGCGGTGGAGGGCGCGAACAGCGGCTTGCCGGACAGGCCGCCGGCTTCCGCGCGCAGCGGCTCCGGGATCTCCGCCGGGCGGGCGATGGTGGTGTTGGAGACGATCAGCCCGTCGATGCCCGATTCCAGAGCGACGGCGGCGATGTCCGCCTTGTCCTCATCCGTCAGGTCCGGGGCGATCTTCAGCAGGACGGGCGGCGCCTTGGCCAGCTTGCAGGCGGTCCGGGCATCCAGCACGCGGCCCAGCAGGGTGCGCAGCGGGTCGCGCCCCTGGAGAGCGCGCAGGCCCGGCGTGTTGGGGGACGACACGTTGACGACCAGATAGTCGGCCAGCGCCGCCACCCGGGTCACGCCGAGGACATAGTCGTCCGCGGCCTCCACCGTGTCCTTGTTCTTGCCGAGGTTGGCCCCGACGAGTCCCGGCGCCTTGCGCCCGCCGGACAGGCGTCGCTCCAGCCGCCGGGCGAAGGGCTCCAGCCCCTCGTTGTTGAAGCCCATGCGGTTGATGACGGCCCCCTGCTCCGGCACGCGGAACAGGCGCGGCTTGGGGTTGCCGGGCTGCGGACGGGGAGTGACGCTGCCCGCCTCGACGAAGCCGAAGCCCAGCCGCAGCATGGCGTCGACCACCTCGGCGTTCTTGTCGAAACCGGCGGCGAGGCCGACCGGATTGGCGAAGTCCAGGCCGAACACCCGGCTCCGCAGGATGGGATCGTCCTTTTCCCGCACCGGCGGCATCAGCCCGCTCGACAGGGCCTTGATGGTCAGCCCGTGCGCCGTCTCCGGATCGAAGCTGCGCAGGACGGGGCCGACGATGGGAAACAGGTCGATCACGGTGTGGTGTCCTTAAAGCTCGCCGGGAAGATGTGGCGGCCGTCCGGCCCCAGCGGCAGCGGATCGGCGCGCAGCACCGCCGCGGGTGGCAGCGGGCCATAGAGATGGGGGAAGAGCTGGCCGCCGCGCGACGGCTCCCACCTGAGCGCGGCGCCCAGCGCGGCGCCGTCCACGGTCAGCAGGACGAGACCGTCCTGCCCGGCGCGGTGCTTGGCGGCACTTTCCTCGACCTGGGCGCCGGTGGAGAAATGGATGAAGCCGTCCGCCGCATCCTGCGACGAGCCGTGGTAGGCCCCGGCGGCGAGCGCCCGCTCCCATTCCGCGGCGCGGCACATATGAAAGATGATCCGTTCAATCATGGCGGAGCGACCTTACCGCAAAGCCGCCGACCAAAGCCAGCCGTGGCAAAAACATGAGGACCGGCCGGACATTGATAACTTCAGAATGGGACGTTGCGCTGTTTGCTTCGCAATTTGCAAACGCGGCCCTGGGAATCCCCCGGCATTTTGCAGAAGGAAAATTCGCCGATCCGCCGCGTCCCACCCCGCCGAGCACACGGAAAAGCCGCAGAATCAAGGATTCCCCAAGGCATCCGCCTCTTCGGCGGCAACTTTTCGGAGTTGGCATCGGGATTGCTGAGAGGTGGGCAAGCAAGGAGATGCCCCATGAACGCGATTGCGATGAATGTTGTGAAGGAACGCCACCCGGTGGAGCACGCGCTCGACTCGCGCATCCATGGGGTGATCGTGTCCAGCGTGGACAGCGCCCCCCTGTCCGCCACCGTCGAGCCCAGCAGCACGTCCGTTCCGCTGAAGCCCTCGGCGGCGATGCTGGCCGCCGGATCGCGCGCCGGCGGCGTCTCGGTCGAGACGGCCTGGAAGATCTATCTGGCGATGATCAAGGAAGCCGCCTGACCGGCCCGTTCCAGCCTCTCCTTCCGCTGCGGCGGTCAGGACCTGGATGTCCGGCTCGCCGGAACGCGGCGGGGAGACGTCGGTGCAGAACGAGAGGTCATTCGACGTCGTCGTAGAACTGGAACCCGCCGATCTCGGCACAGACGCTGCGCCCTTGCGCCCATTGCGGGTTCGCCCCCGCCCGGTGCAGGTGAGTCGCTCCGCCGGTCGGGTCGTCGAGCAGACCGGCCACCGCGCGGCGGGCGATCCGCTGGGCTGCGGCGAAGACCGGGTCCGCGGCGGTGACCGACAGCAGTCCCAGCCGTCCCGGCGCGTCCGGGTCCCAGCAGGGAAACTGTCCCGGCAGCCGGCAGACGGCAACCACGTCATTCCCCCACCACCATCCGCCATGGTCGCGCGCCCGGCCGACGCGGTTCATCACGACCGCCGCCACCGCCTCCATGGCCCGCACGGACTCGCCGCGCGCCTCCCCCCACAGGGTGCGGGCGAGCGTGTCGACGGCTTGGCCGGGGGCGTCGACGGACGGCCCCTGCGGCGGAACGGCCAATCCGGGCTCCGGCTTCAGGACACGCGTCCTCATCGGCGGCCTCCGTCTCCGTAGGGCGGAGCATAGGGCTGGACGAAGGGAGCGCAGCCATTTTCCAGCTTGGTCTCGATGCGCAGCAGATGGTCGGTCAGCCGCCGCTCCACATCCTTCAGCGTCGCGACCGAGACGTAGGTCTTGGCGACCTCCAGCTTGTAGGCGGCCAGGCTCTCACGCACCTGCGCCTGGGCGGTCTCGGCGCGCGCCCGCACCGTCTCCAGCGCGGTTTCGGCGTCGCGGCGCAGCCGGGCGATCAACCAGAACAGCCCGCCCATGACCGGCAGTTCGACCGCCGTGATCCACCAGGACAGGTCGATGGACTCCTGCATTTCCGTTCTCCAAGGAAAAGGCAAAAGAAAAGGCCGCCGTCCGGTCAGGAAGGCGGCCCGTCGGAACACGGAACGGTGCGGTCGGCAATCACACATCCCAGCCCTCCACCGGAACCGGCGCCGTTGCGGCGCGCCAGTCCGCTTTCCGCCCCGGCGCCGGCTGGCGGTCGAAGCGGAACGGCTCGCAGGACAGGGCGCCGGCCACCGCGTCCAGCCCGTCGTCGCGGCCCGTATAGCGCCCGTCCGGCGACCATTCGCGCATCTCGCGGATGAAGGGCGTCTCCCACACCGTGGCGTGGGCCAGCAGCCGGCGGTCGGCCAGCAGGGCGTCGAACGCCTCGCGGATGCGCAGCGCCTTGGCGCGGCGGCTCGCCTCCTCGACCACGGCGGCGCCGACCTTCTCCGTGCGCAGCGCCTTGCGCAGCAGGCCGGGCAGGAAACGCCCGATGCCGTTGATCTCGACATGCACCGCCGGCAGGTGGTGCCGCTCGAGGAAGCGGGCGACCTGGAAGCATTGCTGCTCCGCCTCGGTGTCCGGATCGCCGGGGTCCACCGACAGGTAGAGCACCCGGTGCAGGTAGAAGCGCCCGTCCGCTCCGCCGAACACCGCGGCGACGACGCTGGAATCGCCGGGCTTTCCGCCCTCCGCCGGCCGGGCGAAGGCCGGGTCCCACCAGCAGGAGGCCGAGGCCATGCGCAGGCCGTTCAGCGTCAGCACCGCCCGCCCCGCCGACTCCCGGTAGTCCAGCTCACCGTCGTAGCGGCCCAGCCGGTCGGGGTCGAGGAAGCCCTCCGCCTCGTTGACCGGCTGCAGCAGCATCTGGCTGGTGAATTTGTTGGGGCCGGTCGTCTTGCGGATGCGGTTGACGTGGGCCTCGCCGAAGCGCTGCGGCCAGGCGTAGCGGCGCCGGCCGTCCGGACCGTCGGTGTAGACCGGCAGGACCAGCCGCGCGAAACCGTCCAGGAAGGGCCGCGTCTCCCCCGCCTCCGTCCGCGGCTCCTCCGCGTAGATGGAGTAGTAGCTGTGCGGCGTCCCGACATAGAGCTGCACCCCGCCCGGCACCAGCAGATAGTCGATCTCCGCCAGCTTCTCGCGCAGGTCGGCGCGCTTGCCCGGACTGCCGGAGGTGCGTGGCACCTCGACATCGTCGCAGATCACCACGTCGGCGCGGCTGCCCGTGATGTTGCCGCCGACGCCCGCCGCCACCATGGAGGGGTCGCGCAATTCCTGCGCCCGCAACACGGTGAACTGGTCGGCCGCCCACTGGTCGCGTTCCTTCGCCGGAGGCTTCAGGCCGCGGGTGTCGGGATGGCGCTCGATGATGCGCTTGACGTTGCGCACCATCTTCTTCGCCAGCTTCAGGTCCGCCGCCAGGACGAGCAGCCGCCGGTTGGGGTCCTGGTAGAGCATCCAGGCCGCGAACAGCCCGACGATGGACGACTTGCCCGCCCCGCGGAAGGCCATCAGCAGCAGGCGCGGCCCGATGCCGAAGGACCCGACACCGACCGCTTGCCGCTCCAGCCACGCGGCGATCTGCAGATGGTGGCGGGGGGTGGTCAGCTCCGTTTGCCGGTTCCAGTCCTGGACGAAGGCGAAGAAGCCCTTCTTGCGCGTTTCCGCCGCCTCCATCACGCCACCCGTCCCAGAATGTGCCAACCGGCGCCGTTGGACATCGCCGTGACCGCGCTGCCGGTGGAATTCAGCGACACCGGGGCATTGTCCGGCCCGCCGCCGCCCTGCACGGTGACGGTGACCGGGTTGCCCGAGACATCGGCCTTCTTGACCGTCACCGTGCGCCCGACCGCGTGCAGCGCCCCCGGCGGCGGCAGCCGCACCGTGACCGCGCCGCTGAAGGCGCTGACCAGATACAGCGTCTGGTTCAGGTCCGGCTCGAACAGGCCCGGCTGGTCGTGGAAATGTGCGTTGCCCGGCCGGTTGTTGCCGCCGACCACCCACCAGCCGGCCCCGTTCGAGACGATGGTCACGAAGTCGTAGCGGTTGCCCAGCGCCACCGTCCGCCCGTCCGGCCCCGGCCCGCCGTCCTCGGTGATGGTCAGGCGGTGGGTGGAGGCGTCGGTCCGCTTCACCGTCACCGCATGGCCGTTGGCCGCATCCGCCGCCGGCAGCCGAAGCTCCACGTCGCCGCTGTAGGCGCTCGCCAGGTAGACGGAACTGGTGAGGTCCAGCGCGATCACCCCGCCCACTTGCGGCTCCACATACTCGGTGTCGTAGCGCAGGGCCTCGACAACCAGCTCGGAGACGCGGCTGCGCGCCAGCCGGTTCTTCTCCGGATAGCCGGCGTTCACCGCCGTGTAGCGGCCACCCGACAGATCGTGGATGGCCGGGCCGGCGGACATCGACAGCAGGTTGACAATGGCCGTCTCGACCGACCCGGCGTCGAGCTGCACATTCGGCACGCCGCCCAGCGATTCGGCGTAGAAATTCAGGATCAGCGTCTTGTCGGTGTTGGCGCCGACGCGGAAGCAGGCCAGCGCCATGGTCGAGAGGTTGGCCTCGCAGTCCTGGAAGCTGTTGTTGTACTTGCCCTGCTCCACGAAGAAGCCGCAGCCGGCGATGGGCGCCGATAGGGAGTAGACGCGCACCATGGAGAAGCGGTTGGCGTTGGGCGTGTCGCCCTCCCCCGTCCGGGTCAGCCACACCCCGTGCAGCGACGGGCGGGCCACCAGCACGCGCGACACCATGTTCCAGTAGCAGGGCCAATTGGGGTCGACGTACCCGTCGAACAGCAGCCCGACCCGCGGGTCCCAGATGGTCAGGTCGCTCAGCGTGTTGTGCACGCAGGGGCCGTCCCGCCCGAACAGCTTCACCGCGGCGTCGCCCTTCTCCAGCCGCAAGCCGCTCACCGTGGCGTAGCCGTCCGGCAGGTGGATCAGGTCGAAGCCCGCCGAAGACCCGGCGATGACCGACCTCTGCCCCGCCCCATACAGCGTCTGGCCGTAGCCCACCGTCAGCGTGTTGGTGATCCGGTAGGTGCCCGGCGGCACATGGACAGCGTCCGCGCTGGTCAGCGCGGCCTGGATCGCCCGCGTGTCGTCGACGACGCCGTCGCCGACCGCGCCGAAATCCTTCACCGACAGGGCGTCGGCCAGCTTCTCGCGCACCGGGCGGCGCACCGCGCCGGCGCCGGGGGCGACGAAGGTCGACAGCGCCTCCTCGTCCACCGGAGGGCGGGCGATCGGGTTTCCCACCGTATCGAAGGCGAGGAGCTGCCCCGCCCGCACCGCCCGTTCCGGCAGGCGGTTGGAGGCCGGCAGGTCGGTGTCGGTGTAGCGCAGCATCAGCTCCTGATCGCCGGCCACCTGCTGGAGCGCCGCGGTCAACTGGTCGAACTCGCGGTTCAGGCTTGACGCCGGAAGCGGCCCGCTCTCCAGGAAATCGCTCATCCGCTCGATGGGCAGGCGGCGGCGGAGCAGGACGGGCGTCCCGGCCTCCGGCGGTTCCGCGAAGGCCACCGTGCCGCCCGCGGTGTCCCCGGCGCCGCTCACCGCATAGCCGGTGGTCTGCCGCGCCGCGCCCAGGAAGACCTGAAGATCGCCGTCCTCGAAGACCGGAAACGGAAAGACGAAGTCCGTCTGCACGCCGTCGGCAAGATACTGGACGCGCGGGTTGCCGCGCGGAACGTCGATTGCGCTGGGCATTGGGTGCGCCTCTCCTCCTGCGTGGATGGACCGAATGCGTCAATAGAAGCGGCTCATGAACTCCAGCCGCTGGCGCTCGGCGAGCTGCACCTGTTCCAGCAGGTTGCGGCGGCGCACGCTGTCGACTTCCTGCTGGATGGCCTCGCGCTTCAGCCGGTCGGCACCCTCCGCCTCCCCGCGCTCCGCGGCGCTGTCCTTGACGACGCCGAGCAGGATCGCCTCGCCCGAGCCGTCCGCCGCGCTGACCCCGTTGGAGCCCMGCGCGGCGCGGGTGCGCGCCACGGTTCGGCGCAGGGCGTCCACGCGCCGCCGCTCGTCGGATTGCGCGGCGGTGGACATCTGGGCCAGCCGCGTGCGGGCGTCCCCTTCCTTGTCGGCCAGCGTGGCGGCCTGCCCGGTGCGGAGCTGCTGGGCGGCCAGGTTCTGGCTCTGCGCCAGCCAGTCCATCTCGCGGCTGCGCTGCCGCTCCGCCTCGGCGCGGGCCTGCTCCTCCTTCTGGCGCTGAAGCTCCTGGTCCTGGCGGCGCAGTTCGTCCTCGCGCTGCCATTCCAGCCGTTGCTGCTCCGCCTGATAGGCGTATCGGCGCTCGTCGGCGGCCTGCTGCCGGCGCGCGCTGTCCGAGGTTCCGGAGACGCGGTCCACCGTGTCGGCGACGGAGTTCGCCAGCGGCAGCGCCGCCGTGGCCAGGGTCGTGATTCCGCCCATCAGTCGTTCACCCTCAATTCCATGGTTACGGACAAAAGCGTGAAGGGCAGCGGTGCGTCCTGCCGGATGCTCCACAGCGGCCGGTCGCTGTCGCGCCGCCAGCCCAGCGCCCGCAGCTTGCGGTCGCCGGAGACCAGAGCCGGAACGCCGCCTGCGGGCTGCGGCCCCGTCCGGTGCAGCGGCAATTCCTGAAGGCCGCGCCCCAGGTCGGCGTGGAGCGCCGCCGTCTCCTCCAGCCGGAAGCCGACGGAGACCAGCCGCACCGCGTCCGTCCCACCCGCCTGCCCCAGAAGGCTGACCGGCAGCGGCTCGATGCGGTGGCTGTAGGGGATCCCGGCCTCGACATGGCGGGCCGGCGGGTCGAGCACGATCTTTCCGGCGGCGACGGTGGCGTCGGCGCGCACCGTCCCGTCGGCGACCACCGCGACGGTCCGCCCCTCCAGATGGTCCAGCCCGCTCCACACCGCGGTCGGGGCGTCGTGGTCACCGACCAGGGCGGCGTCGAGGTTCAGCCCGTCATCGAAGCGCTCCACGCCCCACCGCCCGGCGCGGTCGACCAGCGCGTAGACCTCGTCCCCGACCACCGCGACCGAGCGCACCGCCCCGTCGGTCTCCAGCCGGGTCCAGGCGGTCACCTGCTCCAGCCGGTAGACGGTCAGGGCGCACAGCGCGCCGTCCTCCATCACCACGAACATCAGGCGGCGGCCCTGGTCGTAGTCCTGATCCCGCGGCCGCACCACCAGATGGCGGGCGAGCAACGCCAGATCGTTGGCCTGATAGGCGGCCTCGGTGTCGGTGTAGAGGAATTCGCGGATCTCCCGCCCGTTGCGCGAGACGAACAGGGTGGCCCCATCCACGTCGCGCGGCGGGACGGAGCGGTCGACGGGGGAGCCGATGCGCGTCTGCCGGTGCACCTGGATGTTCTGCGGAGTCAGCGGATCGCCCGACACCATGTATTCGGCACCCGAGGTGAAGACCTGGAGATGCCGCCCGGAGAAGACGGCGCGCACCGCGTTCACCTGATCGGACAGGATGCCGAACTCGATGGCCTCGTCGTCCTGCCCGGTGCCGAGGTCGAAGTTCCACAGGTCGGCGGAGCGCGACAGCCACAGCCGGTTGGGCAGGTCGCGCGAGCCGCCGATGACCAGCCGGTCCTGGTGGAAGGCCGCCGACACCGGCCAGCCGCGCAGCGGCGAGAAGGACTGCTCGTCCCAGGCCGTCGTCGCGGCGGTTCCGGCCAGCGTCTCCAGCACCGTCGCGGTGACCTGCGTCACGGACACCACCCCCTCGACGCGGAGCTGTTTGCCCTGGATGCGCAGGCGCGTGCCTTCCTGCTTCGGATCGAAGACCGGGGCGGAAGCCGTCACCGTCACCAGCCCGTCCGTTCCCGACGGGGTCAGCGTCACGGCGGGATCGGCGAAGCGGTAGAAGGGCATCGCCACCCGCTCCCCCTCCGCGACGTAGCTCCAGCCGCTCAGCGCCCAGGAGTCGGCGCCGCTGCGCGTCAGCTTGCGCGGCGGCACGTCGGGGTGGCAGACCAGCAGCGTGTCGGCGCTCTGCGTCCAGGTGATCTGGGGAAGCTGGGCGGCGGTCCAGGGGGCCGTCACGCTGGCGATGGGCGCGTCGTTGCCGTAGACGTCGATCCGCTCCTCGGAAAAGACCAGCAGATAGGTCTGCTCCGTGTTGAACTCGAAGGCGACCAGCCGCCCGTCGCCGCGGGCCGGATCGACGAAGGCGAGGCCGGAGCGGCGCGTCACCCCGCCCGTGGGATGGATGAACAGGTTGCGCAGCGCCAGCGCCCCGTTGTCGTAGGCGCGCAGGTCGCCGCGCCCGAGCAGCCGGCGGGAAATCTCCCCCGCCGTGAAGTTGGTCTTCACCTGACGAACCCGCGCCATCAGCCCCTCGCGTCGATCAGGGTGAAATCCTCGAAGCCCGGCTGGCTGTCCTGCAGGGCGTCGATCTGGCGGGCGCGGCGGAACTCGCCCTCGGCCAGCCGCTGCAGCAGCTCCGCCCGGCTCGTGCTCTCGGTCAGCGGAATGCAGAACTCCGCGGCCAGCCGGGCGATCAGCGCCTGATCGAAGAAGGCGGGAAAGTCCTCCTCCGCCGGGCGCCCGACATAGGTCAGCACCACCGCGTCGGACGCCGCGTGCAGCGCCCGCCCGGCGATGCGGTAATCCAGCCCGCGCCCCCGCCCGCCTGCCCCGGCGCCGAGCGCCCGCAGGAAATCGGCGGGAAGCTGGAAGGCCACGCCGTAATCGGCGACCGGGTCGTCGGCCAGCCGCGGCAGCCGGGCCTGCCGGGTGGCGAAGCTCCAGGCGTTGGCCGACAGCAGCGCGTCGCGCGCCGGCTCAAAGAGCGCCGCCGCGACCTCCGCCTCGGCGGTGCCCTCGTCGAAGGCGGTGATCGCCGTCGCCCCGATCTTGATGAGCGCGCGGCTGCACAGCCCGATAGCCGTCAATGCCATGGGATTGATCCTCCAAAGCCCTCTCCCGCCTCGGGAGAGGGTGCCCGCGAAGCGGGCTCTCGCGCTGGCTGAAAGCCAGCGCTGACGCGGCAGGCGGACCCTCGGTCCGCCGAAAGCGGGTGAGGGTGCATGCAAGGATCGAGCGCCAGCCCGTTGCCGGCACCCTCACCCTTCCCGCGCATTGCGCGGGCCCCTTCCCTCTCCCGAGGCGGGAGAGGGAATATCGAGCGACGTCCGTCAGTCCGTGTTGGACGCACCGAAGGGCGACAGGTTGGCGACATCCACCACCCCCGCCGCGTTGGCCGCGACCACGAGGACGCCGGCGGCGGGCGTCCCGGCGGTGCCGGTGTTGGCCAGGATCATGTCGCCGCTGCGCAGCAGGTCGGACGCGCCGTTGAAATAGCCGCTGTTGTCCACCAGCGTGGCGGCGTCCGGCGTCGTGTAGTGCCACAGCGTGAAGCCGTTGGCGTAGGCGAGGACGCTCAGGTCCTTCGGAAGATAGGGCATGGGAGGAAACTCCAGGTCGGTCGTCGGCAGGGGGGCGTCAGGCTTCCGGGGTCAGGCTTCCAGGCAGCGCATGGTGACCACACCCGCCGCGTCGATCAGGCCGGCGCCCTGCGACATCATGTTGTTGACGAAGTGGGCGGCGCGGTCGCCGTGCCACGAGATGTCCGTCTTCACGTCGGCGCCGGAGGCGTGGCCGACGGCCGTCTTGTGGTACCAGTGGCACAGCCGCACGCCGCCCTCGGCCTTCAGGCCGGAATGGGGCATCCACAGCGTGCCCAGCCAGCGCTTGGCCTGGGTGCCGCGCCAGGGCAGTTCGTCGGCGCCGACATATTCGGTGCTAGCGAACTCGTCGATGCCCAGAAGCTGGCTCCACTGCTTCCACCCGATGACGGCGTAGCGCTGGCCGTCGTCCGGCACGTCGGACTCGCCCAGCTTCTCGAAGGCCGCCAGAACCTTCGCTTTGGTCAGCCCGTCGTTGGAGCCGCCCGCGTAGTTGGTGGATTTGTTCAGTTCGCCGAGGATGAGTTCGTCGGTCTTGCGGCCCAGCGCATAGGCGCCGGCGCCGGCGATGATCTGCCGCTCGTCGATGTTGGTCTTCAGCTCGTCCAGCCGGTCGACCCAATCGCCGGCGTAGAAGTCGTAAAGGGTGCATTCGACCGGCGTGTGGTCCAGGTTCATCACCGGAACGGCGCCGTGGCGCGCCTTGGTGGAGGCGGTGCCCTTGCCGACCTTCTGGAAGACGGTGGAGGCGCCTTGGACGTTGTTCTTGGTGCGCACCGTGTTGCGCAGCTTCGAGCCCATGCGCTGGTAGGCGTCGTGCACTTCGCGTTCGAACTGCTTGACGAAAGCCTGGGCGACCGAGGTGGACATTGGACTGTATTCCTTTCGCGTTCTGCGGGGTCCCGTCCGGCGGGAAGCATTCCGCCACCCGGTTGTCGGGCGCGCCCAGCCCAGGAAAAGGACAAGGGGACGCGCGCCCGGCCGCGGGCGAAGCGCGAAAAAGAAAGAGGCTGGCCGGGCCTTTCGGTTGTCCGGCCAGCCTCTTTCAGGACAGGCATGGAGGGGAGGTTCGGGGTGCCGCGGCCCACCGCGTGAGGGGACGCACGACGGGCGTTGGCAAGAGCGTTTCTAAGACATCAGTCCCGTTATGTCAAGAATATTTTCCTTTATTCTGGCGCTGGTCCCGATGCGCTAATCCCTTGGGGTACGGAATATCCCTCAGAGCCGCGCTGTTGAATGGTTGGCCTTCACGGCCCGAAAAACACGGCATAAAAAAGGAATACGCTTCATGAAGACGATCATCACCGCCTGTGGCGTCGCAGCGCTCCTGCTCGCCACGCCGGCCCTGGCCGAGGGCATGTCCGGAACCACCGCCAAGGAGGTTCCGACCAACAAGGCGACCGGGCAGGTCGCGGCCACCCACGCCTCGCTCGACCCGGCGGTCGCGAAGATGACCGCGGCCCAGCTCAAGGGGAAGGACGTCTATGGCAGCGACGGCAAGGACATCGCCGAGATCGAGGGCATCGTCCGCAAGGGTGGCCAGACCTTCGCGGTGATCGACGTCGATCACATCGCCGACGTCAGCGACAAGGACGTCGTCCTGCCGCTGGAGCGGCTGCACATGAAGGGCAAGCGCCTGACCGTCGACATGACGGAGAACGACCTCAAGGGCCTGGAGTCCTGGCAGAAGGACGAGTACGAGGACGTCAAGGGCGCGCTGCGCTGACGTCAGGGCCGAATCGGGAGGAAGAACCGGGGGCGACGGCCCCCGGTTCCTCCGGATCTCACGCCGTCCGGCGCAGGCGCACGGCAAGCAGGTCGGCGGCCTGACCGGCGGGAACCGGGCGCCCGGTCAGCCAGCCCTGGACCAGGGTGCAGTTGTGGTGGCGCAGGAAATTGGCCTGCTCCTGCTTCTCCACCCCTTCCGCCACCACGTCGAGCCCCAGCATGTCGGCCATGGCGATGATGGTGGAGACGATGCCGTTGTCCTCGCGCTCGCTCGGCACGCCGTTCACGAAGGAGCGGTCGATCTTCAGCGTCGTCACCGGCAGCCGCTTCAGGTAGCTCAGCGAGGAATGGCCGGTGCCGAAATCGTCCACCGCCACGCGGATGCCCATGGCCTTCAGCGCGGCCAGAACGGACAAGGCATGGTCCATGTCCTGCATCACCGCCCCCTCGGTGATCTCCAGCTCGACCAAATCGGGCGACAGGCGGTGGCGGTCGATGATGCGGCGGAAATCCTCGGCGGAGCGTTGGCGCAGGTGGCGCGGCGAGATGTTGACGGCCACCGGCACCGGCTCCAGCCCGCGGTCGATCCACTCCCGCAACTGCCGGCAGGCCTCGTCCAGCACCCAGTCGCCGAGGGGCACGATAAAGCCGGTGTCCTCCGCGACCGGAATGAACTCGCCGGGGGAGATCATGCCGAAGCCGGGCTTGTCCCAGCGCAGAAGCGCCTCGAAGCCCTCCAGCGACAGGTCAATCAGCGACACCTTGGGCTGGTAGTGGAGTTGGAACTCCCCGCGCGCCAGCGCCGCCCGCAGGTCGCGGTCCAACGCCAGATGACGGTGCGCCTGGTCGGCCAGCTCCTTGCGGAAGAAGGCGTGGCGCTTGCCGCCGGCCCGCTTGGCCGCGTAGAGCGCCGTGTCGGCGGAGCGGATCAGCTCCTGCGCGCTGTCGGCGTGGTCGGGGAACAGGGCGATGCCGATCGACGGGCGGACGTAATGTTCCGTCCCCATCAGCAGCACCGGCTCGTCGAAGGCGGCCAGGATGCGCTGGGCGGCGGTTTCCGCCTCCTTCGCCTCGCCCAGTTCGTCGAGGATCACCGCGAAGTCGTCGGTGCCGATGCGCCCCACCGTGTCGCTGGCCCGCACCGTGACGACGATCCGCGAGGCGACCTCCTGCAGCAGCAGGTCCCCGGCGTGATGGCCCAGCGTGTCGGTGATCAGCTTGAAACGCGACAGGTCCAGGCACAGCACCGCGAAGCGGCGGCCATGACGGCGCGCCCGCTCGATCGAGGTGTCGAGCAGCGATTCGATGAGGGCCCGGTTCGGCAGGCCGGTCAGCCGGTCGCGCGTGGCGAGGCGCAGCAGCTCCCGCTCGTGGCGCATCCGCTCCGTCATGTCGGCCAGCGCGCAGACGTAGCTGCGCCGCCCCTGCACGTCCAGGCAGGACAGGGAGAGCGAGGCGTCGATCCGCCCGTCCCCCCGCTCGATGACCAGCTCCTCGGCACGCTCCGTGCGGCCGGTGGTGCCCGTTTCCGCCGCACTGCCCTCGCCCAACGTCCCCAGGCCGAGCAGCCGGGCGACCCGCTCGCGGTCCTCCTCGGCGAACAGGTCGGCGAAGCGATGGCCGTCGAGCCGCTCCGCGGGCACGCCGAACAGCGCGGCGGCGGCGGGGTTGTGCTCCTCCACCCGACCGTCCTCGCCGACCAGCACGATGGCTTCGCCGATGTTGTTCATGATGCCGAACAACCGCTCGTCGCGCACGATCAGCGCCTCGGCGGCCTGCCGGAAGTAATCCATGGCGCGGGCCATGGCGCCGAACTCGTCCCTGCGGTCGCGGCCGGGGATGTCGATGCCGGTCTGCCCTTCGGTCAGCCGCTCCATCCGCTCCGACAGCGCCTCGATGGGGCCCAGCACATGCTGCGACAGAAACACCGAGAGCGGCCAGCTCAGCACCAGCAGAACGGCGATGAACAGGACGAAGGCCAGGGCTTCCATGGCGAATTCGCGGTCGAGGTCGTCGGTCCCGCTGGCCGCCGCGACGGCCCAGCCCCAGGGCTCGAAGGTCAGGCTGGCGCGGACCGAATGGCCCTCGCCCATCCAGCCCTCGGGCACGCGCCCGTCGGTGAACACGCTGACATGGAAAGGATCGCGCCCCAGCGCCCGCAGCGCCAGCCGCGCCTGACCCTGGCCTTCGTCCCGCGGCAAGGCGCCCGCCTCGATGGCCGTGTTGATCTCGCCGAGCATGGCGTGCGCCGACCCGACCAACGCGTGGGTCAGCCGTTCCCGTTCCGTGATCAGACCGCTGCGCAGGAGGTAAAGCGCAGGGATTGCCGCCATGAGGCAGCCGATCAGGCCGATCCAGGTCAGCCAGCGGATCTTGCGGCGCAGCGTCATCACGGTTCCGGCGGCAATCGTCGCACCCGGCTGCTTCCGGGCGGTTGTCATTCTGCGCGAAAGCGTCGCTTTTTTATTTCAAACACGCAACGGTCAAGTTGCCCGCCCCGGTCCCCCTTCGTCCTTTTCAATCCGGCTGCGACATTTCGCCCATCCGGCGCGGCGTGGGTTCGAAGCTCCTCCCGCGAAGCACGCCGCGCCGCCGGTCAGGCGGTCGGATCAGGCGGTCGGATCAGGCGGTCGGATACAGGCGCTGGAACCCGTCGGTCACTTTCGACACCACCGCCGGGTCGCGGTCCCGCCAATAGCGGGGATCACGCATCAGCGCCTGCAGCTCCGCCTCCCCGCCGGCGGACGGCGCGCCGGCCGGCATGGACAGGGCGGCGGGCTCGCCACCGGTCATCATCCGGTGAAGCGCCATCACCCCCTCATAGGTGGTCGACAGACCCTCCACCGCCGCCGGCGGCAGGTTCTTCACCGCCCAGGCGTGGAGCTGCCGCGACACCTCCCGCCAGCGCTCGGCCCCGCCGAACTGGGCGGACAACCGTTCGACCTCGCGTTCCGCCTGGAACTCGGCGGCCAGCTCCTGGATCAGCGGGACCAGCCGCTCGGCGGCGAGGTCGTAGACGAGTTGCGCCTGCTCCGGCGTGAAGCCGGCGCCGTGCAATCGGCCGTTGATCGCCGGGTCCGGCTCGAACAGCCCATGGTCGCAGGTGATGCAATAGCCTTCCGGTCCCTCCGGCACGCCCGGCACCGTCAGCAGGTCGGGCCGCTCGCCGTCACCGAGCGCAGGGGCAGGCGCGGACAGCTTGCGCTCCAGCTCCAGATACGACTTCAGCAGCGCTTCCACGCGCACCGCGCCGGTTTCCGGGTCGCGGAACTTCTCGGGCACCGCGGGCGGGGCGCCGGGAACGGTCGAGGTCAGCAGGTTTTCGGCCATGGATAGCTCCTTATCGATGAAAAACTCAGGATCGATGAAAGACTCAGGCGCCCTGCCCGCGGGCGGTCAGGGCGAGGATGAGGGCGACGAGGCGGCGCTGGCCCTCCAGGTCGCGCAGCGCGGCGTCGGAGGCGTCGGGGCCGAGCGTGCGTTCGAGCGTCATCGCCGTCAGCGTGGCCAGCACCCGCGTCCCGTCCGGCCCGGCGAAGCAGCGGGCGAAGCTGGGCGCCGGATCGCCGGCCGGAACGGCCGCGGCGGGCGGCACGCCCTCCAGCCAAGCCCAGCCGCCGTTGTTCCAATCCGCAGGATCAGCCATGGGAAGCCTCCGCCCGCACCAGCTTGGCGGGCACGCCGAAGGCCTCGCCCAGCCAGCGCGCGGTCGCCGCGACATCCACCGCGGACAGCGCCTCCGGGCCGAGCTGCCGCGCGGTGTCCAGCCAGCGCAGGGTCGCCTGGACGTCCCGCTGCGCCTGCGCCTGGGCGAGTGGGGAACGGTGCTGCAAAGCCACCGTACGCCCATCCACCGCGATGTCCGGGATCTCGCCGCGGCGGCGCAGGATGCCGACGGCGCGCAGCAGCAGCGGCGTCAGCAGCTCCGCCTGGAGCCGCCCATAGGTCGCGCCGAGCAGCCGGGCCATCTCGGCGGAGCGCTCGACCACCTCGGTCGCGGTCATCCGCGGTTGGTCCAGCGGCCCCAGCCGGTCGGCGAGCAGCGCGTGGCGGATGCGCGCCCGCAGGTCGTCCAGAACGAGCTGCGACACGTCGAACCGGCCGGGGTTGGCGAGCGGCGTCAGCCCGGCCGACCCCACCGCCTTGGGGATGATCGTCCCCGGCACCAGCCGGATGGTGGCGGGGTTCAGCACCCCGTCGTCGTCGGCCTGCCAGATGCCGGTGACGGCGACGGAGGCGTTCTTCAACACCAGCTCGACCACCTTGTTGGCGGTCTTGATGTCGGGAAGCGCCTTCATCACCGGCGACCGGCCGTAGGTCTCCCCCGGTGCCTTCAGCCAGCGGAAATTGATGAAGGGAGACTGCGCGAAGCGTCCCTCGGCCAGCGTGGCGGGATCGGCCAGCCCGCTGTCCAGGACCACCGTCCATCGGTAGGCCAGCCCGTCCGGCAGCACCGCCTCGACCAGCGGAAAGCGGCTGTCCGGCTCCGCGGCGCCGCGCTCCCGCACCTCGTCGGGAAGGGCGGCGCCGGGAAAGCGCCGCTCGATCTGGGCCAGCGTCGCCTCGCTGCACCGGAAGGTGCCGTCCAGCCGCCCGTCCGCCCCCTCCTCCAGAACCGCCTCGGCCAGCGGCACCGCGGTGAAGCGCAGGCTGGAGGCGCCGCCCGGCGGGGCCTCCTCCATCAGCAGACAGGCGGTGCCCACCGTCACGAGGTCGAGGAAGGCCTGATGGATCTCGACGGCGAAATTGGAGCGGTCGACATGCGCCTGCACGATGCCGGCGGCGCGGTCGAGCATCGGGGCCACGCGGTCGCGCTCCCCGTCCGGCAGCGAAGGGCCGGGCTGCAGCCCGAACCAGCGCGACCAGGGCGGGGTCAGCTCGGCGAGCAGGCTGGCCGCGAGCTGTTCCACCGCGTCCGGCGCGGTCCCGTCGAACAGCCGGTCCACCCGTCGCTCGCCGGGGGTGCCGCCGCCGCGGAAAGGCTGCCCGTTGGGCAGGGCGTGGTCGTAGCAGTCCTGCCAATGGCTTTCCCAGACCGACCGGCGCTCCCGCGCCGCGCGGTAGCGTTCCAGCAGGCGCTCCGGCCGGTTCGGCGGAGCGGAGGGGGAGGCGCCCTTGCGGTGCCCATGCTTGGTGTCGCTCACGGCCTCACTCCCCCAACAGGCGCTTGCGCAGCGGCACCAGGGCGCCGACGTCCAGCGCGCCACGCCACGAGGTCTGGACCGTCCCCGCCCGTCCCCGGTTGCGCCGCTGGATCAAAGCCTCGGCGGCCTTGGCCGGGTCCTTCTCCTCCTCCGTGGCCGGAGCCGGTGTGGCCGGGTCGTCGGCGGGCGGGACCGCAGGCGCCGGGGCCTCCACCACCGGGGCGGCGGGTTCCGGAACCGATTCCGGGACGGTGTTCCACCAGGGCGTCGTGATGGCAGCCGGCGCCGGAGTCTCCACGGGCGCCGGTGCCGGGGGCGGCGCGGGGGCGGGCTCGGGGGCGGATGCCGGCGCGGGTTGAGGGG
>NZ_JBFUHT010000006.1:0-251467 GCF_056402275.1 Azospirillum sp. P4_B5
TTTTCCCGGCAAAAGCGGTGCGATCCGCTCCCATTGATCATCCTGCAGCACCAATCGGTCCAAGGCCACCTCCTGCTCGGCAGCCTTGAATCAGGTTTCGCAAGCCGCGGGAACCCCCCTTCGCCACATGAATGTCAACAGACCCTAGTCCCCCAACCAATTTTTTCCTTTCCGATTGCCTTTTCCGTCGTTGCATCGAGCCTGAAGACGGTTGGCATCGCCCTCAGCAGCACCTTTCGATTTTGAAAACAGCCAACGAACGCTTTTGAAGCGTTCTTGCAACGGCGCGATGGCGTCGCGGTTGGATTCGCCGCCTCCAGGGCTTACTTAAGCGGTCCACCCTCCACGGCACGAATTCCCTTGAACGACACGCCCCGCCGCTCCGGCAGCTTTCCCGATAAGGACACGATCCTCTCCTTCATCCGCTCCAGCACGACGCCGGTCGGTAAGCGCGAGATCGCGCGCGCCTTCAAGCTGTCGGGCAGCGACGACCGCGAAAGACTGAAGGAGCTTCTCAAGGAGTTGGAGGCCGACGGTGCCGTGGAGCGCGGGCGCAACAAGCGCGTCGCCCCGCCGCAGTCGCTGCCGGAAGTCGCCGTGCTGGAGATGACCGGTGTCGATCCGGACGGCGAGGTCACCGCCCGCCCGATCACCTGGACGGGCGAGGGCAACCCGCCGCGCATCTTCATGATGCCGGAAAAGAAGGGCCATCCCACACTGGGAGCGGGAGACCGGGTGCTGGCGAAGCTGAGCCGCATCAACGACCGGCTGTACGAGGCGCGCACCATCCGACGGCTGGACGGCACCGTTGGACGCGTTCTCGGCGTCTATCACCCGTCGGCGGACGGCGGGCGCATCATCCCCACGGACAAGCGCAACAAGACCGAACTGCTGGTCCTCCCGGCCAACCGCAACGACGCCGAGCCGGGCGAACTGGTGCTGGCCGACCTGCTCCCCGCCGCCCGGCTGGGGCTGCCGCAGGCGCGCGTGGCGGAGCGGCTGGGCCACACGGCGGAGCCGCGCGCCGTCAGCCTGATCGCCATCCACACCCACGGGCTTCCTACCGACTTCCCGCCCGCCGCCCTGCGCGAGGCGTCACACGCCGCGGCTCCTTCCCTGACGGGACGGACCGACCTGCGCGCCCTCCCGCTGGTGACCATCGACGGCGCCGATGCCCGCGATTTCGACGACGCGGTGTGGGCTGAACCGGACCCCGACCCGATGAACCAGGGCGGCTGGCACCTGCTGGTCGCCATCGCCGACGTGGCCTATTACGTGCGCCCAAATTCGGCGCTGGACCGGGCGGCCTTCGAGCGCGGCAACTCCGTCTACTTCCCCGACCGCGTCGTGCCGATGCTGCCGGAGGCGCTGTCCAACGACCACTGCTCGCTGCGCCCGCAAGAGGACCGCGCCTGCCTCGCGGCGCATCTGTGGATCGACCGCCACGGCGCTCTCCTGCGGCACCGCTTCGTGCGCGGCCTGATGCGCTCCGCCGCGCGCCTGACCTACGAGCAGGTGCAGGCGGCTCGCGACGGCGCTCCGGACGAGGCGACGGCACCGCTGCTGGAGACGGTCATCGCCCCGCTCTACAGCGCCTACGCCTGCCTGTGGGCGGCCCGGCAGCGGCGCGGCACGCTGGAACTGGACTTGCCGGAACGGCGGGTGCGGCTCGACGCGCGCGGGCGGGTGGCGGAGATCGCAGCGCGCGAGCGTTTCGACAGCCACCGGCTGATCGAGGAGTTCATGATCTGCGCCAACGTCGCGGCGGCGGACGGCTTGGAGCGGGCGGGCATGCCCGGCCTGTTCCGCGTGCACGACCAGCCGTCGCTCGACAAGCAGGAGGCGCTGCGGGAGTTCCTGACCGGCCTCGGCTACACGCTGCCGCGGGTGCCGCGGCTGACCCCGGCCCATTTCACCGCGATCCTCGACCGCGCCGCCGGCACGGCGGACTCGCAACTGGTCAGCGAGGTCATCCTGCGCAGCCAGTCGCAGGCGGAATACAGCCCCGAGAACATCGGCCATTTCGGCCTGTCGCTCGACCGCTACGCCCATTTCACCTCACCGATTCGCCGCTACGCCGACCTGATCGTGCACCGGGCGCTGATCCGCGCGCACGGGCTGGGACCGGGCGGGCTGGACGACGCGGCCATGGCCGGTCTGACCGACATCGGCGAGCACATCTCGACGACCGAACGCCGCGCCGCCACGGCCGAGCGCGACGCCATCGACCGCTTCACCGCCGCCTTCCTGGCCGACCGCGTGGGCGCCCTGTTCACCGGGCGGATTTCCGGGGTGACCCGCTTCGGCCTGTTCATCCGGCTCGACGAGAACGGGGCCGACGGGCTGATCCCCGCCAGTACCCTGCCCGACGACCAGTACGAGCATGACGAGCGCGCCCACGCCCTGGTCGGCCAGCGCACCGGCCGCACCTACCGGCTGGGCGCCGCGGTGAAGGTGGTGTTGATGGAGGCCGATCCACTGACCGGCAGCACCCTGTTCGCCCTGCCCCGCGCGGAGGGGGATCCCTCCGGGGGATTTGCTGGCGGTACGGATCATCCGTTGCAATCCAGCCACCCTGACGACACCCGGCGTGGCACGCGGTTCGCTGGCCGCACAACCCAAAAGCAACTGAAGCGTGGCCGCTGAGTCACAGTGGTGGACATTCCACGACAAAGAGTCTTGCCCCCGTCTTTTGTCCCGCCAGCCCTCATTTCTGAAGTGCTATTCCTTATCCGTTCGAATCCGGTGGGAAACCATCCGGGTCCGCCTGTGGGAAAGGAGGCCGCGTACGGCGCGCCATGGGCATACGGAAACGAGGATTTTCGCCGCGCGGGCGTCTTTCGGTCCCACTCGCGGCCGCCATGCTCGCTGTCGGCCTCGGAAGCCTCGGCGGGACGCTGCCCCGTCCGGCCGAAGCCGCGACCGAAGCCGCCTTCATCAGCGAGCAGGTCTTCGCCGTCGCGTACGGCAAGATCGCCGAAGTGTATCTCCAACAGGTCGATTTCGGCCGCCTTGGTCTGGACGGGCTGAAGGGTCTCGCGACCATCGATCCGACCGCCCGCGCCGAGCGCCAGGGCAACTCCGTACGCCTGTACGTGTCTGGCAGCCTGATCGCAGAGTACGCCGCACCGTCCCTGTCCGACGCCGCCGGCTGGGCCGCCCTGACCACCAAGGCGGTGGAACGCGCCCGCCTCTATTCCCCCACCCTCTATCAGGCGGTGCCGGAGCGGGTCTATCAGGTGGTCCTCGATTCCGTGATGACGGATCTGGACGGCTATTCCCGCTACACCGGCACCCAGCGCGCCACCAGCGAGCGTGCCCAGCGCGAGGGATACGGCGGCATAGGCCTGTCGCTGGAGACGGCGAACGGGCGCACCCTGATCCGCAACGTGCTGCCGCGCAGCCCGGCCGACCGCGCCGGCATCCGCGGCGGTGACCAGCTTCTGGCGATCGACGGCGACCTGACCGCGCGCCTGACCGAGACGGATATGCGCGACCGACTGCGCGGCCCGACCGGGACCATGGTCCTGCTGACCGTGGCACGCGACAGCAACCCGCCGCGCCGCGCCCCCATCCGGCGGGAGCGCGTGGTCCCCAACACGGTGAACGCCAGCGTGTCCGAGCAGGTCGGCGTGCTGAAGGTGGACCGCTTCAACGCCGCCACCGCGTCCAACCTGCGCGACGCCGTCCTGTCCACGCGGCAGAGCATGGGCAAGGGCCTGCGGGGTTTCGTGCTCGACCTGCGCGGCAACCCCGGCGGCCTGCTCGACCAGGCGGTCGCCGTGGCCGACCTGTTCATCGCCCAGGGCAAGATCATCACCACCGAAGGCCGCCACCCCGACAGCCGCCAGCGCTTCGAGGCCGGTCCCGACGACATCGCCGACGGGATGCCGCTGGTCGTTCTGGTGGACGGGCGCTCCGCCTCCTCCGCCGAGGTGGTGGCGGCGGCACTCCAGGACTCCGGTCGGGCGGTGGTGGTGGGCGCCTCCTCCTACGGGAAGGGCAGCGTCCAAACGGTCACCCGCCTGCCCAACGACGGCGAATTGTTCCTGACCTGGAGCCGCATCTACACGCCCGCCGGCTACACCCTGCACCGCCAGGGCGTGCAGCCGACGGTCTGCACCAGCCGCACCGGGCAGGACGATCCCGTCGCCCTGCTGTCCGACCTGCGCGACGGCCGGGCGCGCCCGATGACCCAGTTCGCCGGCTGGCGCGCCCGCGCCGCCGACGACGAGGACGCCCTGGCCCGCCTCCGCGAAGCCTGCCCCTGGAAGGAGCATGAGCCGGAACTCGACCTGAAGGTGGCGCTGCGCCTTCTCGCCGAACCGGCGCTCTACCAGCGGGCGGTCGCCCTGTCCTCCACCAACACGGTGGCGGAGCGCTGAGTCGTTTTCCGCCCCGAATACAGGCGAAAACAAGGACGTCGATCGGCCCTTCCGGCCACTTTACAAAGGCTTGACATCGCGGCTGTAGCGGGTATCTTCCCCCGCTACGACGCCGCCCCGCCGGGCTGGCGGGTTTCGGATTTTTAGTCGGGATTGAGATCATGGCGAAGCAGAACACCGTCCTCATCAAGCTGGTGAGCACGGCCGACACCGGCTTCTTCTACGTGAAGAAGAAGAACCCGAAGAAGACCACCGAGAAGCTGTCGTTCCGCAAGTACGACCCGGTGGCGCGCAAGCACGTCGAGTTCAAGGAAGCCAAGATCAAGTAAGGTTTCCCGGACTGCCGGAATCAGAAAGGCCGCCTTTTGGCGGCCTTTTGTTTGTCCGGAAGCTGTCCGGCTTTTCCAAGGGGACAGCTTTGTCAGCCGCCCCGTCAGGGAGCCAGCAGGGCGTTGGCGGAAGGGTCGGCGATGGTGCAGTTGCGCCCGGCGCGCTTTGCCTCGTACAGAGCGTCGTCGGCACGGCGGATCAGCCCTTCGGCGGTGTCGCCCAACCGGCCGCCCACCGTCACGCCGATGGACACCGTGACCGGGATCTCGCCCACATCGGCGGACACTTTGAACAGCGTGTCGGCGATGCGGCTGCGCAACCGCTCGGCCACCGTCAGAGCCGCTTCCGCGTCGGTGTCGGGCAGGATGACCACGAACTCTTCACCGCCCAACCGCGCCACCAGATCGAAGGTGCGCAGGTTGCGGCTGGCGCGGCTGGACACCTCCTTCAGCACCTCGTCGCCCACGGTGTGGCCGTAGCTGTCGTTGACGACCTTGAAATGGTCGATGTCGAACAGCAGGATCGCCACCGGCTTGTGGTTGTCGATCGCCCTCTCCAGCAACCGCGGCAGGTGGGCGTTGATGTAACGGCGGTTGAAGACGCCCGTCAGGCTGTCGGTCAGCGCCATGGACAGGCTGTGTTCGTAGTTCGCGCGCAACCGCTCCTGGTAGCGCTTGCGCCGGATCTGGGTGCGGGCGCGGGCCAGCAGCTCGTTCCGGTCGATGGGCTTGCTGATGTAGTCGTTGGCGCCGAGTTCCAGCCCCTTGGCGGCGCGGTTCAGGTCGCCGTCCTCCACCATCAGCAGGATTGGCACCTGCCGGGTCCGCTCGTGCGAGCGGAGCTGGGAGCACAGGCGCAGGCCATCCTCGTTCAACAGGGTCAGACTGATGACCACAAGGTCCAAATCGTCGCCCAGCGCGCGCTCCAGCGCCGTGGCGCAGGTGTCGGCGGCCATCGCATGGGCGTGGTCGCGCTTCAGCGTCTCAGTGACCCTGTCCAGATCAAGAAGCGAATCCTCCAGCACCAGGACGCGGGCACCCTCGAAGGATTCGCTGTTCAGCGTACCGGTTGGCTCCAGAACCCCCAATTGGCCGGAGGTCGTCTCGCGCAGCCGCCATTCGTCCATCATCATCTTCAGACGGACAAGCGACCGCACCCGCGCGAACAGCGCGACGTCATTGACCGGCTTGGTCAGGAAATCGTCGGCGCCGGCCTCCAGCCCGCGCACTCGGTCGGCGCCGTCCGACAGGGCGGTGACCATCACCACCGGGATGTGCATGGTCGCGGGATCGGAGCGGATCTTCTCGCACACCTCGAACCCGTCCATGCCGGGCATCATGACGTCGAGCAGAACGATGTCCGGCGACTCCCGCCGGACCATCTCCAGCGCCTCAGGACCATTGCTGGCGGTGATGACGTTGAAATACTCGCGCGTCAGCTTCGCCGCGAGCAGCTTCACGTTCGGAAGGACATCGTCGACGACGAGGACGCGAGCGGACATGGAACGTGCGACCGATCCCGTAACAGGTTAGCGAAGGAATTTCTGAACGGCTTCCAGGAACTTCGTCACCGAGATCGGCTTGGCGATGTAGTCCTCGCAGCCGCCCTCGCGGATCTTCTCCTCGTCCCCCTTCATCGCAAAGGCGGTCACCGCGATGATCGGAATGGACTTGAGCGCCGGATCATCCTTGATCCAGCGCGTGACCTCCAACCCTGACACCTCCGGCAACTGGATGTCCATGAGGATCAGATCCGGACGGTGCTCCCGCGCCATGGCAAGGGCATCCATCCCGCTGCTGGTCTGAAGCGTCGCGTAGCCGTGCGCTTCCAGCAGATCGTGGAAGAGCTTCATGTTCAGCTCGTTGTCCTCGACGATCAGGACACGCTTCACGGTTCGGTCGTCCATCGGCGCCTTCTTGGGGCTGTTCGGTTCCGCGAGCATCGTGCCACCCGCGCTCCTGCTTGCAGCGACCACACCCGGAGAGACCGGTATAGCCCGTTCACTGTCCCGCCGCGACGGTTAAATTGTCGTTAGCGATGCCTCCCGCAGCCCGCTGTTTCCCTCGAAGTCCAGAGGATTCAACAGATTCCGTCATGCGATCAGCCGCTCCGGCGGGAAATGCAGGTCGATGCGCGTGCCCTCCCCCGGCGCGCTGGACAGGGTCAGCCGACCGCCATGGGCCTCCACCAAGGAGCGCACGATGGACAGGCCCAAGCCGGTCCCGGCGCCGCTGCGGATGCGTTCGCCCGGCACCTGCCGGAAGGGCTCAAGCACGGTGAGGCGGTGCTCCTCCGGAATGCCGATTCCGGTGTCGACCACGGCGATGCACAGCCCGGTTCCGGTCTCTTCCTCGGTACGCGTCACGTCAATGGCGACGCGACCACCCGCCGGGGTGAACTTCACGGCGTTGGACAGCAGGTTCAGCAGGATCTGTCGTAGCGACCGGCGGTCCGCCCGCAGGCGAGGCAGCGGCCGGGGAAACGAGGCGTCGAAGGAAAGCCCCGACGATGCCAGGGACAACTCCTGGAGGGCGTAGACCTCGCCCACCACAACCGCGATATCGACATCCTCGTCGTGCAACTCGACGTGCCCAGCCTCGATCTTCGACAGATCCAGCACGTCGTTGATGAGTTCCAGAAGATGCGCGCCCGAAGCGCGGATGTTGCCGATGAAATCGCGCTGCCGGTCGGTCAACGGACCGGTCCCCGGATGCAACAGGAAATCCGCGTAGCCGATGATGGCGTTCAGCGGCGTGCGAAGCTCATGGCTCATCCCGGTGAGGAAGTCCGACTTGGCCCTGTTCACTTCCGCCTGCCGCGCGGCTTGAGCGACGCGACGTTCCCGCTCCACGGCGCGTTCGGCGGTGTCCAGCATCAGGCTGAGCGCGTCGGCGGCCATGGCGGCCAGCATCCGGGTTGAGAACGGCACCACATAGGGCCGCCGGTGATGGCCGGAAATCACCCCCCAAGGCTTGCCGCCGTGGGCGACCGGCACGGTCAGGGCGGCTCCCGCCCCCATCCGTCGCAGGAAATCGAGCCGGTCCGGCGGTGGGCTGCGCAGCTGCGCGTGGGCCAGATCGGGCGGTGGGGCCGCGGTGTCGGCGTGCAGCAGGGGAACCGGCTGCGCCGCATGGTCGGGGATCACGCGCACCCGCGGATTCCCGTCCGGGGCGCCATCGAAGGCGGTCGCCGGCAGGGCGGCGCCCGGGTGAAGATCCGGGGCGGCGTGGTCCCAATCCGGCGCTTGGTCCTTCGCCACCACCTCGCCGTTGCCGAAGGCGTCGAAACGGCAGACGATCACCCGGTCCAGCCCGGTCAGACGGCGGACGGTGTGGGCGGTATGAGCCGCGATGGCCTCCAGCCCCGCGGCGTCGCGCAGGGCGGCGATCCCGGGCAGCACGCCGGCCGGCGGTGCCGTGGCGGCGCGGCTCTCCAGTCCGGCGGGCGGCCGCTCAACCTCCAGGATTGCCCGCCCGCCATGCTCATGCAGGAAGGCCAGCAGCGGCTCTCCTCCCGGCGGTGTCACGGTGGCATGCAACCCCAACGCCCGCAGGTCCGACGGCAAGGCGTGCAGTTCCGTCAGCAACGCCGCAAGCTCGGGCAGTTCCAGCACGTCGACGCTCCGACCCAACAGCCGCTCCGGAGCCAAGCCGAGGAATTCCGCCGTGTTGGCGCTGCAAGCAAGGATCGTCGCGCCATCGCTGCGCAAAGCCACCAGGGCGCCGTGCGGCTGTATCGCATCGGCGGCAGCGCAGATGGATGATTGCTCAGCCGGGGATTGGGGTGACGGGGGATTCGGGCGATCCGAAGACGTGTTCAGAGCGGGCACCTTTGCGACGGAAAGGTGCAGATGCTGCGGCGGGATCAGCGTCCGGTCAAGCGCGGCTTGGGGGGTGCGACAGGCTGACCGATCCGGGTTCCGGCGGCCCGCCCCAGTTCAGCCGCTGGCCCGACGGTTCGCCGCCGAACGCGCGCCGGGCTGCCCGGCCTTGCCTCCCGGCGAGCGTGGGCGGCGCCCCGCCTTGTTGCTGTACATGTGGGAGTCGGCGAGACGGATCACCTCCTCCTCCCGGTCTTCGGCCCCATAGGCCTGCACCCCGAAGGAGAAGCGGATCGGAAGGTCGGTGTTGTTCCACTGGACGCCGCGCCGACAGGCTGCCGCGGCGATCTGCCGGGCGCGGGCGGTGCCGCAGGCTGCATCGGTGTTCGTCAGCAGCAGAGCGAACTCGTCCCCGCCCAGGCGGGCCACCACGTCCTCCTCGCGAACCGCACCGACGAGCAGCCGGGCGACCTGCCGCAAATAGGCGTCGCCGGCCATATGGCCGTGGGTGTCGTTGATCCGCTTGAAGCCGTCCAGATCAATGATGACCAGAACCCCACCGCCCTTGCCGCTTCCTTTGGCCCTCTGCCGCCGCGCGGCGGCGATCTCACGCCGGAAATGGCTGAAGAAGCCGCGGCGATTCAGCAGACCGGTCAGTTCGTCCGTCATGGACAGACTTTCCAGGTAGGCGATTCGGTCACGCTGTTCGGCGATTGTGGCGCGGGCCTCGGCAAGCTGGCTTTCCAAGGCCGGTGCTTCGACGGTCACGACCGCCGCCGAATGGGCGATGCGGCCCCCGCGCAAAGGGGGCATCCGCAGCAGCCGGTCGTGGTTCCCCCGGTCGAAAGGCAGCCCGTCGTGGTGATCGGCGGCAATGGCTTCCAGATCCCGGGCCAGATCCTGGGCGGTCACGACGGCGCTCATGGGCTTTCTCCACATGATCGGCACTAGCTGCGCCGAACTCGAAGCAATCGCCGTGCCATATGAGGAAAACCAGAAGACTAGGCCGTTCGTCCCGGCAACTTCTGCCGGGCACGGCCGCCCCCAGGCAGAATTTGCCTGGAGAACGACCTGTTACGGAAAATTTTATCTATTTTTGATTTATTTTTTCTTTTGAACGGCTTTCGAACAATCGGCTTGTCCGGGATCGGACCGGCCCGCTTGCGACGACGTCACACCACACGGTCGGGCGGCGCCGCCCCGGCGAAGAAGGCGTCCAGATTGTCCAGCGCCTTGAATCCCATGGCGTTGCGGGTTTCGACCGTGGCGCTGCCCAGGTGCGGCAGAAGGAAGGCGTTTTCCAGCCCGCGGTAACCGGCGTGCAGGTTCGGCTCGTTCTCGAACACGTCCAGACCCGCCGCTGCGAGCCGCCCGGAGGCCAGCGCGGCGATCAGGGCCTCGTCGTCGACGACGGAGCCGCGGGCGGTGTTGACCACGACGGCCCCCGGCGGCAGGCGCTCGATCCGCTCCGCGTTCAGCCAATGGGTGGTTTCCGGAGTCGCCGGAAAATGCAGCGACAGCACGTCGCAGACCGCCAGCATCGCCTCGGGCTCGGCGTGGTAGACGGCGCCGGCCTCCTGCTCCGCGGGTAGGCGCCGCCGATTGGAGTAGTGGATGGTCATGCCGAAGGCCCGCGCCCGCTGCGCCACCGCCTGCCCGATTCGGCCCATGCCGATGATGCCCAGCCGCTTTCCGCCGAGATGGGTGCCGAGAAGCTGGGTGGGCGTCCAACCGCTCCAGGCTCCGGCGCGGATCATCCGCTCGCCCTCCGACGCGCGCCGCGCCGCGCCGAGCATCAGCAGCAGGGCGATGTCGGCGGTCGCGTCGGTCAGCACGTCCGGGGTGTTGGTGACGATCAGGCCGCGGGCCTTGGCCGCGTTCAGGTCGATGTGGTCGGTGCCGACCGAGAAGGTGGCGACGATCCGCACGGCGTCGGGCAGGGCCGCGATGGCCGCGGCGTCCAGCCGGTCCCCGGCGGTGCACAGGATGCCCTGGGCGCCGGCTTCCCCCGCCAGGGCGGCGATGTCCGCGCCGGACAGCGCGCGGTCCTGCGGGTTCAGCCGGGCGTCGAAATCGCGCGCGGCGCGTGCCTCCACCGCTTCGGGCAGGCGCCGGGTCACCAGGAGTACGGGCCGTGATGCGGGAGAGTCGCTGCGCATGAATCCGTCCTCAGCCTTCCGTTTATTCGGGGGGTCGGGCCTTCCGCTCCGACACCGAAACACCCATAATCCATCCGACGCTGCCAATCACCTGTGGATGTCGCTTTGCAGAACCGCCGCTCCGCCGCCCGCCTCGCCCTTTGCGCGACCTTCGGCGCGTTCCTGGTGTCCCTGACCGCCCTTCCCGCCACCGGCCCGGCCCAGGCGGCCCCCGCCGGCGCGGCCATGGGGGCGGCGGCCGGGGCGGCGGCCGGGGCGGCGGCGAACATCCAGCCTCACCGCGCCGTCTACAAGATGTCGCTGCTGTCCGCCCGCAACAGTTCCAAGGTCAGCGACGTGCGGGGCCGCATGCTGTTCGAATGGGCCGACGCCTGCGACGGCTGGACGACGGAGCAGCGTTTCCAGCTCCGTTTCGTCTATGCCGAGGGCGACGAGATGGCGATGACCACCAATTACACCACATGGGAGGCCAAGGACGGCCAGCGCTACCGCTTCAACGTCCGCAAGCTGATCAACGGGGAGGAGGACGAGGAGGTGCGCGGCGACGCCCGGCTGGCCAAGGACGGCACCGGCAGCGCCGCCTTCTCGAAGCCGGAGCCCCAGGACATGGAACTGCCCCCCGACACCATGTTCCCGACGGCCCACACCCTGGCGGTGCTCGACCACGCCGGCGCCGGCGACACCTTCTTCAACCGGGTCGTTTTCGACGGGGCCGATTCGGAAGGGGCGACCGAAGTGTCGACGGTCATCGGCGCGGCGGTCCAGACCAAGGAGGACAGCGCCGACCCGCTGCTGAAGGGCAAGAAGGCGTGGCCGGTGCGCATGGCCTTCTTCCCGTTGAAGAGCGATTCGGCCCAGCCGGAATATGAGATGAGCCTGCGGCTGCTGCAGAACGGCGTCGCCGAATCCATGCAGATCGACTATGGCGACTTCACCGTGAACGCCATCCTGGAGAAGGTGGAGGCGCTGCCGAAATCGGGCTGCTGATCGCCAAACGCAAAGCTCACAGCGCGTGGCGCATTTCGTTACAATTCATTCCGCCCTGTTTTGAGGTAAGTGGCCTAGACTGTGCATGGTTGCGCACTACGCCTCAGCGGATTCGTGGCGCGCACCGACAGCAGGATGAGGGTTTTCCTATGGCCAAGAAGCAGGTTTTGGTGGGACAGGTGTTCCAGACCGTTGGCGCGACCAACGGGCGGTCCTGGCGCGTGCGGGAGACCGTGACCCTGTTCGGCATCCCGCATGCCCGCGTGGTCAGCACGGAGGATGAGGGCGACGCTAAGACGCTGAGCTGCCTCGTTCTTGTCGATTCCAATTATTACCGCATGATCGGATCGCCCGCCGCCGGCAACGTCGCGGCCTGACGCCTTTCCGTTCCCAACAAGAAAGCCCCCCGGCCTCGCGGACGGGGGGCTTTCTTGTTGGCCGCCCTTCCCTCCCCGCCGAAGCGGGAAGGGAGGGAAGAGCCCGGATGGTCAGGTGGCGGCCTTCGGCGTCTCGGCGGCGACCTTCGGCTTCGGCAGGTCCAGCTTCAGGTGCAGTTCGCGCAGACGGGCCTGATCCACCGGGGCCGGAGCCTGCATCAGCAGGTCTTCCGCGCGTTGGTTCAGCGGGAAGGCGATGACCTCGCGGATGTTCGGCTCGTCGGCCAGCAGCATCACGATGCGGTCGATGCCCGGGGCCGAGCCGCCGTGCGGCGGGGCGCCCAGCTTGAAGGCGCTGAGCATGCCGCCGAAGCGGGCTTCCAGCTCCTCCGGCGGGTAGCCGGCGATCGCGAACGCCTTGTACATCACCTCCGGCAGATGGTTCCGGATGGCGCCCGACGACAGCTCCACGCCGTTGCAGACGATGTCGTACTGGTACGCCTTGATGTCCAGCGGGTTCATCGTGTTCAGCGCCTCCAGGCCGCCCTGCGGCATGGAGAAGGGGTTGTGGCTGAAGACGACCTTGTTGGTTTCCTCGTCCAGCTCGTACATCGGGAAGTCGACGATCCAGCAGAAGCGGAAGGCGTTCTTCTCGATCAGGTCCAGCTCCTCGCCGATCTTCGTGCGGGCAAAGCCGGCCAGCTTGGCCGCCGGGCCGGGCTGGTCGCAGACGAAGAAGACCGCGTCGCCGTCCTCCACGCCCGCCGCCGTGCGCAGTTCCGCCTGGGCGGCCTCCGGCACGAACTTGGCGATCGGGCCCTTGCCGCCCGCCGCCTCGAAGATGATGTAGCCGAGGCCCGGAGCGCCGAGGCCGCGCGCCCAGTCGTTCAGCTTGTCGAAGAAGCTGCGCGGTTTGTCGGACACCTTCGGGGCGCGGATGGCGCGGACCACGCCGCCCTTCTCCAGCGTCTGCTTGAAGGCGCGGAACTCCACGTCGTCGCGCTTGAAGACGGCGGTGACGTCGGTGATCTCCAGCGGGTTGCGCAGGTCCGGCTTGTCGTTGCCGTACTTCAGCATCGACTCCGCGAAGGAGATGCGGCGGAAGGGCGGCTTGTCGATGGCCGGCGGCGTCTCGCGGCGGAAGCCGCCGAACTCGTCGAAGATGCCGTGCAGCACCGGCTCGATGGCGGCGAACACGTCCTCCTGGGTGACGAAGGACATCTCGAAGTCGAGCTGGTAGAACTCGCCCGGCGAACGGTCGGCGCGGGCGTCCTCGTCACGGAAGCAGGGGGCGATCTGGAAGTAGCGGTCGAAACCGGCGACCATCAGCAGCTGCTTGAACTGCTGCGGCGCCTGGGGCAGCGCGTAGAACTTGCCCGGATGGTTGCGGCTGGGCACCAGATAGTCGCGGGCCCCCTCCGGCGAGGAGGCGGTCAGGATCGGCGTCTGGAACTCGGTGAAGCCTTGCTCGATCATGCGCCGGCGGGCCGACGCGATGACGCGCGAACGCATCAGGATGTTCTCGTGGATGCGCTCGCGGCGCAGGTCGAGGAAGCGGTAGCGCAGGCGCACGTCCTCGCCGGCGTCGGTGTCCTGGTTGACCTGCAGCGGGATCTGCTCCGCCTCGCCCTGCACGGTCAGTTCGGCGATCTGCACCTCGATGCGGCCGGTCGGCAGGCGGTCGTTGATGGTCTCCGCCGTGCGCTTGACCACCTTGCCGGTCACGGTGATGACCGATTCCAGCTTCAGCCGCTCCGCCGCCTGGAAGGCCGGGTTGGAGGTGTCGACCACGCACTGCGTCAGGCCGTAATGGTCGCGCAGGTCGATGAACAGGAGCTGTCCATGGTCGCGCTTGCGGTTGATCCAGCCCGACAGGCGGACAATCTGACCGGCGTTCTCTTCGCGAAGCTGGCCGCAGGTGTGCGTGCGGTAGGGGTGCATGGGTCGAAACACCTTGGAAAAGGTCGGAATCCTGCGCGGAAAGGCGGCCCGACACACCACACCGACAGCGCGGGAATGTCAAGTCGCCATCCGCGTTCGCTGCACGCCGGGAGAGTTGCCGAAGGGCGAGCTTTCGCGCGGACGCGCGCTCGTGTATGAAGCCCGCATGACACTGATCACGACCACCGAAGACCTTGACGCCTTCTGCCGCTCGCTGGCCGGGGTGGACTACATCACCGTCGACACCGAATTCCTGCGCGAGAAGACCTATTGGCCGCAGCTCTGCCTCGTGCAGGTCGGCGGACCGAACGGCGCGGTCGCCATCGACCCGCTGGCCGAAGGCATCGACCTTGCGCCGCTGTTCCGCGTGATGGTGGACCCGGCGATCCTCAAGGTGTTCCACGCCGCCCGGCAGGACGTGGAGATCTTCTGGCACCTGTCCGGCCAGATTCCCCACCCGCTGTTCGACACCCAGGTCGCGGCCATGGTCTGCGGCTTCGGCGAAAGCGTCGGGTACGAGACGCTGGTCACCAAGCTGGCCGGGGCGCGCATCGACAAGTCCAGCCGCTTCACCGACTGGTCGCACCGCCCGCTGACCGAGCGGCAGCTGACCTACGCCCTGTCCGACGTGATCCACCTGCGCCCGGCCTACGAGAAGCTGAAGCGCCGCCTCGTCCGCTCCGGCCGCGCCCATTGGCTGGAAGAGGAAATGGCCGTCCTGACCGATCCGGCCACCTATCAGGCGGACCCGGACAGTTCCTGGCTGCGGTTGAAGGTGCGGACCAACAAGCCGCGCTTCATGGCCGTCCTCAAGGAATTGGCGGCATGGCGCGAGCGCGAGGCGCAGCGCCGCGACCTGCCCCGCTCCCGCGTGCTGCGGGACGAGGCGCTGCTGGAGATCGCCGCCCATGCCCCGACCAGCGTGGACGACCTCGCCCGTACCCGCGGCATGGGCCGCGGCTTCGCCGAGGGACGGCAGGGCGCCGACGTGCTGGCCTGCGTTCAGAAGGGTCTGGACCTGCCGGACTCCGAACTGCCACGCGTCGAGCCGCGCGAGGAACCGCCGCCTGGACTGCAACCAGTCGTTGAGCTGCTGCGCGTGCTTCTGAAGATGAAGTGCGATGAGAACAATGTGGCGTCAAAGTTGATCGCTTCCGCCGCCGATCTGGAGGCGATCGCCGCGGACGATGGGGCCGATGTCCCTGCGATGCAGGGCTGGCGCCGCGAATTGTTCGGCGAAGACGCGTTGGCGCTGAAACACGGTCGCATCGGATTGGCGGTGCTCGACCGTCGTGTCCGCATCGTTCCGGCCGGCAATGGAGAGGGGTCGTAAACGGCCCCATCCAGAATCGTTCCAGAATGGCCCAAGAGTCGGTCCGGGACGTTACAGGTTCAGGTGGCTCCGAGACGTTTAGCCAAATTTATGAAACAATTCATCGCAATTAACAGCGCTTTAAGGCATTGTTAAAAAAGGTCAGGGCTAATAAGTCACGGGCTCCGTATCCATGCCGTGTATCGGTGCGGTTTGGTTCGCGGATGGAATTCTCGCCTATAAGGTGCGCACACGCCCTATGCGCACACCCGGGGGATTTCGCGTATGAGCAGGTTCGGCGGCAAACCACCCATGGGACGCGACCGCGTCCGCCTCTCCACGACGGAGAAGCAGGCTGCGGTCGCCGCCGCGAAGGACCAGAAGCCCGAATTTGACAACGACAAGCTGCTGAATCTGCTCCGCTCTGCGAAATCCGAACTGCAGGGTATGCGACTGATCCACATGCACCTGTCGCTGCTGCGGGACAAGGACCCGTCCAGCCAGATGATCGTCCGCACGATCATCCAGGAACTGGCGAGCAAGGCCTCCTATCTGCAATCCTTCAACATCTCCAACGGCGACGTCATCATCCTCTACAAGGGGCTGAAGCTGACCGGCGTCACCGATGTCTGCCAGAAGGTGGAGCAGATCTTCCTGGCCAAGACGACGCTGATCGGGGCAAACCCCTACAAGGAATTCTCGCTCTACTCGATCATGGAACTGGCGCTGAACTTCATCAACGTCATCCGTTTCATCGAGGAATTGCAGGCCAGCGAGACCGGCGATCATTCCAACGAAACGAAGCCGCCGATCACTCTGGAAGAGATGGCCAAGCTCGAACGCTCGATGCAGATGTTCGACCTGTCGCCTTTCCTCTTCAACCAGGCCATCGCCAACATCGGTCGCAACGCCGAAGAGGACATGGCCTATTTCGAACTCTACATCTCCATCAAGCTGCTTCAGGAGCGGCTCTGCCCGGACTACGACATCACGGCCAACAAGTGGCTGTTCAACTATTTCACGGCCAACCTCGACCAGTCGGTGCTGCGCGCGCTGAACCACGGGCTCAGCTTCATGCGGGGCCGGCGCATCGGCATCAACATCAACCTGTCCACCGTCATCTCCACCGGCTTCGTGAAGTTCGACGAGCGTCTCCCCCTCGATTTCCGCGGACAGGTGGTGCTGGAGATCTCCAAGGGCGACCTGATCGAGAATCTGTCGCTGTTCAACGAGGTCGTGGAGTTCGCCCAGGACCGCCGCTACCAGATCGCCGTGGACGGGCTGAACCCCTTCTGGGTGACGAACTTCGACCTGGAATATCTGAACGCCGACTACGCCAAGATCTTCTGGTCCAACGACATGCTGGAAATGGACCCGACCTTCGAGAAGTACTTCATGGAGCGCATCCAGGAGCAGGACCGCTGCAAGTTCATCCTGGCGCGCTGCGACAGCGTGTCGAGCCTCGTCTACGCCCACAAGGTCGGCATCACGATGGTGCAGGGCCGCGCCGTGGACAACATCCTGCGCAAGGGCGTGAGCGTCCGCGAAGCCATCGCCCACGCCAAGGTGGCGTGAGGGCGGCGGCTCCTCCGCCGCCCCCCGCTCCTACTCCGCCGCTTGCGGCCGGGCCGGCGGCACGATTTCACCCTTGCGGTTCAGCGCCTTCGCCAGCGCGTCCAGGCGCCGCTGCACCGTCTCGCCGGCCGGCACGCTGAAATCGTCCGGCAGGGTCAGCACCAGCCGCTCCCCCGACACCTTCAGAGCCGTACGCTGCAGCAACGCGGTGGCCCCACCGGTCAGCGTGTGCGCCAGCCGCAGCGCCAGCCCCAGCACCAGCGCCTTGCGCGCCTGGGCATCGCTCAGCAGCGACCGTGGCCCCGCGGTGACCGCGTTGGGCGTGCCCGGACCGTCGATGGAGCCTGCGTAACGCGCATAGACGGCCAGCGCCAGGAAGGCCCGCTCGTCATGGTCGATGCCGGGGAACGGGTAGCGCAGAATGCGCAGGCAGGCGTGCTCCGCCCGGTAGTCGGGATGCTCGGCCCAGCCGACGTCGCTCAGCAGGCAGGAGGCCTGCCGCAGCCGCAGGGCCGCGTCGTCCTCCCCGGCGAAGAGGTTGCCGGTCCAGGACACCAGCAGAGCGGGGTCGCCGATGCGGACGAAGCGTTGCGCCCAATCCTCCACCGCGGCGATCAGCGGGTCCTGCCGCTGTCCCTCCGGATCGAGCAGCGCGTACAGATGCCCTTCCCGCAACCCGTAAGCCGAGAACACCACGCTGGAGGGCTGGACCATCCGCAGCAGCCGCTCGAACACCAGCGCCGCGTAGGGCAGCGTGTCGATCCGGCGGCGGGAGCCGGACATCTTCTCCAGCGAGGACCGGCTCTGCTTGGCGATCAGCCCGGCGAAGTCCCGCGCCTCGGCGAAGGGCACCGTGTAGTGGTGGATGATGTGCAGCGGGTGCTTCACATGCTCCATGTGCAGCTTCGCCAGGGCCCGCCAGCCGCCGCCCACCGGGAAGAAGGGCTTCCCGCGCATCTGGGCCAGCCAGTCCAGCTTCTCCAGATGCTGGTCGATGGCGCGGACCAGCCCGTTCGGCTTGGCCGGGTTCATCTCCATCAGGCGCAACGGCCCCAGCGGCATCGTCAGATGCTCGCCGATCACGCCGCGCTCCAGCCGCACCAGTTCCAGGCTGCCGCCGCCGAGGTCGCCGACCAGCCCGTCCGCGGCGGGAGTGCCGGACAGCACGCCCATGGCGGACAGCCGAGCCTCCTCCTCGCCGCTGATGACGCTGACGTCGAGGCCGGTGCGGTCCTTCACCCGCTGGATGAAAGCCGCCCCGTCCGTGGCGTCGCGCACCGCCGCGGTGGCGATGACATCCAGCCGGCCGACGCGCATGCCGGCGACCAGAAGGGCGAAGCGTTCCAGGGCCTCCAGGCCCTGGGCCACGCCGTCCGGGTTCAGGCGGCCGGTCTTCTCCACGCCGCGGCCGAGCCCGCACAGGACCTTCTCGTTGAAGACCGGCAGGGGCGACCGCTTCAGAGCGTCATAGACGACGAGCCGGATCGAGTTGGACCCGATGTCGATCACGGCGATCCGCTCGCCCTTGTCGACCACCCTCTCAACGGCCTTGGTAGCGACCGTGTGTTCCTGCGCCGGCGTCATAGGCAACCGATGTCCTCAATCAAATGACCGTACGCAGCTTCAACCGCGGCGGCGTCTTTTTGCTGCTGAGCGCGCTGCCGCGCCCCGACAGGCTGGGGTTCGTCATGAAATAGTTATGGGCGCTGAACGCGTCCGGACCAGCCTCCACCCGATGATAAACGCCATCGGGGCCGAGTTTCCAGGTGTTCGCCTCGTCCTTCAGGTTGGCGACCATGATCTGGTCCAGCACCTGCTCGTGCACCGTCGGGTTCTCGATGGGCACCAGCGTCTCGATGCGGCGGTCCAGGTTGCGCGTCATCCAGTCGGCGGAGGAGATGAAGAGCTTGGCCTGCGGGCTGGGCAGCGCGTGGCCGTTGGCGAAGCAGATGACGCGCCCATGCTCCAGGAAGCGCCCGACGATGCTGCGCACCCGGATGTTTTCCGACAGGCCCTTGACGCCGGGACGCAGGCAGCAGATGCCGCGGATCACCATGTCGATCTGCACGCCCTTCTGCGACGCCTTGTAGAGCTGGTCGATGATCTCCGAATCGACCAGCGAGTTCAGCTTCACCCAGATGTGGGCGGGTTTGCCGGCGGCGGCGTTGGCGACCTCGGCGTCGATCAGCTGGCCCAGCTTCTGGCGCAGCGTGATCGGGGCGATGGCGATCTTCTCCAGCAGCTTCGGCGTGGCGTAGCCGGTCATGTAGTTGAACATCACCGCCGCGTCGTGGCAGAGCGCCGGGTCGCAGGTGAAGAAGGACAGGTCGGTGTAGACCTTCGCGGTGATCGGGTGGTAGTTGCCCGTCCCAAAATGGACGTAGCTGCGCAGCGCCTTGTTCTCGCGCCGCACCACTAGCGACACCTTGGCGTGCGTCTTCAGATCGACGAAGCCGTAGACCACCTGGGCGCCGGCACGCTCCAGGTCGCGCGCCCAGCGGATGTTGGCCTCCTCGTCGAAGCGGGCCTTCAGCTCGACCAGAGCGGTCACCGACTTGCCGGCCTCCGCCGCCTCGATCAGCGCGGCGACGATCGGGCTGTCCTTGCTGGTGCGGTAGAGCGTCTGCTTGATGGCGACCACCTGCGGGTCGCGCGCGGCCTGCCGAATGAACTGCACCACCACGTCGAAGCTCTCGTACGGGTGGTGGACGACGATGTCCTTGTCGCGGATGGCCGCGAAGCAGTCGCCGCCGAAGTCGCGGATGCGCTCCGGGAAGCGGGCGTTGAAGGGGCGGAAGACCAGATCCGGCCGCTCGTCGACGATGAGCTGGCGGGTGTCCGACAGGCCGATCAGTCCATCGAGCACGAACACGTCGTCGTTCGACACGCGCAGCTCGTGGCGCAGGAACTCGCGCAGGTCGGCGGCCATGCCGGCGTCGGTGGCCAGCCGGATGACGCTGCCGCGGCGGCGGCGCTTCAGCGCGCTTTCGAAGGTGCGGACCAGATCCTCCGCCTCCTCCTCGATCTCCATCTCGCTGTCGCGAAGGACGCGGAAGACGCCGTGGGCCTTCACCTGGAACGGCGGGAACAGCCGGTCGATGAACAGCATCACCAGCTTTTCCAGCTGGATGAAGCGGATCTCCGACCCCGGCAGGCGTATGAAGCGGTCGAGTTGCGCCGGCAGCGGGACCAGCGCGTCGAGATGCCGCCCCTTCACCGGCTCGTGCAGTTGCAGCGCCAGCGAGAAGCCCAGGTTGGGCAGGAAGGGGAACGGGTGCGCCGGGTCCACGGCGATGGGTGTCAGGATGGGGAAGATGTCATCCAGGAACTTGGCCTCCAGCCAGTCCTTCTCCCCCTCGGTCAGGTCCTCGGCGCCGACCACCATGATGCCGGCCTCGCGCAGGTCCTGCTTCAGGCTGCGCCACATGGTCTGCTGCGCGTTCATCAGCTCGACGATGCGCTGGTTCACCGCGGTGAGCTGCTGGGCCGGGGTCAGGTTCTCGGCGCTGGGGGTCTTCACCCCCGCGGCCACCTGCCCCTTCAGGCCGGCGACGCGGACCATGTAGAATTCGTCGAGGTTGCTGGACGAGATCGACAGGAACCTCAGCCGCTCAAGCAGCGGGTGGTTCGGGTTGGACGCCTCATCCAGGACGCGCTGGTTGAAGGCCAGCCACGACAGTTCGCGGTTGATGAAGCGCTCCGGCGCGTCCGCTTCAATGCAGGTCGCTTCCAAGTCCTGAAGTTCGGTCACAGCAGCCTCGGGCTTTTGCGTGATGGGTGGTGCCGCTACAGTCCGGTCGGGCCGGACCGCCCGCCGCGGTCGGCGGGCCAAGCAACCTACCCCAACTACGTTACGGTTTTGGGTCAGACAGCATAATACTGCCGTCACGATAATACCGCTGCGAAAACAGTCGCACCCCCCGCGCATCCCGCTGGGCCGCGATCCGGACAGGAAGGGACAGCCTCGATGAAGACCCTGTATCTCATGCGCCACGGCAAGTCCGCGTGGGACGATCCTTCCCTGGACGACCACGACCGCCCGCTGGCGCCGCGGGGCAGGAAGGCGGCCCGGCTGGTCGGCCACGAACTGAAGGACCGCGGAGCGCGCATCGGGCTGGTGCTGTGCTCCACCGCCCGGCGCGCGGCGGACACCGCCGACCGGCTGCTGGAGGTGATGGACGCGCCGGACATCCCTGTGGAGCGCGAGCGCGGCCTCTACCTGTGCGGAGCGCGGGTCCTTCTGGAACGGCTGCGCGACGCACCCGACTCTGTGTCGTCGCTGATGCTGGTCGCCCACAATCCGGACCTCCACGACCTCGCCCGTGAGCTGACCGGCAGCGGCGAGGAACGGCACCGCGCGGCGCTGGCGGAGAAGTTTCCGACCGGCGCCTGCGCGGTTCTTCTGTTCGAAGCCTCCCGCTGGGCCGACCTGGACAGCGGGGCGGGACGGCTGGCCGATTTCATCCTGCCGCGGAAACTCTCTTAACGCCCTTTTGCCAAATGGGGTATTTCAACCCCGAACCGAGCAGGCCCGGAACCGAGCAGGAGTCGCCCCCCGTGTCTTCCGCGCCCCAGAACAACGCGCCTCCGGGTGCAACCGCCGCGGTGTCGGCCACGGTGTCCGCCATGCGCGAGGTGGAGATGAAGCTCCACCTCGACCCGCGTGATCTTTCCCGCGTTGCAGACCTGTCCGCCCTGAAGGGCGCGGCGGAAGGTGCTCCGGCCGTCCGCAACCTGCGGACCGTCTATTACGACACGCCGGACCGGCGCTTGTTCCTGGGGGGCGTGGCCCTGCGGGTGCGGCAGGACGGCGACCGCTTCTTGCAGACGCTGAAGACCCTCAACGCCGCCACCCCCGGCGATTCGGCCGCCGTGGCCATCCGCAAGAAGTGGGATTGGACCATCCCCACGGCCGCCCCCGACATGACGCCCCTCGAAGCCGAGGGCGTGGCTGCCCTGGTGCCGGAGGACGCGCGGGCGGCGCTGGTTCCGCAATTCACGACGGAGTTCCGGCGCACCACCCTGCTCGTCCGCCCGGACGCCCTGACCTCCATCGAGGTGGCGGTGGACGAGGGCCGGATCACCGCCGGCAACGCCTGCGCCCGCATCAGCGAAGTCGAGCTTGAGCTGAAATCGGGCCGCATCGGCCGCCTGTTCGACCTCGCGCTGGCGCTCCAGCGCCGCGTTCCGGTTCGCATCGGGACGGAGAGCAAGGCGGAGATCGGCGATCGCCTCGTCACCGGACGCCTGCCCGCCCCCGCCCTGCCGGAACCGCTGGGCCTCACCCCGGTCACCACGGTGGCCGAGGCCTATCGCCACATCGTGCGGCACGGTCTGCGCCTGCTGCTCGCCAACGAGGCCTGCGCCCTGGCCGGGGGCGACGTGGAGGGGCTGCATCAGATGCGCGTCGCGCTGCGCCGCCTGCGCACCGCCATCCGTCTGTTCCGTCCCCTGGCCGGTGTGCCGGACGGCTGCCGAGCCAGGAACGACATCCGCTGGTTTTCCCGCCAGCTCGGCCCGGCGCGCGACTGGGATGTGCTGCTGTCCCACGGGATCGCGCCCTTCGCGGCGACGGAGAAGGCCCCGGCCGACGGAATCGCCGCGCTGACCGCCGCGGTGCGGGAAGCCCGTCGGGCGCCCGCGCTGGCGGCGGTGGAGGCGATCCAGTCGCCGCGCTGCACCGGGCTGATCCTGGCGCTCGGCGCTTGGCTGGAGGACGGGGCGTGGCAGTCCGGCGCCGCTCCGGAGGTTCGCGCCCAGCTCGACCGCCCGATGGTCGAACTGTCCGGCCTCTGGCTTGCCGCCCAGCACGCCAAGGCGCTGAAGGCTGGGGCGTCGAAGGCGGGCCGCGACCTGGACGGCGCCGACACCGCGACGCGCGACCGGCTGCGCCGCCGCCTGCGCAAGCTGCGCCACACGGCGGAGTTCTTCCGCGGCCTCTACGCTGAAACCGCAACGGTGCCTTTCATCGCCGCGCTGGACGCCCTGCTGGGTGCGCTCGACGCCGAGCACGACGCGGCGGTGGCCGGTGGACTTCTGCGCCGCTTGTCGGCGGATCGGCCGGAGCAGCGGCCCGCCACCGAAGCAACCGCCCGCTGGCTCGCCAAGCAGGCCGACAAGCGCCGCAAGACGCTGCCGGGGCTGTGGAAGGCGTTCCGCGACGGGCCGGTGTTCTGGTGAGGGCGTAACGTTGCCCCCATCCTAACCCTCCCCTGCGAAAGCGGGGGAGGGCCGGGGTGGAGGCCAGTTCCCTAAGACGGGCGTCTCAACCAGCCGCCTACAGCGTCCCCGCATAAGCGCCGCCGTCCATCAGCACGTTCTGCCCGGTCATGAAACCGGCGTGGGCGGAGCAGAGAAAAGCGCAGGCCGCACCGAACTCCGCCGGATCGCCGAAGCGGCCGGACGGGTTGCCGGCGCGACGGAGGTCCATCTCCTCGTCCAGGCTGCGGTTGTTGGCCTTGGCCCCGCCTTCCATGGTGGCGCGCAGGCGGTCGGTCTCGAAGGGGCCGGGCAGCAGGTTGTTGATCGTCACGTTGTGCCGCACGGTCTGGCGCGACAGCCCGGCGACGAAACCGGTCAGCCCCGCCCGCGCCCCGTTGGACAGGCCGAGGATCGGGATCGGCGCCTTCACCGCCGCCGAGGTGACGTTGACGATCCGCCCGAAGCGGCGGCCGATCATGCCGTCCACCGTCGCCTTGATGAGGAAGATCGGGGCCAGCATGTTGGCCTCGACGGCACGAACCCAGTCGTCGCGCTCCCAATCGCGGAAGTCGCCCGGCGGCGGGCCGCCCGCGTTGTTGACGAGGATGTCGGGCTCCGGACAGGCGGCCAGCGCGGCGGCGCGCCCCTCCTCCGTCGCGATGTCGCCGGCGGCGGTGGTCACGGTGGCGCCGGTCTCCTTGCGGATCTCCTCCGCGGCTGCCTCCAGCAGGTCGCGGCCGCGCGCGGTGATGGTGACCTGCACCCCTTCGCGCGCCAGCGCCATGGCGCAGGCCTTACCCAGTCCCTTGCTGGCTGCGCACACGATGGCGCGGCGTCCGGCAATTCCCAGATCCATCCTCGTCTCCTCCCTTCCCGGCCTCCAGACCGGCCAGCACCTCGCGGGCCAGCGGCACGGTCAAGGGACGGTGCGCGGCCAGCGAGGCGCGGTCAAGCGCCGCGACCACCCGACCCGCCGCCTCCAGCGACCGCTCCATCCGGGTCAGCAGATAGGTGATGAGGTCCATGCCCGGCCGCAACTGGCGGTCGGCGAACAGCTTGACCAGCACGGCGGCGAGCAGGGCGTCGTCCGGCGCATCCACCCCCACCGCGGGGGCTGCCTTGATGCGGGAGCGCAGGTCGGCCAGTTTCATCCGCCAGCGTGACGGCGGGCGGCGCGACAGCAGGAGCAGATGCCCGCCCGAGTCGCGGGCGAGGTTGTAGAGGTGGAACAGCGCCTCCTCCCGCGCCGGCGCGCCGGTCACCCGGTCCGCGTCCTCCACCACCACGGCGTTGGCGCGGGCCAGCAGGGCGTGCGGGTCGATCTGGTCCAGGGTGTCGCCCATGGCGATGGGGGCGTGGCTGCGCGCCCGCCAGACATGGCCCAGATGGGTCTTGCCACAACCGTCCGGCCCATACAGCGTCAGGGCCGGCGCCGGCCAGGACGGCCAGCGGTCGAGCCACGCCACCGCCTCGGCGTTGCTGGGCGCCACGAGGAAATCCTCGCAGCCCATGGCGGCGCGGTGTCCGAGGTCGAGCGGTATCTGAGCCGCAAGGGTCATGAGGCGGGAGCCATCAGGAAGGGGTACCGCGGTAGTAGGGGCTCTCAAGATAGCGCCCCAACGCGAAGCGTGTCAGCACCCCGATCACCGCCGCCACCGGAACCGCCAGCAGGACGCCGACGAAACCGAACAGCGACCCGCCGGCCAGCAGGGCGAAGATCACCCAGACCGCGTGCAGCCCGACCTTCTCGCCCACCAGCTTCGGCGTCAGGACGTTGCCCTCCACCGCCTGCCCGAACAGGAAGATCGCGATGACGAAGGCGACCCGCCACGGGTCGTCGAACTGCAGCAGGGCCAGCCCGGTGCTCGACACGAATCCGAACAGCGAGCCGACATAGGGGATGAAGGACAGGAGCCCCGCCATCAGCCCGATCACCAGCCCGAAATCCAGCCCCGCCAGCGACAGCGCCACCGCGTAGAACACCCCGAGCACGAGGCAGACCAGCGCCTGCCCGCGGACGAATCCGGCCAGCGTCTCGTCCACCTCGCGCGCCTGCTCCCGGATGGTCGCGGCGTGGTGCAGGGGCAGCCAGCCGTTCACCTTGTCGACCAGGATGTCCCAATCGCGCATCAGGTAGAAGGCCACGATGGGCGTGATGAACATCACCGACAGCACATCGAACAGCGCCAGCCCGCCGGACAGGATGTGCTTCAGCACCCGCCCGACCCAGCCGACGACATCCCCGGCGTAATTGCCGGCGGCGCCGCGCAGCCGCTCCACATCCTCCGTCGACAGGCGGTGGATCAGCCGGTCCAGCATCGGCAGCAGCCGATCCCGCGCCGCGTTGGCGTAGTTGGGAAGCACCTCGATCAGGTGGGACACCTGGGCCTGCACCAATGGCAGCAGCAGCAGGACCATCAGGACCAGCACCAGGACGAAGGACAGCAGCACCAGCGTCGTCGCCAGCCAGCGTGGCAGGCGCCATCGTTCCACCCGGTCGACCACCGGGTCCAATAGATAGGCGACCGCCAGCCCCATCACGAAGGGCAGCAGCATGCCGGACAGAAGCCACAGCACCAGAACGAACAGGCCAAGGCCGATCAGCCAGAAGCGGATCTGCTTGCCCGCCGTCACGGCACCCCTCCGTGCCGGCTGAACAGAAGACCGCCGCGGTAGACGTAGGCCAGCCCCGACAGCACCGTGGTTCCGGCGCAGGCCCAGATCAGCAGCGGCACCAGCTCCCGCCCGAACAGGTGGAAGTCGGGCAGCCCCAGCCCCGCCGGGGCAAGGACCGCCGCCGCCAGGGCAAGCTGCACCGCCGTGTTGATCTTGCTGACGTAGAGCGGCTGCATCGCCAGCGACTCCTTCAGCGTGTAGAGCAGCATCACCCCGCCGATGATCATCAGGTCGCGGAACACCACCAGGATGACCAGCCACAGCGGCAGCACGCCGATGTGGCCCAGCGAGACGTAGACGCTGACCAGCAGCGCCTTGTCGGCGATCGGGTCGAGATAGGCGCCGAGCACCGTGCGGGCGCGGAACATGCGGGCCACCGCGCCGTCCACGGCGTCGGAAACCCCCGCCCCGACGAACAGCCAGAAGGCGACCCCCAGCTCCCCGGCCAGGATGAAATAGACGGCGACCGGCACCACCAGGATGCGGCCGAAGGTGATGATGTTCGGGATGCTCACCGCGGTGCCTTCTGCCGTTGTCCCTTGCGCCGGCGCCCCGTCAAGGGCCGGTACCGGCCCGTCTGTAACGCCGTCACGCCCTCTACCGTCACGGGCGCGCCGTGCCTGCCGGCAGCGTGCCCAAAATGCGCGGCGGCGCCCCCGGTGCCGCCTGCGGCGCGCCGACCGGGGCCGGCGCCACGCCGGGATAGGCCGACGGCGCGGCGGTGGCCGGCGAGAAGACGGACGGAGACGCCGGGACGGATGCCGGCGAAACGGCGGCGGGCTGTGCCAGGGACGACGCCCCGGCGCCCTTCGCCAGCACCTGGAGCTGCCATTCCGGCGTGGGCGCGACCGGCGGGAGCGGCTGGCCCGGAACGGGCACCGGAACCGGCGCTGCGACCGCCCCGGTGCGGGCGAGGCCGAGATCGCGGCGGGCCAGCGCCTGGCGCAGCCGCTCGACGTCGCCGCGGTGGGTCAGCGCGACCAGCGCCTCGTAGCGGCTGATCGACAGCACGTCGGTGCGGGTGACCGCGTTGACCATGCCCAGCCGCTTGCGCGTCTCCACCCAGTCGTTGAGGCTGGCCAGCGGCACGCGCACCAGCGTCGCCTGCTCCGGCCCGCTCGCCACGGTGTTGTCGCGGCGGTAGGATTCGTCGATGGCGGCCGACACGAAGGTGGTCGCGCGGGTCAGGAAGTCGCCGGCCCGGTCGGCCATGTCGGCCTTCACGTTGACCGTCTGCTGGTCCCGCGCGCCGTCGGGGGTGTAGTGGGTCACCTCGACCGCCAGCGGACGGCCGAGATCCAGACCGCCCGCCGGCAGGTCGGTCTTGGCGACGATCACGCCCCCGGCGTTGTAGCGCTGGGCGATGCGGGCCAGAGCTTCCTGATCGCCGGACAGCGCCTCGTTCACGCCGATGGCGGAGATGTCAGCCAACTCCCCATCCGGGACGACCAGCGGCACCAGCGAGGCGCCGGTTTGCCGACCCTCCCAGGCCTCGCGCCAGTCGGTGCGGTCCTCCCACAGGACGGGGCGCCCGTCCACGACGGTGACCGGCAGGATCACGTAGGGCCGGGCCGGCGGCTCGACATACTGCTGGCCGCCGCCGGCCAGCGTTTCGCGCACGGAATTGGGGCGGAAGCGCACGGTGATGCTGCCGACATAGCGGGTGGCCGACACCTTCTCGTCGTCGATCTCGAAGCCCTGGACCAGCCGGGCGAGTTCGATGTCCGACACCCGCGGCACGCTGGGGGCGGTGGGGACGAGGCGCTTGTACAGCTCCGCCCACGCCTTCACCTGCGCGTCGCGGATCGCCTGATCGCGGGCGGCGTTGGCGTTGGCCGCGCTGACATCGACCTTCACGCCCGACACGGTGAAGGGGTCTGCCGCCGGAACCGCCGCGGGTACCGTCCCCGAAGCTGCCCCCGGAACGGCCGCGGGCGCCGCCACCGCGGGTGGAGCGGCGCCGGGCACCTGCGCGTCCACGGGGCCGGCCGGAACGGCCAGGGCCACGGTGATGGCGGCGAAGCCCGCAAACAGCGGCGCATGGCGGCGGTGGAGCATTGCAAAGCCTTCCGATTCGAGTATGTTCGGCCCGTTCCCTTATGACCCGGCCCAAAATGACCCGGTTCAGGTGGCCCAGGTATATAGCTCAGCCCAAGCGAGGATACCATCAGCACCCAGTCTAATAACACGTCCGACGCCTACAAGCAGGCCGGCGTGGACATTGATGCGGGCAACGCGCTCGTTGACGCGATCAAGCCGCTCGCCCGTTCCACCGCGCGCCCGGGCTCCGACGCCGGGCTGGGCGGGTTCGGCGCCCTGTTCGACCTGCGCGCGGCCGGGTATCACGACCCGCTGCTCGTCGCCACCACGGACGGCGTCGGCACCAAGCTGAAGGTCGCCATCCTGGCGAACCGGCACGACACGGTGGGCATCGACCTCGTGGCGATGTGCGTGAACGACCTCGTCGTCCAGGGCGCGGAGCCGCTGCTGTTCCTCGACTACTACGCCACGGGCAAGCTGGACGTCGCCGCGGGCCGCGCCATCGTCGCCGGCATCGCGGAAGGCTGCCGGCAGGCCGGCTGCGCGCTGGTCGGCGGCGAGACGGCGGAAATGCCGGGCATGTACGCCGAGGGCGACTACGACCTCGCCGGCTTCTCGGTCGGTGCGGTGGAGCGCAAGGACGCGCTGACCGGCGCCACCGTGCAGGACGGAGATGTCGTGCTCGGCCTCGCCTCCTCCGGCGTGCATTCCAACGGCTATTCGCTGGTCCGCAAGCTGGTCGAGACGTCCGGCCTCGGCTACGACTCGCCCTGCCCCTGGGACGCCGGGAAGACGCTGGGCGAGGCGCTGCTGACCCCGACCCGCATCTATGTGAAGAGCACGCTGGCCGCGGTGCGCGCCGGCACGGTGCGGGCGATGGCACACATCACCGGCGGCGGCCTGATCGAGAACATCCCGCGCGTCCTGCCGGACGGGCTGGGCGTCACGCTCGACGCATCCACGTGGCCGCTGCCTCCGGTCTTCAACTGGCTGATGAAGACGGGCGGTCTGACCCCGCTGGACATGGCGCGCACCTTCAACACCGGTCTCGGCATGGTCGTCGTGGTCCCGGCGGACAAGGCGAAGCAGGCGGCCGAGATCCTGGCCCAGGGCGGCGAGACGGTCTTCACCGTCGGTACCGTGCATGCGGTCAAGGATGGCGACGCCCGCGTCACCGTCACCGGCATGGACACGGCATGGTCGGCCTGACGCCAAACTCTCTGAAGGTTGGCGTCCTGATCTCCGGGCGCGGCAGCAATCTGCAGGCGTTGATCGACGCCTGCGCCGCCCTGGACTTTCCGGCGGAGATCGCGCTGGTGCTCTCCAACAAGGCCGACGCCTATGGGTTGGAACGTGCCGCATCCGCCGGAGTGCCCGTCGCCGTGGTCAGCCACCGCGACTTCCCCGGCGACAAGCGGTCGTTCGAGGAGGCCATGGACGCGCGCCTGCGCGAGGCGGGCGTGGAACTGGTCTGTCTGGCCGGTTTCATGCGGCTGCTGTCGCCCTGGTTCGTCGAGCGCTGGCACGACCGGATGATCAACATCCACCCGTCGCTTCTGCCCTCCTTCAAGGGGCTGGACACGCACCAGCGGGCGCTGGACGCCGGGGTGCGCTTCCACGGTTGCACGGTGCATTATGTGCGTTCGGAGATGGACGAGGGGCCGATCATCGCCCAGGCCGCGGTGCCGGTCCTGCCCGGCGACGACGCCGACCGGCTGTCCGTCCGCGTGCTGGAGGCCGAGCACCGGCTCTACCCCCAGGCGCTGCGCCTGATCGCCGAGGGCCGCGCCCGCGTCGAGGATGGCCGGGTGACCCTGTCAGGCCCGGCGGCGGCGCTGCCGACGCTCATCAACCCGCCGGCCTGAGCCGTCCCAAGCGGGGCCTTTGGCCAAGCGGGACCCTTGCCGCAACCGTCCGCACTCCCCACATTCTCCGCCGGAACCATAAAAGGGGAGGCAAAGCGCGATGGCGGTTACCGATCACGGCCACAATCCGGTCAGCGAGGATGTCGTCCGCCGTCACGAGGCGGGCTGGCACGCCTTCACCCGCTTCATGACGCTGGCGACCGCAGGGGTGATCGCCGTGCTGGTCTTCATGGCGATTTTCCTGGTCTAGCGGCTCTATCCGGCCGCCGACCGATCGGCCGCGGCGGGGCGCTTACGCCCCGTCCGGCAGACGGCCCAGCAGCAGGTCGCGCATTTCGCCGACCAGAGCGTCCACCTGCTCCTCCCACGTCTCGGTGCCGCCCTGAATGGCGTGCATGACGTGCGTCGCGAGGTGGATCAGCGCGGCGCGCACGCAATCCTCCGCCGGGAAATCCAGCCCCACCGTGTCCTGAAGGAACTGGCCGAGCTGGTCGGCGGCGTTCCAGGGATGGACGACCACCGTGTCGAAGCCGCTGGTCCCCAGGAACACCGCGTTCAGGGCCGTCGCCTGCGCGTTGATCGCGTCGATGGCCGCGTCCTGCTCGACGTTGCCGCGCAGCACCTCTTGGAAGGCCGCCAGGCACTGGTCGACGTAGCCGCGCACCAGCAGTTCCACCACGCCCGGATCGCTCAGGTCGTTCCTGCCCTTCACGAGGGGCGGCAGCGGTTCCAGCAGGGCCGCGACGATCGGCTTGACGTGCGGATTTTCCATGGCGGGGGTACTCCTAGCGGTAGAATCCCCGAATACTCGACTTCGCCACGCCTGTCCACGACGCCGTTACGCTGTCCAGGCGACAAGTTGCGGGCGGAAGAGCCTGAATCGAAAAGGGCCGCCCCGGTCGGGACGGCCCTTCGCGCAAGGCTGCGAAGCGGACGAGCCGCGATCAGCCCACCAGCTCAATGCCGGCGAAGAAGAAGGCGATCTCCTGAGCGGCGGTCTCCGGAGCGTCGGAGCCGTGCACCGAGTTGGCCTCGATCGACTCGGCGAACTCCTTGCGGATGGTGCCCTCGGCGGCGTTGGCCGGGTTGGTGGCGCCCATGATCTCGCGGTTGCGGGCGATGGCGTTCTCGCCTTCCAGGACCTGGAGCACGACCGGGCCGGAGATCATGAAGGAGACGAGGTCGTTGAAGAACGGACGCTCGCGATGCACGCCGTAGAACTGCTCGGCCTGGGCCTGGGACAGCTGGACGCGCTTCTGCGCGACGATGCGCAGGCCGCCGTCCTCGAACTTGGCGTTGATCTTGCCGGTCAGGTTGCGGCGGGTGGCATCGGGCTTGATGATCGAGAGGGTGCGTTCGACGGCCATGGCGGTGGGCTCCTGCTGGAAATGCGTTATGGGCGCCGCTGGTTTGGCCGGGGCGCCGGTTGCGCGGGGTTATATAGCCGCTTTTCGGCCACGGCAACCGGTTCGTGAGGCCGCTTCGCGAGGCCGCGCCGCGCGCCGCCGCGCGGCTGCCATGAAGGGTTGCCCCGCGGGTCGCGCTTCAAATCGCGGTTTCCCCGTGGTAAACCGGCGCCGATATGCTGCACATCAACGACCTGACGTTCCGCTACGGCGGACGTGTGCTGTTCGACCGCGCCACCGCGGTCGTGTCGAAGGGCCACCGCGTGGCGCTGGTCGGCCGCAACGGCACCGGAAAATCCACCCTCCTCAAGCTCATCGCCGGCCAGCTCCAGACGGACGCCGGAGCCATCGGCGTGCCCACCGGCACCAAGATCGGCATGGTGGCGCAGGAGGCCCCGAGCGGCGCCACCACCCTGATCGACGCCGTCCTGGCCGCCGACACGGAGCGCACCGCCCTGCTGGCCGAGGCCGAGACGGCCACCGACCCGATGCGCATCGGCGAGATCCACGCCCGGCTGGCCGACATCGAGGCCCATTCGGCGCCGTCGCGCGCCGCCCAGGTGCTCTCCGGCCTGGGGTTCGACGCCGACGCGCAGGCGCGGCCCTGCTCCGACTTCTCGGGCGGCTGGCGGATGCGCGTGGCGCTGGCCGGCGTGCTGTTCGCCCGGCCCGACCTGCTGCTGCTCGACGAGCCGACGAACCACCTCGACCTGGAGGCGACCATCTGGCTTGAGGGGTACCTCAAGAACTACCCCCACACGATCCTGCTGGTCAGCCACGACCGCGACCTCTTGAACTCGGTCCCCACGACGACCATCCATGTGGACCAGGGCCGGCTGGTGACCTACGCCGGCAACTACGACCAGTTCCTCAAGCAGCGCCGCGCCAACATGGAGCGGCTGCAGGCCATGGCGACCAAGCAGGAGGCCAAGCGCAAGCACATGATGGCCTTCGTCGAACGCTTCCGCTACAAGGCGACCAAGGCCCGGCAGGCGCAGAGCCGGCTGAAGGCGCTGGAGAAGCTGGAGACCATCACGCTGATGGAGGACGACGCCGAGGTCGTCTTCAACTTCCCCCAGCCGGACGAGATGCCCCCGCCGCTGATTTCGCTGGACGGGGTGACCATCGGCTACGGCGACCGCGCCATCCTGCGCCGCGTCAACCTGCGCATCGACATGGACGACCGCATCGCCCTGCTCGGCGCCAACGGCAACGGCAAATCGACGCTGGTGAAGCTGCTGGCCGGACGGCTGGAGGCGATGGCCGGCGAGGTGAAGCGCCCGACCAAGCTGCGCGTCGGCTATTTCGCCCAGCACCAGCAGGACGAGTTGGACCTGTCCCTGACCCCCATCCAGCAGACCCAGCGCATCATGCCGCTGGCGCCGGAGGAGAAGGTGCGCGCCCATCTCGGCCGCTTCGGCTTCCAGCAGAGCAAGGCGGAAACCCGCATCTCCGACCTGTCGGGCGGCGAGAAGGCCCGGCTGCTGCTGGCCCTGATGAGCCGCGAGACGCCGCACATCCTGATGCTGGACGAGCCGACCAACCATCTCGACGTGGACAGCCGCGAGGCGCTGATCGAGGCGATCAACGGGTTCGAGGGCGCCGTCATCCTCATCAGCCACGACCCGCACCTGATCGAGCTGACCGCCGACCGGCTGCTGCTGGTCGCCGACGGCACGGTGCAGCCCTACGACGGCGACCTCGACGACTACCGCCGCTTCCTCCTGGACCGCGCGCGGGCCGAGCGCGCCGCCGCCAAGGGCGGCGAGGCGGCGGACGCCGGGGCGAGCCGCAAGGACCAGCGCCGCGCCGCGGCGGAGGCCCGCGCCACCCTGGCCCCGCTGAAGAAGAAGGCCACCGACGCGGAGTCGCAGGTCAACAAGCTGACCGAGGAGAAGCGCAAGATCGAGGCGAAACTGGCCGATCCCGCCCTCTACAGCGGTCCCAGCGACAAGCTGCGGAAGCTGCAGATCGATCTCGGCGTCGTGGACAAGAAGCTGTCCGCCGCCGAGGAGGCATGGCTGGAGCATCTCGAAGCCTATGAGTCGGCGGCGGCGGAGGCCGGCGTATGAGCGTGCCGCGCAACGTGGCCTTCACCGGAGCGGGCTCGCTCCCCGCCACGGTCGCCCGCCGGGGACGCCAGGACCATGGGGAGGAGCGGACCTCCGACGTCCTGGCGGCCTTCCGCGCCAACCTGCCGGACGGGCGGGTGTCGCTGGGCGACCTGATTAAGGCGTTGGGCGACCGCTCGCTGGGCACCATCCTGCTGGCCCTGTCGCTTCCCACCATCGCGCCGGTGCCGCTGGGCGTGTCCTGCCTGTTCGACCTGCCGATCCTGCTGTTCTCCGCCCAGATGGCCTTCGGCAGGCGCGGCGCCGCCCTGCCCGGCTGGATTCTGCGCCGCTCGGTCAGCCGGTCGCTCGCCGCGCGGATGATCGACAAGGCGATGCCGCGGCTGACCGCCATCGAACGAATGCTGAAACCGCGCCACAGCCGCTTCGCCAGCATCGACGGAGAGCGCTGGTTCGGCGTGCTGGTCCTTCTGCTGTCGCTGACCTGCGTGGTGCCGCTGCCGCTGACCGGCTGGCTGCCCGGCTTCGCCCTCGTCCTGCTGTCGCTGGGCCTGATCGAGCGCGACGGGGCCGCGGTCGCGGTCAGCCTCGCCCTCACCGTGGCCGCGCTGGTCTTCTTCGCGCTGGTCGCCAGCAGCCTGTCCTACGCCGGGCAGACCTTGCTGTCTCTTGCACCGTCATATCCCGCGTTTATGGCATAGCTTCCGCCGCTTCGGCCGGTTGCGGGGGAACCCGGGATGCGACATAAGTGCGCTCTGGGATTGTTAGGTTCGGGACCCCCTGAGGCTCCAGCTTGTTTAGCCCCGGGGTAAAACGCTCAACAGCCAACGGCGAAAGGCCGATCATGACACCAACGGAAATCACCGTCGCGGAGAAGCAGAAAAGCGGCAAGACGCCGCCGGCCGCGTGGCTTTTCTTCCAGCGTTGGTTGGCAAATCCCCTTTCCATGGGTTCCGTTACACCATCCTCGGGCGCGCTCTGCCGGCTGATCGGGGAGCAGGTGCTGTGCGGGCCGGATCAGGTCGTCGTGGAGTTCGGCGGCGGCACCGGCGCCATCACCAAGGCCCTGCTTCAGCGCGGCATTCCGGGCAACCGCATCTTCACCTTCGAGATCGACGACCATCTGTCGCGCTTCCTGCGCGGCCATTACCCGGACGTCAACGTCGTCCATGACGACTGCCGCAAGGCCGCCGACATCCTCGGCCCGGAGCTGGTCGGCAAGGTCGGCACGGTGGTCATCGGCATCCCCATGCTGAACCTGCCGATGCGCGCCCAGAAGGAGGTCGTCGAGGCCTGTTTCCGCATCCTGCCCGAGGGCGGGCGCTTCGTTCTCTATACCTACGGCCTCGTGTCGCCGCTGAACCAGCGCGCGCTGGGCGTCAAGGGCAAGCGGCTGGGCTTCACCCCGCTGAACGTCCCGCCGGCCTCCGTCTGGGGCTATTGGAAAGCCAAGCCGTAATCCCCCCTATCACTCCTTGCGCGGCGCCTGCCGCAGCAGGACATCCGTCAAGCCCACCGGCAGAGCCGCCAGCAGCCACACGGTGGCGGCCATCGGCCAGGGGAAGGCGATGCGCGCCTTGTTGCGGGCCAGCCCGCTCTTGATGACCCGGGCGGCGCGGTCCGTCTCCATCAGGAAGGGCATGGGGAAGCGGTTCACCGCGGTCATCCGGCTTTTCACGAAGCCCGGACAGATCACCGTCACGCCGATCCCCTGCCCCGCCAGATCGCCGCGCAGCGACTCGCCATAGACCCGCACCGCCGCCTTGCTGGCGCAATAGGCGGGCGCGCCGGGCATGCCGCGGAAGCCGGCCAGCGAAGCCATCAGGGCGATCTGTCCGCGCCGCCGCTCCTGCATGCCGGGCAGCAGCGGGTGGACGCTGTTCAGCACGCCATCCACATTCACCTGGAAGATGCGCCGCGCCTGCTCGGCGCTTTCCACGCCGCCCCCGGTGCCCGCGGAGATTCCGGCGTTGGCGATGACCAGATCGACCGGCGCGCGGGCGTCCAGCGCGGTCAGCCACGCCGCCATGGCCTCGCGGTCCGCCGCGTCGACGAGCGCCGTTTCCACCGCCGCCCCGGCGGCACGGCAGCGCTCCGCCACCGCCTCCAGCCGCGCGGAGTCGCGCCCGCTCAGGCCCAGCGCGACGCCGGGAGCGGCGTAGGCGCGGGCCAGTTCCTCCCCGATGCCGCTGGACGCCCCGGTGATGACGATCGAGCGCGGATCGCGCATGCCCCTGTCCCCCTTGTCCCTGACGCTTGTTGCCTTGGCCGCCCGACGCTATAACGTGAGCCTCCCGATCCCACAAATACTCGTCGAGGCCGCTTTGCCCGCCCAACGCTCCGCCGTATCCAGCATGACCGGTTTCGCACGCGTGGACGGGCATGCCGACGGCTACAGTTGGACCTTCGAGGTGAAGAGCGTCAACGGGCGCAACCTCGACATCCGCTGCCGCCAGCCCGCCGGCTTCGACACGCTGGAGGCCGCCGCCCGCGCCGAGATCCCCAAGCGGCTGGCCCGCGGCAGCGTCAACCTGAACCTGACCGTCACCCGCAGCCAGTCGGTGTCGCAGCTCCGCATCAACCGCGAGCTTCTCGCCCAGGTGCTGGAGCTGGCGCGCGAGATCGAGGGCGCCGGCGCCGCGCCGCCGCGGCTCGATTCGCTGCTCGCCGTCCGTGGCATCATCGAACCGGTGGAGGAGGACGAGGGCGAGGCGCGGGAGCGGGTGGAGGCCGCGCTGAAGGCCGACCTCGGCCGGCTGATCGGCGAACTGGTCACCGCCCGCCTGTCGGAGGGGGCGCGTCTGGTCACCGTCCTGAACGGCCATCTCGACGAGATCGAGCGGCTGATCACCGCCGCCGCCGCCTGCGCCAGCACCCAGCCCGAGGCTTTGCGCGAACGGCTGCGCAATCAGGTCGCCGCCCTGCTCGACGCCGCGCCGGCCCTGCCGGAGGAGCGGCTCGTCCAGGAGGCCGCCATCCTGATCGCCAAGGCCGACGTGCGCGAGGAGATGGACCGCCTGCGCGCCCATATCCAGGCCGCCCGCGACATGCTGGCGGAGGGGGGCGCCATCGGCCGCCGCTTCGACTTTCTGTGCCAGGAATTCAACCGCGAAGCCAACACCCTGTGCTCCAAGTCCGCGGACGTGGAGCTGACCCGCATCGGCCTGTCGCTGAAAGCCTCCATCGAGCAGCTTCGCGAGCAGGTCCAGAACATCGAGTGACACCCGCCCCATGCCCGAGACCATGAACACGAAGATCGCCCGGCGCGGCCTGATGCTCGTGCTGTCCTCCCCCTCCGGGGCGGGCAAGACCACCATTTCGCGCCGCCTGCTGGACCGCGACCCCGGCATCACCCTGTCGGTGTCCGTCACCACCCGTCCGATGCGCCCCGGCGAGCAGCCGGGCGTCCATTACTATTTCGTCGACATGCCGGAGTTCGACCGCATGGCCGGCCAGGGCGAGTTGCTGGAGCACGCCCGCGTGTTCGGCAACTGCTACGGCACGCCGCGCCACGCCGTGGAGACCGCGCTGAGCGCCGGGCGCGACGTTCTGTTCGACATCGACTGGCAGGGCATGCAGCAGCTGGCGGCCAACGCCCGAGCCGATCTGGTCAGCATCTTCGTCCTGCCGCCCTCGGGCACCGAGCTGGAGCGCCGCCTGCACTCGCGCGGCCAGGACTCGGCGGAGGTGATCGCCCAGCGCATGGCGAAGGCGTCGGACGAGATCAGCCACTGGGGCGAGTACGATTACGTGATCGTCAACAACGACGTCGACGAGAGCGTCACGGCGGTCCAGGCCATCCTGCGCGCCGAGCGGCTGCGCCGGACGCGGCAGGTCGGGATGCCTGCGTTTGTGGAGAGCGTGCAGGCGGCGCTGTAAGGCGACGGCGCATTGCCCCCACCCTTCCCACGCTCCGCGTGGGCCCCTTCCCTCCCCCGCTTCGCAAGGGAGGGAATTATCCCCTCCCCTGCGTCAGCGGGGGAGGGTTAGGGAGGGGGCAAGGCGTCGCGACTCAGACTCTTCTCAATGCGCCCCATGGAAGGTGCGGCTGATGACGTCCATCTGCTGGCTCCGGGTTGGCGCGCGGGGTCAGGTGGACGATGGTGGACTCCACCTTGGGCGGCGGGGTGAAGGCCTTGGCCGGCAGGTTGAACAGCACCCGCGCGTCCGACCGCCACTGCGTGATGACCGACAGGCGGCCGTAGGCCTTGCTGCCCGGCTTGGCGACCAGACGGTCCGCGACCTCCTTCTGGAACATCAGCGTCAGGCTGACGAACTCCTCGATCCGCCCCAGCCAGCCGATCAGCAGCGGCGTCGCCACGTTGTAGGGCAGGTTCGCCACGATGGCCCGCGGGGCCGGGGCGATGTGAATGGGGTCGACCTCCAGCGCGTCGCCCTCGACGATGGACAGCCGCCCGTCCGCCGCCTGGATCACGTCCTGCAACGCCTCGATGAAACGGTGGTCGCGCTCGATGGCGATGACCTGCTTCGCCTTGGTCGCCAGAAGGGCACGGGTCAGCCCACCCGGCCCGGGACCGATCTCCACGACCGTCACGCCGGTCATGTCGCCCGCCGAGCGCGCGATGCGCCCCGTCAGGTTGAGGTCGAGCAGGAAGTTCTGCCCCAGCGCCTTGCGGGCATCCAGCCCGAAGCGGGCGATCACGTCGCGCAGCGGCGGCAGGGCCTGCGGATCGAAAGCGGTGGGCATGGGGGCGGAGTCGGGCGTGGCGTCGGTCATGGCCGCACTTATAGGACGGCGCAAGCCCGCCGTCATCTGCCGCGCATCATCGTCACCCTTCGCTTTTGAGCGCGATGTTCTCCGGCGCGGCGTCGAGACGGCCCGTGCAGGTGATGCGGCGCCCGTCGTCGAAGGCCTGGGACGGCTTCGGCCCGATGGTCACCTGCAGGACCACCGTGTCGGCCAGCTGATCGCCGAGATCCTGGGGCCGGTCGCCGCCCTGGGAATCGTGGCTGAAGACGCTTTCCAGATACCAGGCCGCCCCGCCGGCTCCCTGCGGCCCGCCGCGGACCAGCGCGCCGGCCAGCCGGGTGTAGACGTCCTTGCACACCTCCTCGGTCCGATTGCGCGGCAGATCGACGAAGTTGGCGTAGGCGACGATCCGCCGGTCCTGAAAGCGGTAGAAGACGCCGCTGCGCGACACCTCCGTCCGCAGATCGCGGGACAGCCCGTCCACCGTGTCGTGCAGGTCGCCGCGCAGCCGGGTCATGCCCCAGTCGAGCAGGGTCACCGGTTCCCGCGACAGCCAGTCCAGAGCGTCGCGGGCCTGAACCGGCCCTGAGACGAAGGGCAGAAACATGAAGGACAGCAACAGGACGAGCGCGGCGAAACCCCTCATGGCGTCGGGCCTCCGGACCATCGTTGCGGTGCGACCTTGGCAGCGATGCTAAGCCAGGAGCGCGGCCATAGCCAGCCGGATTCCGGGCCGCATGCCGCGCCCAAGCCGGGGTACCCCCGTCAATCCTCCAGAAGGAAGTCGCGCACCGCGGCGATCTGGTCCCCGGTCATCAGCGCCGGGGCGTGGCCGGTGTGGGCGAACTCCATCAGACGGGCCTTGGGGCCGCGGCGGGTCATCTCCTCCGCCGTCTCCGCCGGCAGAATGTCCGAGGTGGCGCCACGCAGCACCAGCACCGGGCAGCGGATGCGGTCCCAGACGGCCCAAAGGTCGACGTCCTCCATCGGCTGCGCCTTGAACGCCTCGGCGATGGCCGGGTCGTATGCGAGGCCGTAGCAGCCGTCCGGGCGCAGGCGGGCGCTGTGCTCGGCCATGTGGCGCCACGCCTCGTCGGAAAGCCGCCCGAAGCCCATCAGGACGAAGCGCAGGTAGGACTCCACCGCCGCCAGATCCTCGAACACCGGGTCCTTGCCGACGTAATCGGCGATGCGCTGCAAGCCCGCCTTCGGGATGAAGGGGCCGATGTCGTTGACGACCAGCCGGCGGATCGGGCTGTCCGGCTGGGCGGCCAGCAGCATGCCGATCAGCCCGCCCATGGAGGTGCCGACCCAATCCACCGATTCCACCCCCAGCCGGGCGATCAGCGCCGCCATGTCGGCGCAATATTGCGGGTAGCCGTAGAGCGTCGGGTTGCTCAGCCGGCCGCTCTTGCCGCGCCCCACCACATCCGGGCAGGCGACGCGGTAGCGGTCGGCCAGATCGAGCGCCAGCGCGTCGAAATCGCGGCCGTTGCGGGTCAGGCCATGCACGCAGACGGCGGTGCGGGACGCGTCCTCGCGCCCCCACTGGGTGTAGGCGACGCGGTGGAACCCCGCCGCGCTGAGACCGAGAAAGCTGCGTTCGGACATCGGCACGGGCGGCCCCTCCCCTGTTGGTTCGTCCTCAGCCCTTGCCGGGCTTCGCCAGCTCCGCCGCCTGCCGGACGACCATGGGCGACGGGTCCGCCACCGCGGCGTCGAAGGGATGCCGCGGTGCGTCGTACAAGCGGCGGATGGAGCGCACGTAGTTCCGCGTCTCCTCGTAGGGCGGAACGCCCCGGTAGCGGTCCACGGCCCGCTCCCCCGCGTTGTAGCCGGCAAGGGCCAGCGTAACGTCCCCCTGGAAATAGGCCAAGAGCCAGCGCAGGTAGCGTACGCCGCCGCGGATGTTCTGGGCGGGGTCGAAGACGTCGGACACCCCGAAGCGCTCCGCCGTGTCGGGGATGAGCTGCATCAGCCCCGCCGCCTCCTTGGGCGACACCGCGTCGGAACGGAAGGCGCTCTCCACCCGGATCACCGCCATGACCAGCGCCGGATCCAGCCCGTATTGGGGCGCGGTCTTGTGGACCAGCGCGATGATTTCCGGCGGCGGTGGCGACGCCTCGCGCAGCGGGGCCGCGCCGGGGCGGCACCAGGGACGGACATGGCCCATGCGGCCCGGCACATAGGCGACCAGCCGCCGCGCCTCCTTGTGGCCGCGCGACGCCGCGGCGCGCAGCCACGCCGTGCCGACCCGCTGGTCGCGCTTCACCCCGACGCCGAACAGGAAGCGCCGCGCCATGCGGTAGGACGCCTCCGGATCGCCCTTCTCCGCCGCCTCGCAGTCGGCCATGCGCGACTCGCGCGAGGAAACGGAGCCGGACTTGCCCGCGGCAAGGGCGGCGGGGGCCGCCAAAGCAACGAGAAGGGCGAACATCAGGGGGAGGAAACGCACGGGTTGGCCTTGGAACGGTCTGCAAAACCGCATTGATATGAGGCTGCCCGCAAGTCGCGGCAAGCGCAGGACAGGGTTACCCTCTTTTCGACACAGCGCGCAGGCGGCCGCGCAGCGACCGCGCCCAGCCGCGAACCACCGCCAGCGCCGGACGAATCGCCTCGCGCACCCGCCCCACCACCCGCCCCACCACCCGCATGGCGGCCAGCCAGGGCGGCAGGGCGGTCAGCCAGGCCAGCCAGCGCACCACCCGCACGTAGCACCAGGCGAAGGCCGGGATGGTCAGCAGCTTGTCCTTGCCAATGTGGAACAGCCGCTCCACCAGCGTGACCTTCACCAGTTCCACGCCACCGAGCAGCAGCGCGCCCTGGACCGCATGCCCGGTCCCCATCAGATACAGGCCGACCGGCTTCAACGGCTCCAGAATCACCAGCGGAACCACGAACAGCGCCAGCGTCGGATAGGGGCTGAGCCGGCGGATGCGCGCGGCCAGCCGTTCGGCGAAGCGCTGCCGGCCGATCCAGGCGGCCAGCGGGCGCACCGCCTCCAGCGCGACCGCGTCGATCAGGAAGTAGACCAGCGCCGCGACGGTCAGCAGCGGCCGCAGCACGAAGCGGCGCAGCGGTCCCACCAGCCTCCGACCCAAGCTCCGACCCAAGCTCCGAGAGGAGGAACTTCCGTTCGAGGTAGCCATTAGGTCTTTCGTCAGGCGTACAGGGGCGTTTCGCCGGCTTGGGTTCGCTGCGGATTTCCACTATCAAACGTTATTGCCATTGCGCGTCCGTCCTCTCGTCCACTCTCGGTGCGCCCCATCGTGCTCGGCCATTACGATCCTTACCTCGTTGCGCTGTCCGTTGTCGTCGCCTCTTTCGGCGGCTATGTGGCTCTGGACCTCGCCTCTCACGCGCGGGAGGCCGGGCGGGGGCGGAACGGCTGGCTGGGCGCCGCGGCGCTCGCCCTGGGGGCGGGGATCTGGTCGATGCACTTCATCGGCATGATGGCGATGCGCATGCCCGTGCCGGTGTCCTACGACATCCTGCTGACCGCGTTGTCCTTTCTCCTGGCGGTCGGGGTGTCCGGGACCGGACTGTTCGCCGTCGCGCATGGCGGGGGGGGCCGGGCGACCCTGGCGGCGGCGGGTATGCTGACCGGATTCGGGATCGTCGCCATGCATTACGTCGGCATGGCCGGCATGCGGCTGCCGGTGCCGCTGATCTACGACACGCTTCTGGTCGCCGCGTCGGTGGTCATCGCCGTCGCCGCCTCCACCGCCGCGCTCTGGCTCGCCTTCCGCACGGCCAGCCCCCTGCAGCGCCTGTTCGGCGCGCTGGTGCTCGGCGCCGCGGTGGTCAGCATGCATTACGTCGGCATGGCCGCCGCCAGCGCCGTCGAGAACACCATTGGGAAAGCCATTGGGCACGCCGCCCATCTGGACGCCGTTCCGGCCGGGGACGACCTCGGCCTCGTGCTGTCCACGCCGTCTCTCGCCGTGGGAACCGGGATCGGGACGCTGCTGATTCTCTCGCTGGGGCTGCTCTCCGTCCTGATCGACCGCCGCCGTTCGGCGGAGCGCGCGGCGGGGCAGGAGGCGCGTTACCGCTCCGTCGTCGACACCGCCGTGGACCCAATCGTGGTGATCGACGAGACCGGCACCATCCAGTCCTTCAACCGGGCGGCCGAGACGACCTTCGGCTACGGCGCGGAAGAGGCCATCGGCGCGAACGTCCGCATCTTGATGGCGGAGCCGCACCGCTCCGCCCATGACGGCTACATGGCGCATTTCCGCGAAACCGGCGAGCGGCGGATCATCGGCATCGGGCGCGAGGTGGAGGGACGACGCAAGGACGGCTCCCTCTTCCCGCTGGAGTTGTCGGTGGCCCAATGGCACGACGGGCGGCAGCGCCTGTTCACCGGCATCATGCGCGACATCACCGCCCGCAAGGCGGCGGAGGTCGCCCTGCACCGTGCCAAGGCGGAGGCGGAGCGCGCCCGCGAGGAGGCGCTGGCCGCCCGCGACAAAGCCGAACGGGCGGACATGGCCAAGACCAAGTTCCTCGCCGCGGCCAGCCACGACCTGCGCCAGCCCGTGCAGTCGCTGTTCTTCTTCGCCCACGCCCTGTCCGACCGACTCGACGGCCATCCCGCCTCCCCCCTGCTGGCCAGCATGAGCGAGTCGCTGAACGGCCTGCGCACCCTGCTGGACAGCCTGCTGGACGTGTCGCGGCTGGACGCCGGGGCGGTCACCCCCGCGGTGACGGAATTCGCGCTGGGTCCCCTGTTGCAGCGTTTGGCCGAGGAATACCGGGGCCGCGCGGAGGAGGTGGGGATCGCGTTGCGCCACGTCCCCACCGACGCCTGGACGCGCAGCGACCCGGCGCTGGTCGAGCGCATCCTGCGCAATCTCGTGGAGAACGCCATCCGCTACACGGAGAGCGGGCGGATCCTGATCGGCTGCCGCCGCACCGGCAACGGCCTGCGGGTCGAGGTGCTTGACACCGGCATCGGCATCCCCGAGGACAAGCGCGACGAGGTGTTCGTCGAGTTCGCCCAACTCGCCAACCCCGAGCGCGACCGGCGCAAGGGGCTGGGGCTGGGGCTCGCCATCGTGAGGCGGCTGGCCGGTCTGCTCGGCCACGAGGTGACCCTGCGCTCCCGGCCGGGACGGGGCAGCGCCTTCGGCCTGACCGTGCCGTCGGTCGCGCCGCGCCAAGTGATGAAGACCTGCCGCCCGGCCGCCCAGCCCGCCGCCAACGGCGGAAAGGGTCTGGTCGTGGTGGTGGAGGACGACGCCATCATCCTGCTCTCCATGCGGACCATGCTGGAGGAATGGGGGTACGAGGTGGTGGCCGCCGTCTCCGCCGACGAGGCGGTGGGCACGCTGACCAGCCTCGGCCAGCGCCCCGACATGATCGTCGCCGATTACCGCCTGCGCGAGGGGCGGACCGGTCTTCAGGCCATCCGGGACATCTACGGCGTGTGCGGGGTGCGGGTGCCCGCGCTGGTGCTGACCGGCGACACCGACCCCGCGCGCATCGCCGAGGTCCAGCAGAGCGGCCACCGCCTCCTGCACAAGCCGGTGGCGCCGGAGGAGCTGCGCAACGCGCTGACCTCCGCGGCGTAGGCACCGCCGCTTCCAGCCGAGTCCCGAGTGTGGTTGAAAGCGCGCTCCGCCCCGCTTATGGTCTTGGAAAATGGCGTGTTTGCGCCGAAACCACAACCAAAGCCAGGCTCCAGGAGCGCCCCCATGAAAGCCATGCTGCTCGGCTTCGCCGCCGCCATCGTCATCGCCGTCGGCGCGTCGATCGCGCTGACCTCCATCGACCACAGCTCGGCCAGCCGCTTCTCCAGCAGCTCGGTCCGCCTCTGACGCTTACGCGCGGCGGCGGGCGGCCATGGCCTCCGCCGTCGTCAGGGCGGCGATCAGGCTCGACGCGCCGGCCTTGCCCGTGCCGGCGATGTCCAGCGCCGTCCCATGGTCCGGCGAGGTGCGGACGAAGGGCAGACCCAGCGTGATGTTGACCCCGGTGTCGAAGTCGATGGTCTTCAGCGGGATCAGCGCCTGATCGTGGTACATGCACAGCGCCGCGTCATAGCCGCGCCGCGCCGCCGCGTGGAACAGCGTGTCGGCGGGCCGCGGCCCCACCGCGTCGATTCCCTCCGCCCGCAGGTCGGCGATCGCCGGGGCGATGACGTCGATCTCCTCGCGTCCCATGGCGCCGCCCTCCCCCGCGTGGGGGTTCAGGGCAGCGACGGCCAGCCGGGGCCGGGCGATGCCGAAGTCGCGGGCCAGCGCCGCCGCGGTGACCCGCCCGGCGTGGCGGATCGCCTCCCGCGTCACCAGCGGCACGGCGTCGCGGACGGAGACATGGATGGTCACCGGCACAACGCGCAGGTCCTGCGCGGCCAGCATCATCACCGGCTCGCCCGTCAAACCAGCGGCCAGACCGGCCAGATGGGCGAGATACTCCGTGTGCCCGGGATGGCGGAAGCCGGCGGCGTAGAGCGCCGACTTCTGGATCGGGTTGGTGACGACCGCCGACGCCTCCCCCCAGCGGACCAGTTCGACCGCCCGGTCGATGCTGGCGATCACCGCCGCTCCGTTGGCCGGGTCGGGTCGGCCCGGCGTCACCGGCGCCGCCAGCGGCTGCGGCAGCACCGGCAAGGCCGCGCCGAACAGCGCGGCACCCTCGCCCATGCTGCCGACCGCCCTCACCGGGACCGGCAGGCCGAGCCGGGCGGCGAGCGCCTCCAGGCGGGCGGGATCGTCCAGAAGGACGAAGGGCGGCMCCGCGCCGTCCGCGCGGGCCGCCCAGGCCTTTAGAGCGATCTCCCCGCCGATCCCCGCCGGCTCGCCCATGGTCAGGGCGAGCGGCGGCCGGACGCCGGATTCGGTCATCAGTTGCGGATCTCCACGAAGGCGGTGCGGCGCAGGTCGCGCAGGTAGCGGCGGGCCAGCAGGTCGGCGCGCTCGTTGATCAGGTCGCGCTCGATCTCCTCGCGCGGCGGCATCTTGATGTCCTTGGGATCGATCGGCGGCGGGGCCGGGGTGGCCACTGGCTGCGGCTCGGCTTCCGGCGGCGGCTCGATCATCGGCACGTCGCGCTTGCAGACGATCAGGATGACGGCGCCGCCCGGGCTCATCAGCACCGGGCTGGGCTGGCCGAGCGGGATGCCGACGGCGAGTTGCTGGAGGCCCGGCGCGAGGTCCTTGACCCGCAGCGTGCCCATGTCGCCCGACTCCGGAATGCCCATGGCACGCGCCTTCTCGTCGAAGTCGGTGCAGCTCTTGATCGACTTGCGCAGCTTCTCCGCCTGGGCCTGGACCGCCTTCAGCTCCTCCTTCGAGGGGGCCGGAATGACGATCTGCTTCATGTTGACCTTGGCCTTGGCCAGATCGGGCTTCGGCTGGGGCCGCGGGCGCGGCGGCGGGGCCGGCGGCGGGGCGGTGGAGGCGGTGCTGCCGAAGGGGCGCTGGTCGCGCACCAGCAGGACGTGATAGCCGGTCGCCGTGCGGACCGGGGACGAGAGTTGACCGGCGCGCATGGTGGACAGCGTCTTGTCCAGCTCCGCGTTCAGCTCACCCGTGCGCACCCAGCCCATGTCGCCGCCCGAGGCGGCGCCGGCGGACTGCGAGAACTGGCGGGCCAGCGCGGCGAAGTTGCCGCCGCGGCGCACCTCCTCGACCAGCCGTTCGGCGTTGCGCCGCACCTCCTCGTCCTGGTCGGGGCTGTCGACGGCCAGGAAGATCTCGGCCACCAGATATTCCGGCTTGCCGATGTTGGCCTTGATGCGCTGCATCACGGCGTCGATCTCCTCGTCGCCGATCACCACCTCCTGCCGGATGCGACGCTGCATCACGCGCTGCCAGGACAGCAGCGCCCGCACCTGCTCGCGCAAGGTGGAAAGCGGAACGTTCTGGGTCTTCAGCATGGCTTCGAGCTGCGGGCGGCCCATGCGGTTCTGTTCGGCGATGCGCCCGATCGCCTCGTCGATCTCCTTCGACGGGACCGAGACGCCCAGCCGCTTGGCCTCCTGGAGCTGGAGCCGCTCATCGATCAGCTGGCGGAGCACCTGCGGAGTCAGGCGCTGGCGAGTCTCCGCGCTGTCCTGGGCACCGGCGTTCAGCAGAGCGAGGCGGATCCGCGCGTGCACGTCGGACAGCGAGATGACCTCGTCGTTGACGACGGCGGCGATGCGTTCCGCGGGGCCTTGCGTTGCCGCCGCTGGGCTGTTCGGAGCGTTGGGAGCCCGCGTCTGGGCCGCGGCCGGCGCGCCGGCGGCAAGAAGGGCGCAGGCGGTCGCCACGGCGAAGGCAGACCGGACGGCTCGCAAACTCTGCATGGTGCTCCAGACTCCAGAGGTGGTTGCCGTTTAATACGGCCCCCCCGAGCGCGTGTAAACGGAATCGTGGGCCGCATCCTGGAACGGAATTGTGTCCAAAGACCGGGCGGCCGGCGTCGCCCCTACTCGGGATCCCGCGTCAGCCGTCTTCCAGATGCAGCAGCACCGCGGTGCCCAGCAGCACGCTGACGCAGGCCGGGCTCCAGGCCGCCATGGCCAGCGGGATGGTTTCGGAGATGCCGAAGGTGCGGATCACGTCGGTCATCACGAACAGCACGAATCCGGTCAGAACGCCGCCGGACACCATCGTCATGGTGCCGCCGCGCCGCGGCAGCCGCAGCGAGAAGGCCGCGGCGAACAGCACCATCGCCACGTAGAGCAAGGGCTGCGACAGCAGCGACTGGTAATGCAGCCGGTGCCGGACCGCGGGGAAACCGGTAGCCTCCAGCGTGCGGATGAACTGCGGCAGGTCCCAGAAGGAGATCGTCTCCGGCGAGGCGAAGCTCTCCTCGATGGTGGTCCGGTTCAGCTCCGTCGGGATGACGTAGGTCGGGACCGTCTCCGATTCCTTCTTGCCGAGGTTGATCGTGGCGTCCTGCAATTCCCACTTCCGGTCGCGCAGCACGGCCCGCGGCGCGTCCACCCGGCCGATGTAGGTCATGTTGCTGTCGAAGCGCAGGACGATCACTTGGCTCATCTCGAAGGACAGCGGGTTCACCCCGTCGGCGTGGATGAAGTACTGCTCCCCCGCCTCCTGCTGGCGCAGCCAGAGGCCGCTGCGCGAGACGTCGAAGCTGCTCGACTTCAGTTTCAGATAGCGGTCCTGGAGCTGGTTGTACTTGGCGATGAAGACGGCACCGACCGGGTTGATCATCGTCACCTTCACCGCGCCGATCATCAGCACGGCGATCAGCACCGGGGTCAGGAACTGCCACGCCGACACGCCGACCGCACGGGCCACCACCAGCTCCGCACTGCGCGTCAGCCGCCAGAAGGTGAACATGCCGCTGAACAGGATCACGAAGGGAAAGATCTGCTGGCCGATCTCCGGCAGCTTCAGCAGGGCCATGCGCAGGACCAGCCAGAAGGTGATGTCCGGCTTGGTCCCGGCGCGGCGCAACAGCTCCACGACGTCGAGCAGGAGGATGATCGACAGCAGGATGCCGAGCAGCAGCAGAAACCAGATGACGAACTGGCGCCCGATGTAGCGCGACAGCGTAGCGGATGAATACATGGGCTCCGGCCTCCCCGGCCGATCGACGGGCGGTACGCGCCGCGCCGGGGGCTTCCGTCACGGCGTGCCGGGGCTATGTACTGCGGACGGGCGCGGGAAACAACCGGTCCGCGCCTTGACAGGGCGCACGGGAAGGTCTTTATCCCAGGGTGGTTGCGGATCGATCCCACCCGCCCCGGCGCCCGCGCGCCGGCCGTTCCAGTCGAGAGGAGCCCGAGAGGAGCCGATGAAGTTCGCCTTTGCGAAGCCCGCGCTGCCCAAGTCCGGCACCGTCGCCGTCACCGTCGCCACCGATCGCGCGCTCGGCGCCGCGGGGCGGGATCTCGACCAGAAGACGGGCGGCACGCTGTCCCGCGCCATGAAGGCCAGCCGCTTCACCGGCAAGAAGGAGGAGACGCTGGCCATCCTCGCCCCCGCCGGGGTCGAGTTCGACCGCGTCCTTCTCGTCGGCACCGGCAAGGGCGAGGATCTGTCCGAGGCCACCCTCCAGGCCGTCGGCGGCGCCATCGTCGCCGCCTTGGACAAGTCCGGCGAGACGGAGGTTTCCGTCCTGCTGGACCTGCCGGACGGCGGCACCGTGGCTCCCGACGCCGCGGCGGCGGAGCTGGCCTTCGGCGCGCAGCTCCGCTCCTACCGGTTCGACAAGTACCGGACGACCGAGAAGAAGGAGGCCAAGCCCTCCCTCAGGAAGATCATCGTCCTGACCGCCGAGCCGGACGCCGCCAAGCGCGCCTATGGCCGCCTGGAGCCGCTGGCCGAGTCCGTCGCCTACACCCGCGATCTGGTGTCGGAGCCGGCCAACGTCCTGAATCCGGAAAGCCTCGCCGACCGCTGCCGGGACCTGACCGACGTCGGTCTGCAGGTCGAGGTGCTGGACCTCAAGAAGCTGAGGAAGCTCGGCATGGGCGCGCTGATCGGCGTCGCCCAGGGCAGCGCCTTCGAGCCGCGCGTCGTCGTGATGCGCTGGGACGGCGCCCCCGACGCCGAGGACCGCCGCCCGCTGGCCTTCATCGGCAAGGGCGTGACCTTCGACACCGGCGGCATCTCCATCAAGCCCGCCGCCGGGATGGAGGACATGAAGTGGGACATGGGCGGCGCCGCGGTGGTCATCGGCACCATGCGCGCGCTCGCCGCTCGCAAGGCCAAGGTCAACGCCGTCGGCATCGTCGGCCTGGTCGAGAACATGCCCTCCGGCACCGCGCAGCGGCCCGGCGACGTGGTGACCTCGCTGTCCGGCCAGACCATCGAGGTGATCAACACCGACGCCGAAGGCCGCCTCGTCCTGGCCGATTGCCTGACCTACGCGCAGGAGACCTTCAAGCCGCGCCTGCTGGTGGACCTCGCCACGCTGACCGGTGCGGTCATCATCGCGCTGGGGCATGAGCACGCCGGCCTGTTCGCAAACGACGACTGGCTGGCCGAGAACCTGCTGGCCGCCGGCAAATCGGTGGGCGAGCCGCTGTGGCGCCTGCCGATGGGCGACGCCTACGACAAGGACATCAACTCCGACATCGCCGACATGAAGAACGTCGGGTCGGGCCGCGGCGCCGGCAGCATCGTCGGCGCGCAGTTCCTGAAGCGCTTCGTCGAGGACCTGCCCTGGGCGCACATCGACATCGCCGGCGTCGCCTGGTCGAAGAAGGACACGGCCACTGTCCCAAAGGGCGGCACCGCCTTCGGTGTCCGCCTGCTCGACCGCTTCGTGGCGAACTACCACGAGAGCAAGTAAGGTTTAGCCCTCTCCCCTCCGGGGAGAGGGCCATCTCGACAATGAGGCCATGACCGAGGTCCGTTTCTATCACCTCCAGCGGCGCACGCTCGAACAGGCGTTGCCGAAGATCCTGGAGAAGGTTCTGGAGCGAAACTGGCGCGCCGTCGTCCTGGCCGGCTCGCCGGAGCGGGTGGACGCGCTCAATCAGCATTTGTGGACCTACGACCCCTCCTCCTTCCTGCCGCACGGTGCCGCCCGCGACGGCTTCGCCGCCGAACAGCCGGTCTGGCTGACCGCCGAGGAGGAGAACCCCAACGGGGCCACCGTCCTGGTTCTGGTGGACGGGGTGACCAGCGACGCGATGGGCTCCTTCGACCTCGTCTGCGACCTGTTCGACGGCAACGACGGGGACGCGGTGTTGGCCGCGCGCGACCGTTGGAAAGTCTGCAAGGCCGCCGGGCATTCCCTCACCTACTGGCAACAAAACGACCGCGGCGGTTGGGAAAAACGCGCCTAAACCTACAGTCGTCGTAGGTTTTAAAGAATCCTGCGGGTGATACCGCTAACGCGACACAATATTGCATTTATTTGTCCCCACCGGTCTTGACGCGCCTCCTGTGCACAAGGTTAATCTAAAACCCGTAAAATTCCGCGGGACGGCGCACAGGTGGAGGTCAGTATGCACAAGCGCGTCCAACGGGCGTTGACGGCACCGTCATGACCCGCAGCGCTCTCGACCCGACCCTGGCGCGGGAGGTCAAGGATGCCGCCATCCTGATCGTCGACGACAACGCGTCGAACGTCGCTTTGGTGCGCGACATCCTGACCCACGAAGGCTACACCGCCGTGCGGGGGGAAACCGATCCCCGCCAGGTTCCCGCGCTCTGCGAGGCCCAGCGCTTCGACCTTCTGCTGATCGACATCCGTATGCCGCACATGAGCGGTTTCGATCTGATGGAGCGGATCAACGTCCTCTACGGCGACGATTACGTGCCCATCCTGGTGCTGACCGCCCACACCGACCAGGAGACGCGGCGGCGTTCGCTGGAGTTGGGCGCCAACGACTTCCTCACCAAACCCTTCATCGCCTGGGAGCTGCTGCACCGCGTGCGCAGCGTGCTGGAGATCCGCAAGCTCTACCAGCGCGCGGCCGAGCAGAACCGCGGGCTGGAACGCCGCGTGTCGGAGCGCACGGCGGAACTCAGCGCCGCCCTGGAGGCCGCCCGCCAAGCCGACCGGGCCAAGCTCGACTTCCTCTCGGTGACCAGTCACGAGTTGCGGACTCCGTTGAACGCCATCATCGGCTTTGCCGAGGTGCTGTCCAGCGAGGCCAATGGGCCGCTCGGCCACCGCGACTATCTGGACTATGTCCGGCTGATCGAGGAGAGCGGCAAGGCGCTGCTCGGCATGGTCAACAACATCCTGGACTTCACCCGCGGCTCCGGCGGCATCGACCTCGCCGAATCGACCATCGAGCTGCCGGGCCTGCTGATGCACTGCATCGATCTTCTCGGCGCCAAGGCGCAGGCCAAGTCACAGACCATCACGCTTCAGCCCGGACCGCCCGTCACGCTGCGCGCCGACCGGCGCCGCTTGGCGGAGATGATCGTCCATCTGCTGGACAACGCGGTGAAGTTCGGTCACCGGGGCGGGCGGGTCTCGCTGCGGATCGCCCTGCAGGGCGGGATGGTCGCCATCGCCGTCGCCGACGACGGCCCCGGCGTCCCACCGGACATCGTTGATCACGTCTTCAGCCCGTTCATCCAGGGCGAATGCTCGCTCGTGCGCCAGCATGAGGGGATCGGGCTCGGCCTGCCCATCGTCCGCCGCTTCGCCGAATTGCATGGCGGCAGTGTGGAGTTGGACAGCGCGCCGGGGCGGGGCACGACCGTGACCATTCTCCTTCCCGTCACACGTCTGACGGCCCCACCCATCGCGGGCCTGAAGGAATCGCGGGCGGGGTAGCGGCACCTGACCAATCCCGACCGGATCGGGTGATCGGCTTCGTCAAGTCTACTCGGCGAGGCTGGGTTGCTCCAAAGGTCCCGGTTCGGCGTCGACGGAACGGGCCGGCCAAACTGGTCACCAACCCGACCTCCAACTGGCTCCAACGCTGCTGGGTCACCGGGAAAACGGTGAGATAGGGGCCGAGCGCCCCACGCACGTCCGCCAGAAGGAAATTCACGGCGTCCAGCGACGCCGGCCGGAAGCAAAGGTTAGGAACAGCGGACACCGCGAGATGGCACCACGGAATGGGCCACCCAAGGTGATCGCGCCCGGATGATCAGATCACCGCAAAGCCATGGCAAATGAACGGTTACCGGGGCTGCTTGAAGCAACAACCGCAAACGGCGCGTTGGGCAATTTTCGCAGCCCTCGGCGTTATTCCGCTTCCACACGCATGAGGTCGCCCAGCTTGTCGAGCAGATAGTCCAGGTCCTCGGCCGCCAGATCCTCATACTGGGTCAGGATGCGCTCGATCACCCGGCGGCGGTGGCGCTCGATGTCGTGCGCCTCGCCGTCGTAAGGGGTTTCCTTCAGCACGTCCAAGGCGATCCGGCAGGCCGGCAGCAGGGCCGGCGGCTGCTTCGCCTTGTCGTAGATGGATTTCAGACCCAGCCGTCCGGCGTCGTGGATCAGCAGGCGGGCGTTGGTCAGCGGCACGTTGGCCAGATGGGACAGGGCCGTCTCGAAAAAGGCGCTGTCGCCCATGCACAGCGCCCGCACCAGCAGCGACGGCGTCAGCCGGCCGCTGCGCGACAGTTGCGCGACCAGCCGTTCCAGCGCGCCCTCATCGCTTTCCCCGGAGAAGAGGGCGACGGTGGCGCGTTCGCGGCTTTGCAGGATCAGGTCGGCGGCGACCTTGGCCGGAAGGTCGTGGTTGGTCACCAGATGCTGCTGGAGCTTTTCCGAGACCACGGCGACCAGCCGTTCGGCGATCGTGATCGGCAGGCGGGCGCGCTGGACCAGCGGTTCCTGCACGGTTTCGCTGTCGGCGAAGCGCTCGATGACCCGGCCGAGCGTGCGCTCGCCGAGATCCGCGCTTTCGTTGGCGACCAGGACCGCCACCGCCCCTTCCGACGCGGTGTCGATCAGCGCGTCGGCGACGCTGGCCGACAGGGCCGGGCGCTGCGCGATGGCGGTGTGCTTGGCGTCGGTGCCGGTTCGCACCAGCTCGACGAGGTCGGCATCGGTCAGCACCGTGGAGACGCTGAGCACCGGAATCGCCACGGCCTCCACGTCGCGCGCCAGCATCAGCGCGACGTCGCGCGGCAGCGCCGGGTTGGCCTTCAGATTCTCGGCCAGCGACTGGCGCACGCGCACCACCGCGTCGCGCGCCATGAAGCGGATGATGTCCTCGGCGAGCCGGCGTTCGCCGTCCGTCAAGGTGGCCGCGGAGAATTGCCTGGCAACCTTGACCGCCAGTTCGGAGCGGCTGTTCGGCGACGGGTCCGACAGCAGCCGGGACACGTCGTCCTTGGTGAGTTGGTCGCTCATGGGTCCCTGACCCTTTCCTGCCCTGCGTCGCCCCCCGCGCCTCGGATTCGTGCATCAGCGGGAGCGAATGTATTCAGGTCATGATCGGACCAAAGCATTGAGCCTTTGTTAATGACGATTTCCGACGACGGGCAGGTCCCGGCCGCTTCTCACCAGCCGCCATGCCGGTGCCCGCCGTGCCGTTGATGGTGACGGGGGCCGCCATGGTGACCACCGCGATGCCCCCCATAGTAGCCGCCGTAGTAGGGGCGGCCATACACCACGGGCGGCGGCCCGTAATGGCGGTACAGCGGGCGCTCGTAATAGCCGTACCCATAGGAACGGTGTCCATAGCCATAGACGGGTCCGGGTGTCCCGGCGGCGACGTAGCAGCCGGACAGCAGAAGGGCGGCGAAGGACAGAAGGGACAGCGAGCGGAGCGTCGTCATTGGCGTTCCTGTGCCAGGGGTCGCGGCCCGACGGGCGGGCCGTGCTGACAGGATGAACGCCTGCGACGGGGATATTATTCCGCAGGTGGCGCCTCCCGGTCAGCGCCGTCCCCGGCGTCCCTGCTTCTTCGGAGCGCCCTCGGGAATGCCGCGGCCCTGGCGGGCGGAACTGATGCCGATGCTGCCCGGCTGCTCCAGCCCGAGGTCCATCGCCTCCAAGCGGCGGAGTTCGTCGCGCAGGCGGGCGGCCTCCTCGAACTCCAGGTCGGCGGCAGCGGCCTTCATGCGCTTCTCCATATCGGCCATCACGGACTTCAAATTGTGGCCGACCAGTTCCGACGCGTTCAGGCCGGTCTTCACGGTGACGTGGTCGCCGCGCTCGTACACGCTCTCCAGGATGTCGCCGATGGCCTTCTTCACGGATTCCGGCGTGATGCCGTGCTCCAGGTTGTACGCCCGCTGCCTCTCGCGGCGGCGCGCCGTCTCGTCGATGGCGTACTGCATGCTGCCGGTGATCCTGTCGGCGTAGAGGATCGCCCGCCCCTCGATGTTGCGGGCGGCGCGGCCGATGGTCTGGATCAGCGAGGTCTTGGAGCGCAGATAGCCCTCCTTGTCGGCGTCGAGAATGGCGACCAGCGAGCATTCGGGAATATCCAGCCCCTCGCGCAGCAGGTTGATGCCGACCAGCACGTCGTAGGCGCCGAGCCGCAGGTCGCGGATGATCTCGATGCGCTCCAGCGTCTCCACGTCGGAGTGGATGTAGCGCACGCGCAGCCCCGCCTCGTGCATGTATTCGGTCAGCGCCTCGGCCATCTTCTTGGTGAGCGTGGTGACCAGCACGCGGTTGCCCTTCGCCACCACCTCCTTGCACTCGTGGATCAGGTCGTCCACCTGCGTCTCGGTGGGGCGGATGATCACCTCCGGGTCGATCAGGCCGGTTGGGCGGACCACCTGCTCGGCGAAGACGCCGCCGGTGCGCTCCATCTCCCACGGGCCGGGGGTGGCCGAGACGAAGACCGTCTGCGGGCGCATGCCCTCCCACTCCTCGAACTTCAGCGGGCGGTTGTCCATGGCGCTGGGCAGGCGGAAGCCGTATTCCGACAGCGTTTCCTTCCGCATGCGGTCGCCGCGGTACATGCCGCCGATCTGCGGCACCATGACGTGGCTCTCGTCCACGATCAGCAGCGCGTCGCCCGGCAGATACTCGAACAGCGTCGGCGGCGGCTCGCCCGCCGCGCGACCGGTCAGGTAGCGGGAGTAGTTCTCGATGCCGGCGCAGGCGCCGGTGGCCGCCATCATCTCGATGTCGAAGGTCGTGCGCTGCTCCAGCCGCTGCGCCTCCAGCAGCTTGCCCTGGGCGTTGAACTCCTCAAGCCGGAGCTTCAGCTCGCGCTTGATCTGCTCGATGGCCTGATTGAGCGTCGGCTTGGGCGTCACATAGTGGCTGTTGGGATAGATGCGCACGGCCTCCAGCGAGGCGATCTTCTCACCGGTCAGCGGATCGATCTCGTGGATGCCCTCGATCTCGTCGCCGAACAGCGAGATGCGCCAGGCGCGGTCCTCCATGTGGGCGGGGAACAGCTCCACCGTGTCGCCGCGCACCCGGAACAGGCCGCGCCCGAAGGCCGCGTCGTTGCGCTTGTACTGAAGCTCGGTCAGCTTGCGCAGCAGGTCGGGCTGGGCGACCACCTGGCCCTTGCGCAGATCGACGGTCATCTCCGAATAGGTCTCGACCGAGCCGATGCCGTAGATGCAGGACACCGACGCCACGATGATGACGTCGTCCCGCTCCAGCAGCGCCCGCGTCGCCGAGTGGCGCATCCGGTCGATCTGCTCATTGATCGAAGACTCCTTCTCGATGAAGGTGTCGGTGCGCGGCACATAGGCTTCCGGCTGGTAGTAGTCGTAGTAGGAGACGAAGTATTCCACCGCGTTGTTCGGGAAGAAGGACTTCATCTCGCCATAGAGCTGCGCCGCCAGTGTCTTGTTCGGGGCGAGCACCAGGGTGGGGCGCTGGACGTGCTGGATGACGTGCGCCATGGTGAAGGTCTTGCCGGACCCCGTGACGCCGAGCAGCACCTGATCCTTCTCACCGGCGCGCAGTCCCTCGGTCAACTCCCCGATGGCGCGCGGCTGGTCGCCGGAAGGCTTGAACTCCGACACCAGTTCGAACTTCTTGCCCGCCTCCAGCTTGGGCAGGGACTTCTGCGGGAGGGCGGTCAGGACGGGATGGGACATGCGGGTGCGCTCGCGCCAGGGGTACGGAACGGGAACCGAGTATATGGCCCACCCCACCCCCGCTGTCGAGCGTGGGCTTGTCCGGAGTCTGCTGCGCGTCCCCTCCACATTGCCAATGCCATTTTTGGCATTGACGGCATGCTTGTTCTGGCATATATCACTACAAGCAATCTGCAAAAGCAGAGATTAGAAAAAAAACTCCTGCGGAAGGAACCCTTCATGCCCACGGTCAAAGCGATTTCTCTAACCGATAAAGTGCAAGGAACAAGAAATGCCATCAGAGGAAAGGGCTGTTTTGTGGGTCTCCGGCGCCAAGGCTGATCTCCTGGGATTTCCTGACGCCGTCAAAAGAACAATCGGCTTCGCTGTCCACTTGGCACAAGTTGGACTGAAGCATGAGCAAGCCAAGCCTTTGCATGGCTTCGGTGGAGCGTCGGTGCTGGAGGTCGTGGAAGATCATCGCGGAGATGCCTACCGGGCCGTCTATACGGTTCGCTTCGAGGACGCCGTGATCGTGCTTCATGCCTTCCAGAAGAAGTCCAAACGAGGAATTGCCACACCAGCCCACGAGATCGACCTGATCCGTCAGCGGTTGAAGGTGGCAGAGGAGTTGTACGCGCAATGGAAGACAGGAAAGACAAAGCCAAGCTGACGCTCGTCGAGGGAGGCGGCAACGTCTTTGCCGACCTGGGCTTGGCGGATGCCGAGGAAACCATGGCGAAGGCACGGCTGGCGGGACAGATTGCGCTCGCCATCCGCGACTTGGACCTGACGCAGAAACAGGCTGCGGAGCGGATGGGTCTGGATCAGCCCAAAGTATCCGCACTGATTCGCGGGAAGCTGACGGGCTTTTCGATCGAGCGGTTGGTGCGCGGACTGGTGGCGCTTGGCCGTGATGTCGAGATCACGGTCCGCCCGAAACCGGACTCGCGGGATCATGCACGCGTTGTGGTGATGGAGCGATAAGCGCCTTACAATGCTTGCCCCCTCCCTGGCCCTCCCCCGCGCTCGGCGGACCTATGGTCCGCCTGCCGCGTCAGCGCAAACCTTTGGTTTGCGCGAGAGCTGCGCAGGGGAGGGAAAAAAAGGGCGTGCCCCTTACCCGCGCACCAGCGCGTCGTAGTCCTTCACCAGCGTCTCGCAGACGCGGCCCGGCGTGAAGCGGTGCTCGCCGATCTGGCCGACCGGGGTCACCTCCGCGGCGGTGCCGGTCAGGAAGACCTCCTGGGTGTTCGCCAACTCGTCCGGTTGGATGTGGCGCTCGATCACCTCAATGCCGCGGGCCTTGGCGAGGTCGATCACCGTGCGGCGGGTGATGCCGTCCAGGAAGCAGTCGGGCTTCGGCGTGTGGATCTTGCCGTCCATCACCAGGAACAGGTTCGCCCCGGTCGCCTCGGCCAGATAGCCGCGGTAGTCGAGCATCAGGGCGTCCTGATAACCCTCGGCCTCCGCCGCGTGCTTGGACAGCGTGCAGATCATGTAGAGACCGGCCGCCTTCGACGCGGTGGGGGCGGTGTCCGGGGCCGGGCGGCGCCAGGGCGCCCAGGTCAGCTTGATGCCGGCCATCTTCGCCTCGGGGCTGAAGTAGCTCGGCCACTGCCAGACGGCGATGGCGACGTGAATGCGGCTGGCCTGCGCCGCCACGCCCATCATCTCGCTGCCCCGCCACGCCACCGGGCGGACATAGGCGTCGGTGAAGCCCATCGCCTTCACCGTCTCGTTGGTCGCCGCGTCGATCTCCGCCACCGAGTAAGGAAGCTCGAAGCCCAGGATGCGGGCCGAGGCGGCCAGACGCTCGCTGTGCTCGGTCAGCTTGAACACCGTACCGTTGTAGACGCGCTCGCCTTCGAACACGCAGCTCGCGTAATGCAGGCCGTGCGACAGGACGTGCAAATTCGCGTCGCGCCACGGCACCAGCGCGCCGTCGTACCAGATCACGCCGTCGCGATCGTCGAAGGGAAGGATGGACATGGCGGCTCCCACCTTGGTCTTTGGCCCGTTGCTCGGGACTTGGAATGGAATTGTCGAAAGCCGCGCTTGTCTCGCGGCCTTTGTTCGTTTATGTCTGGCTTATTGACCCATTTGTAACGAATCGCACCGATCACGTCAACATGGCTGACATAAAAGCGGGCGTGAACCAGCTTTTCCTGCGCGAAGAGGAACTTCGCACGGGCATGGAGCTGCTGTTCTACGCCTATCGGGAATTCACCGCGGAGCCGGACGAGATCCTGGCGCAGATCGGCTTCGGCCGGGCGCACCACCGCGTCATCTATTTCGTCGGACGCTATCCGAAGATCACCGTGTCGGAGCTTCTGGCGATCCTGAAGATCACCAAGCAGAGCCTGTCGCGCGTGCTGGGGGAGCTGGTCCGGCAGGAATTCATCCAGCAGCAGACGGGCGTGCGGGACCGGCGGCAGCGTCTGCTGGAACTGACGGAAAAGGGCGTGGAGTTGGAACGCCAGCTGTCCGAAACGCAACGGCAGCGGATCGCCCGCGCCTACCGCATGGCCGGGGCGGAGGCCGTCGAGGGCTTCCGCAAGGTGATGCTGGGCATGATGGACGAGGAGGACCGGGTGAAGTTCGCGCCCCCGGTGCCGGCCCGGCTCGCCGCCGKGAAGCGGTAGGAACCGGGCCGGAAGACCGGTCTCAGGCAAGCCCTCGATCAGGCATCCTTGGCCGGGGTCGTCTCGGCGGCGGCCGGGGTCGTCTCAGCGGCGGCGGTGGAAGCCGCATCCGCCGGCGGGGTGCCGGCGACGCCCTCCGCCCCGTCCTTGCCCGCGGCGTTCGCGGCGCCACGGCGGCGGAAGGACGTGCGCTTGTACACCACGCTGTCCGAAGACCCCGGCGGGCACTGAACGATTTTACCCCCCTTCGCAAGAAACTCGCGGGTCATGGAGTCCAGATCATTCCGATCCGCGCTGCGGTTATCGGATGCCATGCATGCCTCCTGTGATCGTCATCGTGCCCCATGGCACCATCCGGGCGGTCCCGGCGGTCCATGGAGCATGCGTTTCTTTTGTGAAGCGGCTGTTACAGGATTGGGGGCAATCGGCCCCTGAATGAGCGGCCCCGACAGAAATCGGAGCTGAAAATTACGCCTCTTTCAGGTTGGCCGCGGCGCTCTTGCCCTTCTTGGGGTCGCGCTGGAGTTCGTAGGACAGCTTCTGGCCTTCATGAATATTGATGCCCGACCGCTCAACGGCGGAGATGTGGACGAACACGTCGGCCGTCCCGTCATCCGGCTGGATGAAGCCGTAGCCCTTGGTGGTGTTGAACCATTTCACGGTTCCAGTAGCCATCTGGTAGTTCCTTGAACGAGGTTTCCCATGGCGCTCATGCCACGGGTTTACATCAAATCACCGAGGGGAAGGACCAGACGCAGCGATCTGCAAGCGGACCGTAGACCCAAAGAAATTCGACTCTTCTCACGTGGGGATCGAAAGGCCGCAATGCAACCCGAACCCCTCGGCCAAAGCCCGGACACTTGTTCCGACTCACGACTCTTGCCTCGTTCGTCGGAGTCGGCCCTGCCCTTCGGCGGAGTTGTCCCGGGCTTGTTGCTTAGCCCATAGTTTTGGCACCCTGATTCTTTTGTCTTAGCTTTCCTGGAAGGAGCCGGCGGCATGCAGCGTGCCCATCTTGTGGCCGCGTTCCTGACCTTTGCCGCCTTGTGCGTCGGCGTGTCCGCCCTGTCGGTGTCGCGCGACCGCCACGCCACGCTGGAACAGGCCCGCCGCGAGTTCGCCGCGACCGCTCACCTCCTCGACGAACACGCCAGCCGCGCCATCGAATCGGGGGATGCCCAACTGCGCATGCTGCTGGCCGAGTTGGAGCGGTGGGACCGCCGCGACTCCGCTGAAGGACAGCGCATCCAGGCGGCGATGCGCGCCCGCGCCGAACGACTGCCGCAGATCGGCGGCGTCTGGGCGCTCGATGCGCAGGGCCGGCTGCTTCTGGACAGCGCGGAACACCCGCCACCGCCCCGCGACCTGTCGGAGCGGGACTATGCCCAGGCTCATCTGGACACCACGCGGGGACCGCCGCCGGGTCTCCATGTCGGGCCCCACCTGCCCGACGGTGCCGGCGTCAACCAAGGGCGCTTCACCATCAGCCGCGCCCTGCGCGACGACGAGGGAGGTCTGCAGGCGATCGCGGTGGCGGGCATCCAGAACACCTATTTCTCTCAAATGTACGGGGAGGCCGGCTGGGGCGAGGGCGCGCGTCTGGCCCTGTTCACCAGCGGCAAGGAGAAGCTGGCGGAATGGCCGCCGGACAGCGCCGTCGCTCCGCCCTCCACCGCCTGGCCCCAGCCCTGGGACCCGCCGGAAAGCCCGGCGATCGTGGAGGGGAGGCAGATCACCGCCGCGCGGATGCTGACCGGTTTCCCGATCGTGGTGGTGGCGAGCCGCCCCTTGGCCGAGGTGTTGGCCCCCTGGCGGGAACGCGCCCTGTGGACCACCGCGGTCAGCGGCGGCATCCTGACCGGCGCGACGGTGCTGTTCGTTTTCGCCCTGGCCGGCGCCCGGCGGGAGGAAGCGGTCCGGGCGGAGCTTCTGCGCGCCAACCAGAGCCTCGACGACCGCGTCCGCCAGCGGACGGCGGAGCTGGAGAAGGCCCTGCGCAGCGCGGAAATGGCCAGCCTCGCCAAGATGAAGGTGCTGGCGACCGTCAGCCACGACCTGCGCCAACCCTTGCAAGGTCTGGCCGCCTTTCATGAGCTGCTGTTGAAGGAGGCGCCGAACCCGACGCTCAAGCAATTGGGCGCCATGGCCTCGGCGTCGCTCCAGGCCGGGCAGCGGCTGCTCGACGATCTGCTGACCCTGTCGCGGCTGGAGGCCGGCGTGGTGCCGGTGGAGGTCGGAGTCTTTCCGCTCGCCCCGCTGCTGGAGCAACTGGCCGCCGAATTGCAGGCGGAGGCCGAGGGCAAGGGCCTGCGGCTGACCGTGATGCCCACCAAAGCCTGGGTGCGCAGCGATCCGGCGCGGCTTCAGCCGATCCTGCGCAACCTGCTGTCCAACGCCGTCAAATACACGGCGCGCGGCGGGGTGGTCGTCGGGGCGCGGCGGCGCGGCGACGCCCTGCGGGTGGAGGTCTGGGACAGCGGCCAGGGCATCGCCAGCGCCGAGCTGGGCACGATCTGGGAGGAGTTCTACCAGATCGGCAACCCCGCCCGCGACGGCTCGCGCGGCGCCGGCCTCGGCCTGTCCATCGCGGAGCGCACCGCCCGCCTGCTCGGCCATCCGCTGGAGGTCCGGTCGCGGGTCGGCCGCGGTTCCGTCTTCGCGGTCACTCTGCCCAGCGTTCGGTCCTCCGCCATCCCGGCGCCGGTGGCGCGCCCCCGGCCGGAGGGGGCGACCGCAGCGGACCCCGCCCCGGACCGCCCCGCCGAACGGTCCCTCGGTCGCCTGTCCGGACGGCGGGTGCTGGTGGTCGAGGACGATCCGTTGCAGCGCAGCTCCCTGACCTTGCTTCTGGAGCAGGCCGGGGCCGGTGTGATGGCGGCCGACAGCTTCGATTCTGCCCTCGCCGCCGCCCAAGCAACCCTCCAGGCGCCCTCGGCGATCCTCAGCGATTACCGGCTGCCCGGCGGCACCGACGGGCTGAGCGGCATCCAGACGCTTCGCGGGGTGTTGGGACGGGACGTTCCGGCCATCCTGCTCACCGGGGAATTGTCCGCCGACCTCGTGCGCGCGGCCAAGGATGCGGGCTGTCTCGTGCTGACCAAACCCGCAGCACCCAACCGCATCCTGTCCACCCTGGCGGAGCTGACCGCGGGCGCCGATGCCGCCGCCGGATGTGGGACCTGATGCCCTGCCCGGCCGCCGCCGCTTCCCTTGGTGCGCGGCGCGCTGTTGCGCTACAGTCGCGTCATGACCGAAGAAGACCAGCCCCACATCCTGGTCGTCGATGACGACACCCGTCTGCGCGAGCTGCTGCGCAAGTACCTCGCCGGCAACGGCTTCCTGGTGACCACCGCGAAGGACGCCGCGGAGGCGCGGGCCAAGCTGGCCGGGCTCGCCTTCGACCTGCTGGTGCTCGACATCATGATGCCGGGCGAGACCGGGCTGGAGCTGACCGAATCGCTGCGGCGGGAGCGCGACCTGCCCATCCTGCTGCTGACCGCGCGGGGCGAGCCGGACGACCGCATCGCCGGGCTGGAGGCCGGGGCCGATGATTACCTCGCCAAGCCCTTCAACCCGCGCGAGCTGCTGCTGCGCATCAACTCGATCCTGCGCCGGCAGGCCAGCCGCCCGGCCGACCCGGTGCCGCCGCAGCCGGTGAAGCTCGGCCCGATGATCTACCTGCCCGACCGCGACGAGCTGCGGGCGGGCGACGAGGTGGTCCGGCTGACCACCGCGGAGGCCGGGCTGCTGCGCGTGCTCGCCGCCTCCCCCGGCACCATCTTCTCGCGTGAGGAGTTGACGGAGCGCAGCAAGGTCGCCGGCAACGCCCGCACCATCGACGTGCAGGTGACCCGCCTGCGCCGCAAGATCGAATCCGATCCGCGGGAGCCGCGCTACATCCACACGGTGCGCGGCGAGGGCTATGTGCTGAGGCCGGACCCGTAACGGGGCCGCCAGAGCGCCAGGAACAGGACCAGGACCAATGACCACCGACACCGCTGCCGGACCGATGCCGATGCCGCGCCGGGAAAAGACGGGGCTGCTGAAGCGGTTCCTGCCCCGGACGCTGTTCGGCCGCTCGCTGCTGATCATCGTGACGCCGGTCATCCTGGCCCAGGCGGTCGCCACCTGGATTTTCTACGACCGGCATTGGGACACCATGACGAACCGGCTGGCCTTCGCGGTGGCCGGGGACATCGCCATGGTCATCGGCATGCTGGAGCACGACCCGACCCCGGAAGGCCGCAACTGGACGCTGGCCGCCACCGCGCGCAGCACCGACCTGATCGTGACGCTGGAGCCCGGCAGCACCCTGCCCGACCACCCGCCGAAGCTGCGCGGCATGCTGGAGAACACGCTCAGCAAGGCGCTGCACGAGCGGGTGCGGCGGCCCTTCGCCATCAACACCCGGATCACCCGCGAATGGTACGAGATCCGCGTGCAGATGCCGGACGGCGTGCTGTCGGTGATGTCACCGGAACGCCGCCTGTTCAGCCCGACCAGCTACATCTTCATCCTTTGGATGGTCGGCTCGGCCCTGGTGCTGTTCACCGTCGCCATCATCTTCATGCGCAACCAGATCCGCCCCATCAAGCGGCTGGCCGCCGCCGCGGACGCGCTGGGCAAGGGCCGCGACGTGCGCAACTTCAAGCCGGAGGGGGCGACCGAGGTCCGGCAGGCCGCCGTCGCCTTCATGCGCATGCGCGAGCGCATCCACCGCCAGATCACCCAGCGGACGGAGATGCTGGCCGGCGTCAGCCACGACCTGCGCACGCCGCTGACCCGCATGAAGCTGGCGCTGGACATGCTGGGCGACGGGCCGGAGGTCGAGGAGCTGCTGACCGACGTCTCCGAGATGGAGACGATGATCGAGGGCTATCTGGCCTTCGCCCGCGGCGAGGGGACGGAGGCCGTTCAGCCGACCGACCTGACCCGCATCCTGAACGAGGTGGTCTCCGGCGTCCGCCGCGAGGGGGCGGAGGTCGCCCTGGTCGCACCGGACGGGCTGACCCTGCCTCTGCGCCCCAACGCGACGCGGCGCTGCCTCGCCAACCTGCTGTCCAACGCCCGGCGTCACGGCGACCGCATCTGGGTGCGGGCGGAGCGGGAGGACGGCTTCATCGACATCCTGGTGGACGACGACGGACCGGGCATCCCGCAGGCGTCGCGCGACGACGTGTTCAAGCCCTTCTTCCGCCTGGACAGCTCGCGCAACCAGGCGACCGGCGGCGCCGGGCTGGGGCTGACCATCGCCCGCGACGTCGCCCGCAGCCACGGCGGCGACATCACGCTCAGCGACAGCCCCTACGGCGGCCTGCGCGTGCTGATCCGCCTGCCGGTGTGAGCCTCGCAGGAGAGCCCCCGCCATGCCCGTCGGCCCCGACGACTACCGCCTCATGGACGTGCTGCAGGGTGGGCTCTGCTTCTATTGCGAGGAGCCGGTGGGGGCCAAGGCGACCTTCGACCATCTGATTCCGCTGGCCTATGGCGGACTAGACGCGGCGCCGAACGTCGTTCTGGCGCACCGCCGCTGCAACCAGCGCAAGGCCGACCGCCTGCCGACGGCGGAGGAGATCGAGCGTTTCGTCACCCAGCGTCGCCGCAGCCGGCTTGGCGTCTGGCCGCCCCTGCTGGCCCTGCGCGACGCCGAGCCGGGTGACGAGTGGATGACCGTCGCCCGCGCCATCGCCGGGCTGTGAGCGCCGGCCCTACTGAGCCCTCTTGACGGCGGCCCCGCCTTCTGGCCCGATCACCGGAACGATAAACAAGGTTAATTCGGGAGCGTTCGATGGCGGATCGGTACGACGTCGTGATCGTCGGCGGTGGTGTGATGGGCTGCGCGGTGGCCTATTTCCTGGCGAGCGACCCCGGCTTCGGCGGCAGCGTGGCGGTGGTGGAGCGGGATCCGACCTACCAGCGCGCCTCCTCCGCCCTGTCGGCCAGCTCGATCCGTCAGCAGTTCTCGACCCCGGCGAACATCGCCCTGTCGCAGTTCGGCCTGTCCTTCATCCGCAACGCGACTCAGCATCTGTCCGTGGACGGCGACCCGGTGGACCTGGGCCTGCGCGAGCCGGGCTATCTTTATCTGGCGACCGGCGCCGGGGCGGACATCCTGCGCCGGAACAACGCCATCCAGCTCTCCTGCGGCGCCGACATCGCCCTGCTGTCGCCGGAGGAGCTGGCCGCCCGCTTCCCCTGGCTGTCGGTCGAGGGAATCGCGCTCGGCTCACTGGGACTGTCCGGAGAGGGCTGGTTCGACGGCTACAGCCTGATGCAGGCCTTCCGCCGCAAGGCCAAGGCGCTGGGCGTCGCCATGATTGCCGGGGAAGTCGCGGGCATCGACGCCGCCGACGGCAAGGTCACCGCGGTGCGTCTGGCCGACGGCCGGCGGCTGTCCTGCGGGGTGGCGGTCAACGCCGCCGGGCCGCAGGCCCGCCACGTCGCCACCATGGCCGGGGTGGACCTGCCGGTGTCGGCGCGCAAGCGCTGCGTCTTCGTGTTCGACTGCCGCGAGGAGCTTCCCGGCTGCCCGCTGGTCATCGACCCGTCCGGCGTGTGGTTCCGCCCCGAGGGCAAGCAGTTCATCTGCGGCGCCCCGCCGCCCGCCGACCGCGACCCGGACACCGACGACCTGACGGTGGAGCACGACCTGTTCGAGGAGATGATGTGGCCGGCGCTGGCCGGGCGCGTTCCCGCCTTCGAGGCGATCAAGGTCACCACCGCCTGGGCCGGCTTCTACGAATACAACGAGATCGACCAGAACGCTGTCATCGGGCCGCATCCTGAGCTTCGCAACTTCCTGTTCTGCAACGGCTTCAGCGGCCATGGCCTGCAACAGGCGCCGGGCGCCGGGCGCGGGCTGGCGGAATTGATCGCGACCGGCGCCTTCCGCAGCCTGAACCTGTCGGCCTTCGCCTACGACCGTCTGGTGGAGAACCGCCCCCTGCTGGAGACGAATGTGATCTGAGGGAACGGGCGCGAGCCTGGCCGGTTGATGGGGTGACCATTCCGAACGGAGCATGAGGCCCCGCGATGAAGCAGCCCCACACCGAAGAGACCGTCAAGCACACCGACGACCAGCAGAACACCGGCAACCACAAGAAGCCGGATGCTCCCGACGCCAAGGGCGCCGACCGCTTCGGCGGCACCCGCAAGGGCGCCGAGAATGTGGAGCCGACCAAGGACTGATGGCGGCCTGAAAGGCTTGCACCGGTGGGGGCGGACGTGCCACATCCCCTGGCGCGTCCGTCTCCACTCCGCAGGCCGGGAGCCTCTCCCATGGCTCACGCCATGTTCAAACGCTACAAGATTCTATTCACCCGCCCCCTGCCCGGCCTGCGTCCGGGCCGGCCCGAGCGCGACGCCATGGTGGAGCGGGTCAAGCGCTTCGCCAGCCAGAACGGCATGGCCGGCGACCTGCACGCGATCGCGCCCAACGCCGGCTTTGGCATCCTGGAAATCCAGTGCACGGACAAGCTGGCCCGCCGCCTGAGCGACCTGTCCGAGGTCGAATCCGTTTTGGAGGCGTAGGCGCCGAACCGTCAGATCTCCACAATTTGCGGCAACCTGGAAGTGACGGAGATTCGTCTGGGGTGTATCCCGATCAATATTGGCGCACAGGCCACGGTTTCTCCTGGGTTGCATCCCCAGGAAACCGCCAAATCAGCCAGCTAAGTATTTGATTTGAAAGGAATGGCGGAGGGGATGGGATTCGAACCCACGATAGGGGTTTGAGCCCCTATAACGGTTTAGCAAACCGCCGCCTTCAGCCTCTCGGCCACCCCTCCTACCGGGTCGACGCTCTGTGGCGCCGCTGGCGTGGGTGCGTTCTAACGATCCGAATGGGACCTGTCAACGCTTACTCGCCAAAAATTTGGAACGAGCCAGAAAAGAACGAAATCTGTATAAAATTTTATGTACTTTTTAGAAAATCAAAGGTAGTTTACCACCGGAACGCGATAGCAATCTTTGGTCAGGGGGACGCCATGAGCTTGTCACGCCGCTGCGCCGAAACGCTGATCGATCTGGTCGAGATCAAGCTGAGCTGCTTGGAGATCACCGACCGCGAGGACCTTCGCGAAAAGGAACTGCTACTGCGCTGTGTTGAGGAATTGAAGGCGGAAGCGCGCGGCGAAAATGGGGCCACAGCCGCATTCGAGGCGCCCAAGCGGCGTGGTCGCAGGCCCAAGCATTTGCAGATCCAAGATCTCCACGCCTGACGAGATCCGTCGGCAGCCATCAGACCGGCACCACCGGCCCCGGCCGAGGCGCCTGCACCATCGGCATGGCGGCCTCCCGTGCGATTCGGCGAGGCAGGCGCAGGGTGAAGCCCGTGCCGTACCCGGCCGCCGACCGCACCGCCACCGTACCGCCCAGCACGCCTGTCACCGTACTCTGCACGATGTGCAGGCCGAGCCCCGAGCCCCCCTCGCCGCGCTTGGTCGTGAAAAAGGGTTCGAACACCTTTTGCAGATGATCCTCGGGGATGCCGGCCCCGTCGTCGGAAAAGTCAATGACGACATGATCGCCGCCGTCCGCACGGACCACGATCCGGATGATCCCCCGTTGCTTCTCGTCATAGGCGTGAATCAACGCGTTGATCACGAGGTTGGTCAGCACTTGGCTCAACGCGCCGGGAAAGCTGTCCATCTCAAGCCCCTCCGGACAGTCCACCTCGACCGTCACCTGCGTGCGTTTCAAGCGCGGCCGCAGGGAAAACAGCACCTCGTCGACGTAGGTCCGCAGATCGAAGGACCGCCGCTCGCCGGACGTTTGGTCCACCGCCACCTGTTTGAAGCTCTGCACCAGCGCCGCCGCCCGGTTCATGTTCGAAACGAGCAGACGGGCGGCCTCCGTCACCGTGTCCAGATACTCGGCCAGGATGGTCTTCTTCAACGTGCCCGAATCGAAACGGGCACGCAGGTCGCGGGCCTGTTCGGCGATGTGGCTGGCGGCGGTGAGACCGATGCCGATGGGGGTGTTGATCTCGTGCGCGACCCCGGCGACCAGTTGTCCCAGCGAGGCCATGGCCTCCGCCTGGATCAGGCTCTCTTGGGCGGCGCGCAGGTCGGCCAGTGCGCGCTCCGCCTCGTCGCGGGCAGCCGCCATGGCAGCCTCCGCCGCCTTGCGGTCGTTGATGTCGTAGAGCCAAGTCAGCAGCGCCGACTCCCCGTCCATCTCGATCTCGCCCCAACTCGACAGCACCCAGACGATCGTTCCGTCCGGCTTGCGGAAGCGCACCTCGGCGTCGCGGAACGGGCCTTCCCGTTCGAAGCGGTCGATCAGGGCCTGGCGGTCCGCCGGGTCGGCGTACAGCCGCTCGGCGGGCATCGGCAGCAGGTCGTCGCGCGACCGGCCCAGAATGATCTCCGACTGCGTGTTGCAGAACACCAGCAGACCATCGCGCCGCGTGATGTTCACCGCGATGGGGCTGGCCTCCAGTATCCGCAGCAGCCGTTCCTTGCCGGCGCGGACCTCCTCCTCCTGGCGGCGGCGCTCGGTGATGTCGGTCATGATGCCGACGTAGCGCACCGCCTGCCCGGCACCGTCGCGAATCGCCCGCCCCTGAGCGGCGATCCACATCCAGCCGCCATCCTCACGGCGCAACCGATAGTCATAGGCGTAGGCCGCCGTCTCGCCCCGCAGGTGGGCATCGATGGTGGTCAGCACGCGCCGCCGGTCGTCGGGATGCAGACGCAATTCCCAAAAGTCGGCGGGCATCTCCGGTGGCTCGGCGTAGCCCAGCATGCGCGGAAAGCTGTCGGACCACCAGCAGGTTCCCCGCTGGATGTCGGTGTCCCACACCGCCGCACCGGTGGCGTCCAACGCCATCTCCAGGCGGTCGGCCAGATCGCGGCGAACCGCGTCGGCCTTCTTCTGCTCCGTCAGATCGTAGAACCAGCTGATGTGGCAGCGCCGCCCTTCGAAATCGATGACGGTCGAACTCAGCGAACCCATGCAGGTTTCGCCGTTGCCGCGGCGCAGCAACACCTCCTGTCCGTCGAAGAGGCCATCGGCGTAGAGACGGTCGATGGCGGTCCGGCGGTCCCGCGGGTCATGATAGAGCGGCCACATGCCGTCGCGCCGGAGTTGCTCGCCGCTGACTTTGAAACAGGTGATGGCGCTGGGGCTGTGGTAGAGGTTGTCGCCGTCGCGCGTGTTGATGAGAACGCCGATGGGAGCGGTGTCCAGGATGGCGCGCAGCCGGTCCTCCGTCGCGCCGGAGGCGTTTGAGAGGCCCCCTTCTGAAGGCCCTGCCCCCATGCGCCGCGCCGCCAGAAAACCGGCGAGAAATCCGGCCAGGAGACCGGCGCACAGCGCAAGCAGCGCCACCGTCAGCGAATTTGCAATCATTGGGCCTCCCGCCGGCCCCAATTGAAACCGACGGGAGAACAAAATCAACGGTTATGACGCCGCACCATGCCATGGCATGGCGCCACAACCGTCGCCAATCAGCCTTTCAGCTTGGTCATCAGGATTTCGTTGACCAGGGCCGGGTTGGCCTTGCCCTGGGTCGCCTTCATGACCTGACCGACGAAGAAGCCGAACAGCTTGTCCTTGCCCGACCGGAACTCCGCCACCTTGTCAGCGTTGGCAGCCAGCACGGCGTCGATGGACGACTCGATGGCGCCGGTGTCGGTGACCTGGCGCAGGCCTTTCTTCTCGACGATGTCGGCCGGCTTCTCACCCGTTTCGAACATCGCCTCGAACACCTCCTTGGCGATTCGGCCGGAGATGGTGTTGTCGGCGATCAGGTCGATCAGGCCACCGAGGTTCTCCGCCGAGACGGGGCTCTCCTCGATCTCCTTGCCGGCCTTGTTCAGATAGCCGAACAGCTCGCCGGTGACCCAGTTTGCGGCCAACTTCGGGTCGCGGCCCTTGGCCACGGCCTCGTAGAAGTCGGCGCGGGCCTTCTCCGACACCAGCACGTTGGCGTCATAGGGCGACAGCTTGTACTCGCTGATGAAGCGGGCCTTCTTGTCGTCCGGCAGTTCCGGCAGGGTCTTCTTGATGTCCTCGACCCAATCCGGATCCAGTTCCAGCGGCAGAAGGTCGGGATCGGGGAAGTAGCGGTAGTCGTGCGCCTCCTCCTTGGAGCGCATGGAGCGGGTCACGAACTTGGTCGTGTCCCACAGCCGCGTCTCCTGGTCGATCTTGCCGCCGTCCTCGATGATCTCGATCTGGCGGCGCGCCTCGTACTCGATCGCCTGCATGACGAAGCGGATCGAGTTGACGTTCTTGATCTCGCAGCGCGTGCCGAAGGGCGCGCCCGGCTTGCGCACCGACACGTTGACGTCGCAGCGCATGGAGCCTTCCTCCATGTTGCCGTCGCAGGTGCCGAGGTAGCGCAGGATGGAGCGCAGCTTGCGCACATAGGCGCCGGCCTCCTCCGCGGTGCGCATGTCCGGCTCCGACACGATCTCCATCAGCGCCACGCCCGACCGGTTCAGGTCGATGTAGGTCTTGGCGGGATGCTGGTCGTGCAGCGACTTGCCGGCGTCCTGCTCCAGATGCAAGCGCGTCACGCCGACCGTGCGCGACGAGCCGTCCGGCAGGTCCAGAACGATCTCGCCCTTGCCGACGATGGGCTGCAGATACTGGCTGATCTGATAGCCCTGCGGCAGGTCGGCGTAGAAGTAGTTCTTGCGGTCGAACACCGAGTGCAGGTTGATCTGCGCCTTCAGCCCCAGGCCGGTGCGCACCGCCTGCTCGATGCAACGCTCGTTGATGACCGGCAGCATGCCGGGAAAGGCGGCGTCGACGAAGCTGACCTGGCTGTTCGGCTCCGCGCCGAAGGCGGTGGCGGCGCCGGAGAACAGCTTGGCGTTCGAGATGACCTGGGCATGGACCTCCAGCCCGATCACGATTTCCCAATCGCCCGTTTCGCCCTGAATGTACGACATCGGTCTCTTCTCTCGTCCGGCTCAGGCCATGAACGGCGGGGTGGCGGTGACGGCGGCGGCCTTTTCGATGACCTGACCGACGCGCAGCACGGTTTCCTCATCGAAGGGCCGTCCCAGCAGCTGGAGCCCCAGCGGCAGCCCGTCCGACCCGACGCCCGCCGGAACCGACATGCCCGGCAGGCCGGCCAGCGAGGCCGGGACCGTGAACACGTCGTTCAGGTACATCTGGATCGGATCGTCCATCTTCTCGCCGATGGCGAAGGCGGTGCTCGGCGCGGTCGGCGTCAGGATGACGTCGCACTGCTTGAACGCCTCGTCGAAGTCCCACTTGATGCGCGTGCGCACCTGACGGGCCTTGTTGTAGTAGGCGTCGTAATAGCCCGCCGACAGCACGTAGGTGCCAATCAGGATGCGGCGGCGGACCTCCTTGCCGAAGCCGGCGCCGCGGGTGTTCTCGTACATGTCCTTCAGGCTGGCGCCCTCGACCCGCAAGCCGTAGCGCAGGCCGTCGTAGCGCGCGAGGTTCGACGACGCCTCGGCCGGAGCGACGATGTAGTAGGTGGCCAGCGCGTACTTGGTGTGCGGCAGGCTGATCTCCACCGGCTCGGCGCCGGCCTGCTTCAGCCACTCGATGCCCTGGTCCCAGATCGCGGAGATCTCGGCGGGCATGCCCTCCACCCGGTATTCCTTGGGAATGCCGACCTTCAGGCCGCGGATGTCGCCGGTCAGCGCGGCGCGGAAGTCCGGCACCGCCATGTCGACCGAGGTCGAATCCTTCGGGTCGAAGCCGCACATCGAGCGCAGCATGATCGCCGCGTCCTCGACCGTGCGGGTCATCGGGCCGGCCTGATCCAGCGAGGAGGCGAAGGCGACCACGCCCCAGCGCGAGCAGCGGCCGTAGGTCGGCTTGATGCCGACGATGCCGGTGAAGGCGGCGGGCTGGCGGATCGAGCCGCCGGTGTCCGTGCCGGTGGCGCCCAGCGCGGCGCGCGCGGCCACCGCCGCGGCCGAGCCGCCCGACGAGCCGCCGGGGACGAGCTGGCGCGACCAGTTGCCGACCTCGCCCGGGCTCCACGGGCTGATGACGTTGCCGTGGTGCGAGGTGATGTTGGCCGAGCCCATGGCGAACTCGTCCAGGTTCACCTTGCCCAGCATGACGGCGCCGTCGCGCCACAGGTTGCTGGTGACGGTGGACTCATACTCCGGCTTGAAGCCGTCGAGGATGTGGCTGGCCGCGGTGGTCGGCACGCCCTTGGTGCAGAACAGGTCCTTCACCGCGATGGGCAGGCCCTCCATCGGGCCGGCCTCGTCCTTGGCGCGGCGGGCGTCGGAGGCCTTGGCCATCGCCAGCGCCTGCTCCGGCGTCTCGGTGATGAAGGCGTTCAGCGGGCGGATCGTCTCCACCGCCTTGACGTGGGCCTCGGTCAGTTCGACCGCGGTGAACTCCTTCTTGGCGAGGCCGTCGAGGGCCGCCGCCATGGTCAGATGCGTAAGACCGGTCATCACTCGACCACCTTCGGAACGACGTAGAAGCCTTCGGCCGTCTCCGGGCCGTTGGAGAGGACGGCGTCGCGGTAACCGCCGTCGGTCACCTCGTCCTTGCGGCGGCGCAGCGTCTGCGCGGCCACGCTGGTCATCGGCGGCACGTCCTGCGTGTCGACCTCGCCCAACTGTTCGACGAAGGTCAGGATTTGGCTCAGCTCACCCGCCAGGTGATCCAGTTCATCGTCCGGCACCTTGATGCGGGCCAGATGCGCGATCTTGGCCACGGTGGCCTTGTCGAGCGACATGCCTTCCACTCTCTTCCGAAACGTCTGGAAAAACGGCTTGGAAGCTATCACCCGAATTCTATTACCGCAATGATTCAGGGATATCCCTTCCACCGGCGTGCGCATCCGGACCGGCGGCGAGAGGCGCCTGGAGGAGAAAGCGCGGCAAAAAGTGTCGGGGCCGACGCCGCGTGGTGCGTTGGCGGGTTCCCTGTTAGATTGCCGAACATACCAATCAAATTCGCGCCGAAGCCACCTCACCTCACCCAACCGGGCAGGCTCTCAATGACGACATCACTGACGCTGGCGAAACGCCTTTTCCTCGGCTTCGGCATCGGCGTGGCGGGCTTTGCCGCCGTCGCCCTGTTCAACAACCTCGCGATGGCGCGGCTGAGCGACCTGCAGCAGGAGGGGATGCGGCGGGTCGCCGACGCCACGACGCTGACCGAACTCGCCGGCTATGACGGTCGTCTCTACAAGATCGTGGCCGACGCGCAGATCAACGGCTACAGCCCGCAGCACGCCGAACAGTGGAAGACCGTCCGCCAGAACGCCGAACTCTACATCCGCAAGACCGCCGGGGTGATGGACACGCCGGAAGAGCGCGGTTGGGCGGAGGAGGCGGAGAAGCACTTCGGAGCCGCCGTGGACATCTTCGAGAAGGAGATGCTGCCCATCCTGCGCAGCGGTCCCGCCGACGCACGGACCCGCGCCATGGACGACCGCATCGACGGCGAACTGGCCGCCATGTCGGACCTGTACGAGAAGATCAAGATGTCCACCGCCCGCGAGGCCAGGGAAGCGGACGAGGAGTTTGACGACACCGCCCGGCGTTACGGCATGGTCGGGGCGTCGATCTCGGTGGCGATGACGGCCATCCTGCTGCTGACCGCGCTGCTGACCACACGTGCGGTGGCCGGGCCGGTGCGCGCCATGACCGAGGCCATGCGCCGGCTGGCCGACGGGGATCTCTCCATCGCCGTTCCCGCGCAGAACCGGCGCGACGAGATCGGAGCGATGGCCGGCGCCATGCTGGTCTTCAAGGACAGCCTCCAGCGCAACCGCGTCATGGAGGAGGAAGCCCGGCAGGCCGACCAGCGCGCAACGGCGGACAGGCGGCGGCTGATGAACGAATTGGCGGACTCCTTCCGGACCGGCGTGCAGGACATGGTCAGCGCCGTCGCGGCGGCGGCGGGGCAGCTTCAGGGCAGCGCGCGCAGCATGACGGCCATCGCCGAACGGACAACGGTCCAGGCATCGTCCGTCGCCGCGGTGACCGAGCAGGCGTCGGACAACGTCCAGACCGTCGCCTCCGCCGCTGAGGAACTGAGCGGTTCCATCACCGAGATCGCCGATCAGGTCGACAGCGCCGCGCGCACCAGCCGGGCCGCTCTTGAGGAGACGCAGCGCACCAACGCCACGGTGGAAAGCCTGTCCGGCACGGCGGAGCGCATCGGCAGCGTGGTTCAGCTCATCCAGCAGATCGCCTCGCAGACCAACCTGCTGGCGCTGAACGCCACCATCGAGGCCGCCCGTGCCGGTGAGGCCGGCAAGGGCTTCGCCGTCGTCGCCAACGAGGTGAAGGGCCTCGCCAACCAGACCGCGCGCGCGACGGAGGAGATCACGTCCCAGATCCAGGCGATCCAGAAGGAGACCCACGACGCCGTGTCGGCGATCCGCGACATCGCCGACACGGTGCGGCAGGTGAACGACATCGCCGGCGCCATCGCCCTGGCCGTGGAACGCCAGTCCGCGGCGACCGGGGCGATTTCGCGCAATGTCCAGCAGGCCGCCCAAGGCACCGCCGACGCCTCGCGCAGCATCCTGCAGGTGAACGACGCTTCCCGCGAGGCCGGGCAGGCGGCGGCGGATGTGCTGGCGGCCGCCAATAGCCTGGGCAACCATGCCCAGGCCATGCGCCGAGCGGTGGACGAGTTCGTCCAGCGCATCCGCAGCGCCTGACCTCGCGAAGGCGCCCGACGCCGGACGTTGGGCCGCGTCAACCTTCGCCGCGTGCCGCGTCCCAACGCACCCGGTCGATGCGCAGGGTGAAAAGGGCAAGCCGGTCGCCCCAGGGCGCCCTCCGCTCCTCGACGGCGATCGGGACGAATCCCAGCGCGGCGTAGAGAAGAAGTCCCGGGGTGTTGGTGTTGAAGCAACGCAGCACAAGCTCGGGCAAGCCGTGATGGTCGAATGCGCGGTCCATCATGATGCGCACCAGATGCTTCGCCACGCCGGTTCGCCGAGCCCAGGGCGCCACACTGACATTGCCCAGGCTGGCGCTGCATTCCGCCTCGAAGGTGGCGAAGTTCGCATAGCCGACCACCTCGCCACCGCGCAGCACCACCATGGGATCGCGGCGTACGGCCAGCGAGGCGCGCACCTGTTCCGGAGTCAGCGGCCACGTCGCGCGGGGGAAGAGGAAATACAGCTCCTCCCGATCACGGGCGAACCGGCAGAGGTTGGGAATGTCGGCATCGGCCAAAGGGCGGTGGCTGAATGCAGCCGCGGGAGCCGGATCGGTGGCGGAGGTGGGCATGGAGGGACTCCGGAATTCACATGCGCTAGAATAAGTATGCCGGAGAACAACTCAAGCGGCTTCGCTGCGCCATTGCATCGCCCAACATCTCCGCCGGGCTTGCCGTTCCGGCAGACGGCTTCTATGGTTCGCGGCATGATCCATACGCTTCCCGAACTGGCCGCCCGCCTGGGCCGGGGCCAGCGCCTGCTCGGCCTCGACGTCGGCACCAAGACCGTCGGCATGGCCGTGTCCGACCCGAACTTCGTCGTCGCCTCGCCGATCGGCACGCTGAAGCGCACGAAGTTCACCCAGGACGCCCGCGAGCTGTCGCGGACGCTGCGCGATTACGGGATCGGCGGGCTGGTGATCGGGTTGCCGCTGAATATGGACGGGTCGGAGGGGCCGCGCGCCGAATCCACCCGCGCCTTCGCCAAGAACCTGATGGAGCGGTCCGACCTGCTGGGCTGGGACGCCGAGATCGCCTTCTGGGACGAGCGGCTGTCGACCTCCGCGGTGGAGCGTTTCATGATCGGCGAGGCCGACATGACCCGCAAGCGCCGGGACGAGGTGGTGGACAAGATGGCCGCCGCCTACATCCTGCAAGGCGCGCTGGACGCGCTCGCCCACATCCGCCGCATGGAGCGGGAGCAGCGGGAGCGCGACGAGTACGACAACGACATTGGCGGCCACCGCGGCGGTGACAGCGGCGGCGGCCACAGCGGCGACAACGGGGACGCCTGACGGCCCCATGCTGCCCATCGCCGGGGCGCTGGCCCCGATCTTCCTGCTGATCCTGTTCGGCCAGGGGCTGCGCCGCCGCGCCGTGATCCCCGACTACGCCTGGCCGTCGCTCGACCGGCTGACCTATCTGCTGTTCTTTCCCTGCCTGATCGTGGACGAACTGACGCGGACCGACCTGCGCGCGCTGTCCATGGGCTCCATGGGCGGGACGATGGCGGCGGGGATATTCGCCGGCGCCGCCCTGGCGCTCGCCGTCCGGCGCCCGATCGGGCTGGACGGTCCGGCCTTCACCTCGGTCTTCCAGGGGGCGATCCGGCCCAACACCTATGTGGGGCTTGCGGGGGCCAGCGCGCTCTACGGGTCCGCCGGGCTGACGCTGACGGCGGTGGGCATCGCCGTGGTGGTGCCGCTGGTCAATCTGCTCTGCGTCACGGCGATGGTGCACTATGGCCGCGTGACGGACGGAGCGCCGCAGCGCAACGGCGTCGGCGCGGTGGTCTCCGGCATCCTGCGCAACCCGATCATCATCGCCGTCGCCATCGGCGCCGCCCTGAACCTGGGCGGGATCGGCCGGATTCCGGTGATCGGGGACGTGGTGGGCATTTTGGCGCGGGCCGCCCTGCCCATGGGATTGCTCTCGGTCGGCGCCGGGCTGGACCTCGCCGCGGCGCGCGGCGCCGGGCTCGGCGTGGCGCTGTCCAGCGTCCTGAAGCTGTTGCTGGTCCCTGCCGCGACGGCGCTCGCCGGGTCCTGGCTGGGGGTGGGCGGGCTGCCGCTGACCATCGCGGTGCTGTTCAACGCCCTGCCCTGCTCGGCCAGCTCCTACGTCCTGGCCCGGCAGATGGGCGGCGACCACGCGCTGGTGGCCGGCATCATCACCGTTCAGACGCTGGCTTCCGCCGCCACGCTGCCCTTGGTCGTCACCTTGGCGGGATGACGGTCCGTCGTCCTTAATGATTCGTTAGGCACCGAGCGCGAACACTACCCTGGATAGTTCATGCCAGAAGCTTGCGCAGCCATGACCATCCTCCCCGCAGCGTCCCACAGCCCAAGCCCGTCCTTTGCGGCGTCGGGAAAGGTTTCAGGACATGGTCCGATTGCAGCGACCTCCCCGTCGGCCGAACCACCCTCCTCCGGGCCTGTGGACACGGTCAGCCTCTCCACTGAGGCGCAATTTCGGATGAGCAACGCGACGAGGTTCACCGTAACCGCCGACTCGCTGGCTCAAGCCGCGGCGGCCGCGAAGACGATACCGGGACTGAACGCCGACGCGGAACGCTTCACACCCGAAGCAATGGCAGCCCATGCCGAGTGGCGGGAAAAGCACACGGACTATAAAGGCAAGGTCCGCGATCTCGTCGACCAGACTTTCGGTCTCAGCGCCGACCGAAACGGTTGGGCGGCGGGCGGAGCCGCGCTGACCGCCATAAAGAACCTGGCGGAAAAGAATGGTCTGATCGAACCGAAAATGCCCCCGGCCGTAGCCAACATGCTGCAGACGACGGGTGAAAGCATGTGGACCGACAAAAGCGGCGGAACCACCGGCATGTTCGACATCGCTTTCCTGCCGAATGGCGCGGAGAAAGGCGGCAACCTCCGCATCCTGTTCGACAGCGGCAAGAAGCCCGGCGCCGACGGCTCTCTGGTCGATTTGAAGAACGGCGGTGCGAACGCTCAGGACGCCTTGGCCAAAATCAAGACCTCGGCGCTTGGCGCATCGCTGGACAGCGCGGGCGGTTGGAATCCAGGCGGCTCGGCCAACGCCTACGCTCTCACCAACGGCAAGAACGGCGGCGGCGCCGAAGTCTTCGGCATGGTCATTGCCAACAACGCCGACGATTACGCCAGGGTGAATTCCAAGACGATCTTGGAAACCATCCACAGCCTCCTTGGCTGAGGCTGCCGCAACGGTTTTCCGTGACCGCTCATGGCGGTTCGGGTGCTCCCTGCGGGAAACACTCCAGCCCGTCGTCGATGGCGTAGTAATCGCCCTTGTCCGCCGCATAGATATGCCGCAGCGTCGTCAGGCCGGTCGGCTGGTCCATCGTGCCGGCGGCGATGTCGAACAGGTCCGACTCGTCGCCACTCCAGAACAGCGACGAACCGCAGCGCGAGCAGAAGCCACGCTGCGCCTTCGCCGAGGAACGGTACCAGGACAAGGTGTCCTGCGCCTCGATGACGACCGTCTCGCGCGGAATGGTGATGTAGGCGCCGAAATGGCCGTGGAAGCGCCGGCACTGGCCGCAGTGGCAGTTCACCACCCCCATGGGCCGCTCGGTCGCCTTGTACCGGACGGCGCCGCACAGGCAACCGCCCGTCAGAACTCCGCTGTCGCTCATCGGTCCGCTCCCGTCCGTTTCCTCGATAAGGGGTAGGTCAGCCCTGCCAGAAGGGCTTGTCGGCCTCGGTCACCGCGTCGGCGCGGGACAGGCCGATGTCCTGCAACAGATGATCGGGCAAAGCCTCCAACGCGCGCCGCTGGCGCCGCCGCTCGTTCCAGGTCGCCACCGTGTCGAACAGGACGACCAGCGTACCGCCAATCCCCTGGCCGGGCCGCTCCCGCGCATCGCTACGGGTGCTCATGCTGCCGTTCATGCCGTCATTCATGCTCTGGGCCATGACCGCGTCTCCTCTTGTGTCGGTCGTCGGAGCCTGTCGCCCGACGTTCCGGACTGTGTTCCGTGACTGGAGGATGGGCCACCCGGTCCTTGCGCACAAACGACGCTTTCTCATAGTTTGGATTAGGAAAACTAATCCGAAGACAACGTCCCGGAATCACTCCATGGCCCGCCGCCTGCCGCCGCTGAACGCCCTGCGCGCCTTCGAATCCGCCGCCCGCCACCTGTCCTTCACCAAGGCGGCGGAGGAGCTTCACGTCACCCAGGCCGCGGTCAGCCATCAGATCAAGGGGCTGGAGGAATGGCTGGGCATGCCGCTGTTCCGCCGGATGAACCGCGCGCTGATCCTGACGGAGACCGGGCAATCCTATCTGCCGCCGGTGCGCGATGCGCTCGACACGCTGTCGCACGCCACGGAACGGCTGTTCCGTATGGACGGGTCCGGCGCGCTGACCATATCCACCATGCCCAGCTTCGCGGCGAAATGGCTGGTCATGCGGCTGGGCCGTTTCCAGGCCCGCCATCCGGAGCTGGAGGTGCGGCTGCACACCACCCCGCAGCTCGTGGATTTCACCCAGCAGGACGTGGACATCGGCATCCGCTTCGGCGCCGGAAACTGGCCCGGCCTGCGCTGCGAGCGGCTGATGACCGAGGACATCTATCCGGTGTGCAGCCCGTCCCTTCTGGCCGGCCCCCGCCCCCTGTGCCGACCGGAGGATCTGCGCCACCATACGCTGCTCCACGACGACTATTTCATCACCTGGGGCACCTGGGGCGAGGCGGCGGGGATCGAGGGGCTGGACCACGCCCGCGGCCCGCGCTTCGACGATTCGGCGCTGCTGCTCCAGGTCGCGGCGGAGGGCGGTGGCGTGGCGCTGGCGCGCGGCGTCCTGGTGGCGGACGACGTGGCCGCCGGTCGGCTGGTCCGGTTGTTCGACGTCCATCTGCCAGGCAACTACGCCTATTATGTCGCTGCCCCGCCCCATTACTTCTCGCGCCCGAAGGTGAAGGCGTTCCGCGACTGGCTGTTCGAGGAGGCCGCCGCCGATCCAGCCGCCGGCCACAGCCGGGCCTTGTCCGCGGCCGAGTCCGCCACAACCTTTTCTCCAGACGCCTGAACAGACGCCTGACCGGGGAAAGGTTGCGCCATGACGCCCGCACGCCCACTCGCCCTCGCCGCCCTCCTGTCCGCTTCACTGACCTGGCCCGCCGCCGCCCACCACGGCTGGGGCGGTTACGAGTCGGGGCAGGAGATGACGCTGACCGGCACCGTGCAGCAGATCGCCTTCGACAACCCGCACGCCATGCTGAATCTCCAGGCCGACGGCAAGCTCTGGCACGTCGTGCTCGCCCCGCCCAGCCGGATGAGCACGCGCGGCCTGCCCGCCGATTCGATCAAGCCCGGCCAGACCGTGACGGTGGTCGGCTATCCCGCCAAGTCCGACCCGGCGGAGTTGCGGGCGGAGCGCATCACCGCCGCCGACAAGACCATCGAGCTGCGCTGACGGCGGCCCCCGCATGGACCATGACCTCGGCCCCACCGGCCCCGACTGGCTCGTCGCGCTGGAGACGTCCGGGCTCGGCGAGTCGCTGCGCCAGTCGATCTGGCTCTACCCGCTGGTCGAGATCGCGCACATCCTCGGATTTGCTGTGCTGGTCGGGTCGATCCTGGCCTTCGACCTGCGGCTGATCGGGGTTCGGGCGCCGCTGCTGCCGGCCGATGCGCTGGCGCGGCTGATCCTGCCGGTGGCGGTGACGGGATTCGCGCTGGCGGTGCCGACCGGCCTCCTCCTCTTCACGACGGAGGCGACGGCGCTGGCCGGCAACCCGGCCTTTCTGGCGAAGCTGGCGCTGATCGGGCTGGCCTTGCTGAACATCCTGGCCTTCCACCGGTTCGCCGGACGGCGCATGACGGACTGGAGCCTGTCGGACCGCCCCCCGCCGGGCGCCCGGTTCGCGGGTGCCGCCTCGCTCGCGCTGTGGGTCGGCGTCCTGGCCTGCGGGCGGCTCATCGCCTACCTTTAAAAAGGTCATAGGGCGCGCTTGCGGGCGTCCGGGACCGCTCCTATAGTCGCGGCCCATGACCGGATCGCCCCATTCCACGACGGTTTTCCCGCACCGCCACCTCCTTGGCATCGAGGGGCTGACGGCAGGCGAGATCACCACCATCCTCGACCTCGCCGACGGCTACGTCGAGCAGAACCGCCAGCCTTCGAAGAAGTCGTCGCTCCTCGATGGGCGGACGATCGTCAACCTCTTCTTCGAGAATTCGACCCGCACCCGCACCAGCTTCGAGCTGGCCGGCAAGCGGCTCGGCGCCGACGTCATCAACATGTCGTCGGACGGCAGCTCGGTGAAGAAGGGCGAGACGCTGATCGACACGGCAATGACGCTGAACGCCATGCACCTCGACGCGCTGGTCGTTCGCCACGCCGATTCGGGGGCGGTGAAGCTGCTGGCCGACAAGGTCAACTGCTCGGTCATCAACGCCGGCGACGGCCACCACGAGCACCCGACGCAAGGGCTCCTGGACGCGTTGGCGATCCGCCGCCGGCTGGGCACCCTCGACGGTCTGATCGTGGCGATCTGCGGCGACATCCTGCACAGCCGCGTCGCGCGCTCCAACATCCATCTGCTGAACGCCATGGGCGCCCGCGTCCGCGTCGTGGCGCCGCCGACGCTGATCCCCTCGCAGATCGACCGGCTGGGCGTCGAGATCCACCACTCCATGGCGACCGGCCTGAAGGACGCCGACGTGGTGATGATGCTGCGTCTCCAGACCGAGCGGATGAGCGGCCAGTATGTCCCCTCGACCCGCGAATACTTCTACTTCTACGGCCTGGACTACGAGAAGCTGGCGGTGGCGAAGCCGCACGCGGTGGTCATGCATCCCGGCCCGATGAACCGCGGCGTCGAGATCGATTCGGAGGTCGCCGATGACCTCAAGCGCTCCATGATCCTCGATCAGGTGGAGCTGGGCGTGGCCGTCCGCATGGCCGTGCTCGACCTTCTCACCCGCGATCGCCGGGGGACCGATGTCTAATTCCGCCACGCGCGTCGCCTACCGCAACGCCCGCCTGCTAGACCCCGCCAGCGGTCTGGACCAGCGCGGCGACCTGCTGACCGAAGGCGCAAAGATCGCCGACTTCGGCCCGTCCCTGTTCGCCGACGGCGTGCCGGAGGGGATCGAGGTCGTCGACCTCCAGGGCCAGTGCCTCGCCCCGGGCCTCGTCGACATGCGCGTCCTGATCGGCGAGCCCGGCGAGGAGGAAAAGGACACCATCAAGAGCGCGTCGCGCGCCGCGGTGGCCGGCGGCATCACCGCCGTCGTCCTGCTGCCCAACACCGACCCGGTGACCGACGAGGTGGCGAGCCTGGAGTTCATCGCCCGGCGCGCCCGCGAGGTCCGTCTGGTCAAGGTCTTCGCCTACGCCGCCGCCACCCGCGGGACGGACGGCAACGAGATCACCGAGATGGGCCTCTTGTCCCGCGCCGGGGCCGTGGCCTTCACCGACGGCACCAAGGCGATCGCCAGCGCCAAGGCGATGCGCCGCGCGCTCAGCTACGCCCGCACCTTCGACAAGCTGATCGTCCAGCATCCGGAGGAGCCGAGCCTCGCCAGCGGCGGCATGATGAATTCGGGCGAGCGGGCCACCCGCCTCGGCCTCGTCGGCATCCCGCGAGAAGCCGAGATCATCATGATCGAGCGCGACCTGCGCCTGCTCGAACTCTCCGGTGGCCGCCTGCACTTCGCCCACATCTCGACGGGTGAGTCGGTGGACCTGATCCGCCGCGCCAAGGCGCGCGGGCTCAAGGTCACCTGCGACACCGCCCCGCATTACTTCGCCCTGACCGAGACGGACGTCGGCGATTACCGCACCTTCGCCAAGGTCTCCCCGCCGCTGCGCGGCGAGATGGACCGGCGGGCCATCGTGGAGGGTCTGGCCGACGGCACCATCGACGCCATCGCGTCCGACCACACGCCACAGGACCAGGACCAGAAGCGCCTGCCCTTCGCCCAGGCCGCCTGCGGCGTAATCGGGCTGGAGACGCTGTTCCCGCTGACGCTGGAGCTGGTGCACAAGGGCGCCATGCCGCTGCTGAAGGCGCTGGCCTGCGTGACCGTGAAGCCGGCCGAGATCCTCGGCCTGCCGCTCGGCCGCATCGCCAAGGGGGCGCCCGCCGACCTGATCGCCTTCGACCTGGACGTGCCGTGGAAGGTGGACGTGGCGGCCTTCAAGTCGAAGTCGAAGAACAGCCCCTTCGAGGACCGTCCCGTCCAGGGCCGTCCGCTGCGCACCGTGGTGGACGGGCGCACCGTCTGGCAGTTCGAGGGCTGACAGGGTGACGATCCTCATCTCGGCCCTGCTGGGCTATCTGCTGGGCTCGATCCCCTTCGGGCTGGTGCTGACTCGGCTGGCCGGCCTGGGCGACATCCGCCAGATCGGCTCCGGCAACATTGGCGCCACCAACGTGCTGCGCACCGGCAACAAGCCGCTGGCCGCCGCCACCCTGATCCTGGACAGCGGCAAGGGCGCCATCGCCGCCCTGCTCGCCCTCGCCTGGGCGGGGCCGGAGGCCGCGGTCTTCGCGGCGGGCGGCGCCATGCTGGGGCACACCTTCCCGGTCTGGCTCGGCTTCAAGGGTGGCAAGGGCGTGGCGACGGCGCTCGGCGTGCTGCTGGCCGTGTCCTGGCCGGTCGGCGTGATCGCCTGCGCGACGTGGCTCGCCATGGCCTTCCTGTTCAAGATCTCGTCGCTGTCGGCCCTGACCGCGCTTGGCCTCAGCCCGATCTTCGGCTGGATCTTCGGCGGGCCGCTGGTGGCAGGCCTGTGCCTGTTCATCGCCGTGCTGGTCGCCATCCGCCATTCCGCGAACATCAAGCGTCTGCTGAAGGGCGAGGAACCGAAGATCAGCTTCGGCAAGAAGAAGGTTGGATGAGCGTCCGCTCAGGTCTTTAGGAACACCTGCTCCATCGCCGTCAGCAATTCCCCCGCCAGGACGGGCTTCCTCAGGATCACCAGCGGTCCACCCTCCCCGTCCTGCAATCCGGGGATTCCGTCCTCGGGCGGCGAAGCCGACAGGACGACGATGGGCAGGTCGGGCCAGTCGAAGCGCAATTGACGGATCATCGCTTCGCCGCCCAGCCGGGGCATCACCAAGTCGGTGATCAGCGCATCGAAGGAGCCTTCGGCCAGGGCGCTCAGCCCTGCCTCCCCATCCGTCACGGTGGTGACCGTGCAATGGGCCATTTCCAGCATGCGGGCCATCGCCATGGCGGTGAGCGAGTCATCCTCCACGAGAAGAATATTGAGTGACCTCGCGAAACGCACCGGTAACCTCCACGGGTGGCGAACGGGCCGACACTCTCCACGAAGGCCGGTTGCTTCGCTCCTGCAAAAAAGTGTGGCGGCGTGCGTTATTTAGGACGCCGGCTTCACGGTACCATGGGGTGGCGTCCGGCGGGATGGTTTTGAAAAGGCCGTGAGCGACCCCGCCCCACGGGCCTTGCGGCGGCTCGACCAGCGGTATTGCGGGTCGTCGGCGATCAGATGCAGATGGTCGGAGATGCGGTTGCGCTCCAGCCAGCCGAGGGCGGCCTCCAGTTCCGACAGGGTCATCTCCGACCGCGCCTTGTTCATGCAGCGCTTCAGCACGGCGTTGTAGGTGTGGTAGCTGACCGGCCCCTCGGCGACGAGGTTGTTGTCCTGGTCCTCGATCACCTGGGCCGCCACGATCTGGCCGATGCGCTGGCGCAGATGATGCTCCACGGCGCTCGGCACCTGCACCCCATCTTTTGATGCGCGCTCGGCCGAGGGGCGGTCGGCGGAATCGTGCCCCGGCGACGGGTTGCCGAAATCGGGGCCGGGAGCGACCACGGCGAAACGCAGGGCCGTCGCGTTGGATTCCAGCGGGATGATCTCCGGCTCCGCCTCCACCGTGCGCTCGAAGGGGAGCTCGTGCTGGCGCCGGGTCTTGACCATGGCCCGCGTCCCCTGCTGGGTTTCCACCATCTGGCGGAACCGCTCGAACATCATGTCGGAGGGGTGGTAGATCACCGCCCGCTGCTGCTCGTAGGCGCCGGCGTGGGGATCGACGCGGGTGGCCCGCGCGATGGCCTGCTCCAGCCAGGGGCGGGAGCGGATGTGGGTCAGGCAGGCGACGTGCGAGATGGCCGGCGCGTCCAGCCCCTCGTAGGCCATGGCGACGGACACCAGCACGGCGGGTTCCGGGCGCAGGCGGAAGGCGGCCACCACCTCCTGCGCGTCGCGCCGTTCGGAAATGGCGATCTGGGCCATCCGCGCCGCCTGCGCGCCGGGCATCCAGCCGCGCAGCGTGTCGAGGTAGTTGCGGGCGGTCTCCTGGTCCGGCGCGATCACCAGCAGCTTGCCCAGCCCTGCGCCCTCCGGACCGTTCCCCGAACCCTTCCCTGCCGCGCGCCGCTTCGCCCGGTGCTCGCGGCAGGAGCGGTAGGCCTCGCGCAGCATGGCCTGGGCGAAGCCGGTGCGCAGCGCGGTGAACAGGGCGTCGCGGGTGTTCTCCCCGGCGCGGGAGAGCGCGTCGACGCTGCGCGTCGTCCGCTCCGCGTCCAGCCACGTCGCGGTGCCGTCCATCGCCCCGAAGGTCACCGGCAGAATGGCCTTCTCGGCCAGCGCCTGCCGCCGCGAGTAGCCGACGATGGCCCAGCCCGGCGCCTTAAAGTCGATCTCGCGCACCCGTCGCACCCCCTGCGGCGCGCGGTAGGGCAGCCAGAGGATGGGGCGCCCGTCCGCCCGTTCCAGCGTGCCGCTCATCAGCAGCCGTGCGGCGGCGCTTTCCAGAAGCGGCAGGATGGAACGGCTCCAGGCCGTCTCGTCCTCCGCCGTGGCCGCCGTTCCGGTGTCGGCGACGGCGGGCAGGTGGTGCAACTCGTCCACGGCCAGCAGGTACCGGTGGCGGCGGAACTCCTGAAGGTGCAGGTCCGGCGCCGCGGCGACCGCCTGATAAGTGGTGACGTAGCCCTGGAGGCCACGGCAGGGATCGCGCCCATTCTCCGCCGCCCGCAGCGCGATCCCGTGGCCCAGCGCCTCGCGCCAGCGCGGGTCGGCGAAGGCCTCCTCCGCCTGCCGGCGCAGGCTGTCGCGCGGCACGATCCAGCAGATGCGGTCGATCAGCCCGGCGCGCATCAGCGCCGCCCCCATGATCACCGGCAGCAGCGACTTGCCCCCACCCGGCGTTACCGCGGCCAGAACGTCCCGCACGTCCGTCTGCCGCTGCGCGATGGCCGCGGCGACGCCGGCGACCATGGTCTGGTGGCTCCTCAACGCTGGCATGCCGGCCTGACGCCCCTCCCTGACGGTTTCCGCGGTACGGACCGGCAAGGCTAAGCTGCGGGGAGTCGTCGGGTCACGGATTCAATCGTAGGTAGGACTCCCCCAAAGGAGGGGGGCGCTCGCCAAAGGAGTCCGAAGGAAATACGCCGGGTGCGCTTCGGTCTGGGCGCGGATCGGGCTTCGTGGTACACGAATTGTTCTTTTGCAAAGACCCAACGGGAAGAGCAAGGAGGGCACCGAGAAATGAGCACCCGTCCGCAGGCGGTTTCCACCCAGCATGTCGAGAACGAGCGCACCCGCGTCACCGAATGGCGCCTTGTGCCGGGGGCCGAGACCGGCGCCCACGTGCACGGCTACGACTATGTGATCGTCCCAGTGACGGCCGGCGCCTTCACCATCGTCGATCCGGACGGCAACGCCCGCCAATTCCCGCTGGAACCGGGCCGCTCCTATTTCCGCAAGGCCGGCGTCAGCCACAACGTCATCAACGACGGCGACAGCGACATCGTCTTCGTCGAGGTCGAATTCCTCCAGCCCGGCTGACCTCTCACGCCCGATCCGACTGACCGATGCACCGCGGCTCCACCATGTTCGACTATGGCCAGGACGGCGATGAGCCGCTTCCCGACGCCGTCATCCGCACCGGCGGGCCGCGGTCCGTCCAGCATTTGCTGCTCTCGCTGTCGCCGGAAAACCCGCTCTACCTCTACGCCGACGCGGCGGACGCCGGGGGCGGGGCCTATTACCGGGACTCCCGCGAGGTCTGGCAGTCGCTGGCCGACGGGGAGGGCCAGCGCTGGCGCTGGTTCGTCGGCAGCCAGGGCCGCGTCGTCGAGGCCGCTCCCGGCGACGTCCATGGCCTGCGCCGCGCCGCACCGGTCGCCCTGACGATCACCTGGTACAGCCTGCCGGACCGGGAGAGCGTCGGGCGGGTGCGCAACGCCCTTCGCGCCATCGGCGCCACCTGCAGCCGCGGCCCGGCCGGCTGAGGGCGTAGCTCCATCGCGGACGCGCATGAACGCATAGGCGCCATGTCATTTCGGAATCCCTCTTGATCAGGCCGGGATTGTGTGGGCGCGACTTCTGTCCTAGTGTTAGGAACCAGGAATCCGGGAGCATCCGACAGAGTGGCCGTCACCCAGGCACAGCCTCCGCGCGTTCAAACGCCCTGTGCCTCATCGTTCATCCGGCGGTGACCGACCATGATGGCGTCCTCCCACATGATCGTCGGCGGGGCGGCGTGGTTCTACGCCTCGGCGCGTTTCGGTCTGCCCTTCGACGTGGTGGCCTTCGGGGCGGCGGTGGTCGGGTCGCTGGCGCCCGACATCGACCACCCGAAATCGACGCTCGGCCAGTTGATGCGGCCCCTGTCGAACATCATCTCCGCCGTTTTCGGGCATCGCGGCGTCACCCACTCCACGCTGGCCATCGTCGGCTGCCTGTGGGTCCTGCACGAATACGCGGACTACTCGCACCTGATCCTGCCCTTCCTGATCGGCTATCTGACCCATCTGGCGGGTGACCTGCTGACCCCGGCGGGGCTGCCGCTGCTCTGGCCGATCAAGCGGCGGCGCAACTTCGCGCTCCCGATCCTGAAGACCGGCGGGTTCTCGGAGCAGTTGGCGGTCACCCTGCTGGCCGGCTGGATGATCTCCGGCCTGTTTTCCGCATCCTGGCCGGGCCTGCCCCTCGACCGCCTGCCCTTCGAGAACTGGATGGCGATGGACCGCCCGTGGCGTTCCGCCGTCGTCGCGGCGCAGGGCTTCCTCGGAGAGGAGGGGCGGGAGCGCAGCGCGCCACCGATCCCCGCCCGCAAGCCCACAGAGCCCGCAAGGACCCGTCCGCTGAAAGGATGAAGCATGACCTCTCGGGTTGTGTTTTAAATGTAACGGTCAATGACTTATCTTTGCCTTCTGCTTCGTCAACCTTGTTGCATTTCGTCATGGAGACCGCGGAAACCTGTCTTTGTCACCGCTTAGCGATTCGTTAGGCTTTTTAGGCATATTCTAACGACCATATCCAATCGATCTTAGATTGAATTTCCACACGCTTCGATGCGGATGGGTCCGACCATGGCAAAGCTCCGGATGTCGAAAGAGACACAGGCTGTTGAGGGCGTTTCGCCCAACGCGGTGACGGCGATGCCGCTCCACCTCGCCCTGCCCGATCTGCCCGGCGGACAGGACAACAGCCTGAAGCGTGTCTCCGATGTGCTGGCCCCGCTGGACCACGGGCAGAAGCTCCAGCTCTACAAGATGATCCGCGACGGGTATCTGGACGACATGGCCGAGCCGGTCGCCCAGATGCTGGTCACCATGCTGAACGGGCGGCGGTCCGAGCACGCGCGCCGCGTCTGGACCGGCCTGTTCGACGCGCTGATCCTGCGCGACGATTCCCTGCTGACCAGCGGGGTCCGGCTGGCCGGCGCCCTGCATCTGGCGGACGTCAGCGCCTGGTGGTTCGCCCTGGCCCCGCGCCTGGAGCCGCTGGTCGGCCGCGTCCAGGAGACGGTGGCCCGGCTCGCCAAGGACCAGCCGCTGAACGAGATCTTCGCCTCCGCCGAGGCACAGGTCTGGGCCGACGAGCTGCGCCAGCGCAGCCTCGCCGTGCTGGCTCGCCTGCGCGCCACGCCGACGGAGGCGACCGCCTTCCTGGCCGAGGTGTCGGGCTTCCGTGCGCAGATGTTGAAACGTCACGGCGTGCGCCAGCGCGAAGGCGTCTCCCGCGCGGAGCTGGAGCGGATGGAAACCATCCTTCAGGCCGCCCCCGCCTGGGCGGGCCAGCCCCTGCCCTCGCTGCTGCACGGCGACCCGGTGCGTCTGGCGCGGGAGATGGTGCGGCGCGGCGACTGCACGCGCGAAGGGGCGGCCATGTTCGCGGTGGCCGGCCTGCACCGGCGCGACGATGCCGCCCTGGCGACCCGCCTGTTCGAAGCCTTCCCCGTCGCCGTGGCCAAAGACGCGATCATCGGCCGGCTTCTGGTCGCCGCGGAGGCGCTGAAGGCCACGCTGACCGGCAGCTTCCTCAGCAAGCCGGGCCTGCTGGTGGCGGACGCGGTGGACGACCGCGACCATCCCTCGTCCCAGCTGCAGCATTTCCTGGCTTGGTACGACGCCGTCCACGCGCTGGAGCTGGACACCACCGACCGCGAACGCAACATGGTCCATCAGGCGTTCCGCGAGCTGAGCAACGCGGTGCATGAGGATCTCGCTCCGGTCCTGGCGCGGCGGATCGAGGCGCTGACCATGCACAGCGTGCTGGACCCGCTGATGGAGCGCGTGCGCTTCGTGAACGAGTTCCAGGCGCAGCTGGCGCGGCGCGGCATCGTGTCGTCCGGCAAGCCGTGGCGGGCCGAGGACGGCAACCACGTCGCCACGGTCTTCCGCCGCCTGTCCTCCACCGGCGCCGCGGAAGGGCTCAGGATGCTGGGGCAGCTCGCCGATCTGGCGGACATGCTGAGCTACCCCATCGAGATCACCGCGCTCGACATAACGCTCGCCGGGGTGATCGAGGCGGCCTTGCGACAGCAGAAGACGTTCGGCGCGGCCGAAACCCGCCTGATCGACCGCGTGATCGCCGTGTCGAGCGACGAGCGCAAGCGCTGCCGCTGGTGGGTCGCCCCGGAGGTCGTCACCCTGCTGGATGCTGCGGAGAAGTCCGGCATCGCCGGCACCGCAAAGAAGTAACGGCGAGCCGCCGAACCCCATTATTTCAGCGTGTGCCCAGGATGCGGCGGCGCCCGTTCCCGGCTGGTTCATTCCGGCTTCGGAACGGCGGTGCCAACCTCCTGTTGGTCCGGACATGTGAAGCCGGCGCAGCCCTTGTTCGTGGCGGCGTCCGGCGCTCCCCCGCAGATCCGGAGTCTCCATGGCACCGCTCAAGGCCAGCCTGCGCCCGGCCCCCGCGCCGCCCCCAGCACCGATTCCCGTCACATTGAACGTCAACGGGGTGGAGCGGACGCTTCACCTCGCGCCGTGGACGACGCTGCTGGACGCGCTGCGCCTGCAACTCGACCTGACCGGCACCAAGAAAGGCTGCGACCACGGCCAGTGCGGGGCCTGCACCGTCCTGGTGGACGGGCGGCGCATCAACTCCTGCCTGACGCTGGCGGCGATGCAGGACGGTCGCAAGGTCACCACCATCGAGGGGTTGACCACCGGCGACGCGCTCCACCCGCTCCAGGAAGCCTTCATCGAGCATGACGCCTTCCAGTGCGGCTACTGCACGCCCGGACAGATCTGTTCCGCCGCCGGGCTGATCGCCGAGGGCAAGGCCACCACCGACGACGAGATCCGCGAGTTGATGAGCGGCAACCTCTGCCGCTGCGGGGCCTATCCCAACATCGTCGCGGCGATCCGGCAGGCCATGGCCACCGCCGCCCCGAAGGCGGAGGGCGCGCCATGAGATCCTTCACCTATGCCCGCGCCGACAGCGCGGCGGACGCGGTCGGACGGGCCGGCGCCTCCGGGACGGCCTTCGTCGCCGGGGGGACCAACCTGCTCGACCTGATGAAGGCCGACGTGCTGCGCCCCGAAGAGCTGGTCGACATCTCCCGCCTGCCGCTGGACCGGATCGAGGAAACGGCGGGGGGCGGCCTGCGGCTGGGCGCGCTGGCCCGCAACGCCGACACGGCCTACGACGAGCGCGTGCAGACCCGCTACCCCATGCTGTCCAAGGCGATTCTCGCGGGAGCTTCGGCGCAGCTCCGCAACATGGCGACCAACGGCGGCAACCTGTTGCAGCGGACCCGCTGCTACTACTTCTACGACACCGCCACCCCCTGCAACAAACGGCAGCCGGGGTCGGGCTGCGGCGCGATCGGCGGGGTGAACCGCATCCACGCCATCCTGGGCGCCAGCGACCAGTGCATCGCCGTCCACCCCTCCGACCTCTGCGTCGCTCTGGCGGCGCTCGAAGCGGTGGTCCAGGTGACCGGGCCGGACGGTGAGCGCAGCATCCCCTTCGCCGAGTTCCACCGCCTGCCCGGCGACCGCCCGGAGATCGACACGGTCCTGCGGCCGGGCGACCTCGTCACCGCGATCGACCTTCCGTCCAGGGGCTTCGCCGAGCACTCCACCTATCTGAAAATCCGCGACCGTGCCTCCTACGCCTTCGCGCTGGTGTCGGTCGCGGCGGGTCTGGAGCTGGATGGGAGCACCGTCCGCGACGCCCGTCTGGCGCTGGGCGGGGTTGCCCACAAGCCCTGGCGCGACCCGGAGGCAGAGGCCGCCCTCATCGGCAAGCCCGCCACGCCCGACAGCTTCCGTGCCGCCGCGCGCGTGCTGCTGCGCGACGCCAAGGGGCACGAGCACAACGGCTTCAAGATCGAACTCGCCGAGCGCGCCATCGTCCGCGCCCTGAGCGAAGCCGCCGACCGCAAGGGAGCGTCCCGCCCATGACCGCCATTCCCAGCATTCCCGGCTTCCTGACGGAGCCCAACGGCCCGATCGGCAAGCCTGTCAACCGGGTGGACGGACGCAAGAAGGTGACCGGCAACGCCCATTACGCCGCCGAGTTCAGCTTGCCGGACCTCGCCCACGGCTGCATCGTCTCCAGCGCCATCGCGCGTGGGCGGATCACCCGCATCGACACGGCGGCGGCGCTGGCCCTGCCCGGCGTCATCCACGTCTTCACCCACGAAAACCGGCCGAGCCTCGCCTGGTTCGACCGCAAATGGAAGGACGACGACGCGCCCAAGGGGGCGCCGTTCCGCCCGCTCTACGACGCGGAGATCCACCACGCGCTCCAGCCGGTGGCGCTGGTGATCGCCGAGAGCTTCGAGCTGGCCCGCTACGCCGCCCGTCTCGTCCACATCGAGTATGAGGCGGCTCCCCATCAGACTGACTTGCGCGCCAACCGCGCGAACAGCTTCACCCCCGGCAAGGAGAAGGGCGGTTTCCAGCCCCCGCCGAAGCCGCGCGGCAACCCGGAACAGGCCTTCCTGGACTCACCCGTCCAAGTGGACGCGGAATTCACCCAGGCGGCGGAATACCACAACCCGATGGAGATGCACGCCACCACCGTCCTGCACCACGACGACGGCACGCTGACCGTCCACGACAAGACCCAGGGCGTGCAGAACTGCCACACCTACGTCTGCAACGTCTTCGGCCTGGCCAAATCCGCCGTGCGGGTGATGTCGCCCTTCGTCGGCGGCGCCTTCGGCTCCGGATTGCGGCCGCAGCATCAGCTCTTCATGGCCATGCTGGCGGCGACGCAGTTGAAACGCTCCGTCCGGGTGGAGCTGTCGCGCCCGCAGATGTTCAGCTTCGGCCACCGGCCCGAAACCATCCAACGGGTGGCCCTGGGCGCCGACCGCGACGGCACGCTGCGCGCGCTGATCCACGAGGCGGTGCAGGAAAGCTCGCGGAACGAGAATTATGTGGAGATCGTCGTCAACTGGTCGGGCCAGCAGTACGCCTGCGACAATGTCCGGCTGGACTACACGCTGTCGCGGCTGGACGTGCACACGCCGCTGGACCAGCGCGCGCCGGGTGCCGCGACCGGCGTCCCGGCTCTGGAGATCGCCATGGACGAGCTGGCCTGCAAGCTCGGCATGGACCCGGTGGAGCTTCGCCTGAGGAACTACGCGGAGACCGATCCGAACACCGGAAACCCTTTCTCCAGCAAAGAGCTGCGCGCCTGCTTCCGGCACGGGGCGGAGCGGTTCGGCTGGGCGAAGCGCAGCCCCGCGCCGCGCTCCATGCGCGAGGGCCGCGAGTTGATCGGCTGGGGCATGGCGACCGGCGTGTGGGACGCCATGCAGGGGCAGGCCGCGGCCAAGGCGGTCCTGGGCGTCGACGGGAAGCTGGTGGTGTCCAGCGCCACCGCCGACATCGGCACCGGCACCTACACCGTCATGACGCAGATCGCCGCCGACGTGCTGGGCCTGCCGATCGGGGAGGTGACCTTCTGCCTGGGCGATTCCTCGCTTCCCACCGCCCCCATCGAAGGCGGCTCCTGGACCGTCTCCACCGTCGGGTCGGCGGTGAAGGCGGTGTGCGACCGGGTGCGCTCACAACTGGTCACGTTGGCCGGAAAGCTGGAGGACAGCCCGCTGAAGGGCGTGGCGGAGGAGGACATTCTCTTCGCCGACGGCCATCTGATCGTCCGGGACGACCGGGCGCGGCGGCTGTCCATCACCGACGTGATGCGCGGCTCCGGCACCCTGTCCATCGAGGAGGAGGCGCGCGCCCTGCCCTATCTGCTGGCGCGGGCGCGGCACACCTTCGCCACCCATTCCGCCGTCTTCGTGGAGGTCCGGGTGGACGAGGATCTCGGCACCGTCCGGGTGGCCCGCGTGGTCAGCGCCATCGCCGCCGGCCGCATCATCAACCCCAAGACGGCGCGCAGCCAGATCCAGGGCGCCGTGGTTTGGGGCATCGGCATGGGTCTGGAGGAGGAGGCCTTCACCGACCACCGGCTGGGCCGCGTGATGAACCACGACTACGCGGAGTACCATGTCCCGGTGAACGCCGACGTGCCGGACATCGACGTGCTGTTCGTCGAGGAGCACGACGACAAGGTCAACGCGCTGGGCGCCAAGGGGGTCGGCGAGATTGGCATCGTCGGCGTTCCCGCCGCCATCGCCAACGCCATCCATCACGCGACCGGCGTGCGTGTGCGCGATTTCCCGATCACGCTGGACAAGGTGCTGGCGGGGCTGCGCTGACGAGGGCGGGTGGTCGCTAGGGCCCCCCTCCCGACCTCCCCCCGCTGCGCAGGGGGAGGAGAAAAGCCCTCCCCTGCGAACACGCCGGGGACGGAGGTCTGGCCGCGGGCGTCCACCTCGATCTCGCCGCGCGGGCTCAGCGCCACCGAGCCCTTCAGCCACTCGGTGTTGGGCACGAGGCCGATCTGCACGAAGATGCCTTCCAGATCGATCCGGTGCACCTCGCCGGTGTTGCGGTTCTTGTAGCTGAGGCCGGTCACCTTGGTGCCGTCGCCATGCACTTCGGTCGTCAGGCCCGAGGTGATGACGCGCACGTTGGGCAGGCTGCGCAGCTTGCGCTGGAGCACCTCGTCGGCGCGGAGCTGGCTGTCGAACTCGATCAGCGTCACCTCGGCGACGATGCCGGCGAGGTCGATAGCGGCCTCGACACCGGAGTTGCCGCCGCCGATGACCGACACGCGCTTGCCTTTGAACAGCGGGCCGTCGCAGTGCGGGCAATAGGCCACGCCCTTGTTGCGGTACTCGTCCTCGCCGGGGACGCCCATCTGGCGCCAGCGGGCGCCGGTGGACAGGATCACCGTCTTGGACTTCAGCGAGGCGCCGTTGGCGAGTTGGACCTCGATCAGGCCGCTCGGACCCTCGGCGGGGATCAGCTTCTCCGCCCGCTGCAGGTTCATCACGTCGACCTCATACTCCTTGACGTGCTGCTCCAGCGCCGCGGCCAGCTTCGGCCCTTCGGTGTGGGACACGGAGATGAAGTTCTCGATGGCCATGGTGTCCAGCACCTGCCCGCCGAAGCGCTCCGCCGCAACGCCGGTGCGGATGCCCTTGCGGGCCGCGTAGATCGCCGCCGCGGCGCCGGCCGGGCCGCCGCCGATCACCAGCACGTCGAAGGCGTCCTTGGCCTTGATCTTCTCGGCGTCGCGCTGCGCGGCGCCGGTGTCGATCTTGGCGAGGATCTGCTCCAGCCCCATGCGGCCCTGGCCGAACGGCTCGCCGTTCAGGAAGATCGACGGGACGGCCATGATCTTGCGCGAGTCGACCTCCTGCTGGAACAGCGCGCCGTCGATGGCGACATGCTTGATCCGCGGGTTCAAAACGCTCATCAGGTTCAGGGCCTGCACCACGTCGGGGCAGTTCTGGCAGGACAGCGAGAAGTAGGTCTCGAAGCTGTACTCACCCTCCAGCGCCTTCACCTGCTCGATGACCTCCGCCGACTCCTTGGAGGGGTGGCCGCCGACCTGCAGCAGGGCGAGGATGAGGGAATTGAATTCGTGGCCCATCGGCAGGCCGGCGAAGCGGACGCCAACATCGGTGCCGGTGCGCTTGATCGCGAAGGAGGGCTTGCGCGCGTCGTCGTCGCTGCGGACGAAGGTGATCTTGTCCGACAGGGACGCGATGTCCTGCAGCAGAGCCTGCATATCCTGCGATTTGGCGCCGTCATCCAGGGAGGCGGCCAGTTCGATGGGCTGCGTGATCTTGTCGAAATAGGCCTTGAGCTGGCCTTTGACGTTGCTATCCAACACGGCGAGGGCTCCCGAAAGTGGTTTTTCGAAGCGAGCCCGGTGGCGCCAGGGCGGGTCCGGGCAGCAGAATTTCGTTGAAGCGTTTCTTGTGGAACGGATGACGGCCACTCGTGATCCGGGCCCGGAATCGATCCGGGCCCGAAGCCGTGGCGCCGCGGCCGGCGTGGCCGTGGCCGAACCGCCCGGCCGCGGTTGCGGCCGGCGGTTCCCAGAGGATCAAGCCGGAGAGGCTTAGATCTTGCCGACGAGGTCGAGCGACGGAGCGAGCGTCTTCTCACCCTCTTCCCACTTGGCCGGGCAGACCTCGCCCGGGTGCGAGGCGACGTACTGGGCGGCCTTCACCTTGCGGAGCAGCTCGCGGGCGTCGCGGCCGATGCCGCCGGCGGTGATCTCGATGATCTGGATCTTGCCGTCCGGGTCGACGACGAAGGTGCCGCGGTCGGCGAGGCCCTTCTCCTCGATCAGGATCTCGAAGTTGCGGCAGATCGTGCCAGTCGGGTCGCCGACCATGGTGTAGGCGATCTTGCCGATGGCCGGCGAGGTGTCGTGCCAGGCCTTGTGGCAGAAGTGGGTGTCGGTCGAAACGCTGTAGATCTCAACGCCGAGCTTCTGGAACTCGCTGTAGTTATCGGCCAGGTCTTCCAGCTCGGTCGGGCACACGAAAGTGAAGTCCGCCGGGTAGAAGAAGACGACCGACCACTTGCCCTTCAGGTCGGCGTCGCTGACGTCGATGAACTTGCCGCCCTTGAAAGCGGTCGCCTTGAACGGCTTAATCTCGGTGTTGATCAAGGACATGATTTCTCCATCAGTCTGAATGATTGGAGCAAGCGTCACTCCGGTGTCCTGCCCGCTTGGCGCCGTCTCCCCGATGGTGTCCCATCCGGGTTACCGGTGCCGCGGCATCCCTGCCGGAAGTCTGCTCCCCCCTCGTTGGTCGCTTGACACCAGGGAAGTTAGGGGCAATGGGTCAGCGATGGAAGCGAAAAATACCAATCGCTTTGATCGATAAAACCGATTATTGTGCAGTGCATGAAGCCGCTTCCCACCCTGCGTCAGCTCCACTACCTCGTCGCCGTCGTCGATCGCTGCCATTTCGGCAAGGCGGCGGAGGCGTGCCTCGTCAGCCAGTCCACGCTCAGCGCCGGCATCCAGGAATTGGAGAATCTGCTGGGCGCCCCGCTGCTGGAGCGCACGCGGCGCACCGTCCTGCCGACCCCGCTGGGCCGCGAGATCGCCGACCGCGCCCGCACCGTCCTGAAGGGGGCGGAGGAGCTGGTGGACATGGCCCGCTCGGTGGAGGACCCGATGTCCGGGCCGCTCCATCTGGGCGTGATCCCGACCATCGGCCCCTTCCTGATTCCCCGCGTGATGCCGGCGCTGCGCGACAGCTTCCCCAAACTGAAGCTGTTCCTGCGCGAGGACCAGACCGCCCGGCTGCTCGACCGGCTGGAGTCGGGGGAGCTGGACGCGGCCATCCTGGCTCTGCCCTATCCGTCCGGCGACGTGGAATCGATCGACCTCGCCGAAGACCGCTTTTCCGTGGTCTGCACGCCCGAGCACCGGCTGAGCGACGTCACGGCGCCCCGTCCGTCCGACGTGGCGCTGGAGGATCTCCTGCTGCTGGAGGACGGGCACTGCCTGCGCGACCACGCGCTGGCCGCCTGCTCCATGGAGGGGGCGCGGCAAAGCGCCGCGTTCCAGGGCACCAGCCTGCACACGCTGGTCCAGATGGTCGCCAACGGTCTGGGGGTGACCCTGCTGCCGCAGATGGCGCTCGACTCGGGGATTCTGCGCGGTTTGGATGTGGTGGTTCGCCCGCTCAGCGGCGAGCGTCCCTTCCGCCGCATCGGGCTGGTCTGGCGCCGCACCTCCGGCCGCAAGGAGACCTTCCGGCAGCTCGCCGCCGCCCTGAAGACGGAGATGTCCCGCGACAGCGGACCGCAGGCTCCCGCCAACGGCGACGCCAGCGTGCGGACCGCGGCCTGATCCGACCTCAGAAGACGTAGGTCATCACGAGATACAGCAGCGCCTCGCCGTCGCCGACATTGCGGTAGGCGTGGGGGGCGTCGGCGTCGAACTGGATCGTGTCGCCCTCCTCCAGCCGGTGGGTGCCGTCGCCGGTCTCGATTTCGACCACGCCGCGCCCGACCAGGATGTTCTCCACCGTGCCGATGGTGTGGGCGTCGGCCCGCTCATCGGTGCCGGGAGCGAGGCGCAGCTCGTAAAATTCCACCTGCCGCTCCCCGCGGAAGGGAAACAGCGCCCGCGAGCTGAACCGCCCGTCGCGCGAGGCCAGCGGCCGGCTGTCCGCCCGCCGGATCACCGTGGTCCCGCCGCTGCCCCCGCTGCTGAGCAGGCTGGAGAAGGGCACGTCGAGCGCGCGGGCGATGGTCCACAGGAAGTCGATGTTGGACGGACCCTGCCCGGCCTCGACCGCCGTCAGCTCCGCCCGGCTATTGCCCGACAGCTTGGCGAGCGCGTCGACGGACAGCCCCTGGCGGAGCCGGAAGTTGCGGATGTTCTCGGCGATCACGGCGGTCAGCGGGTTGGCGTCGCCATCCGTGCTCCGGGGGGTCGATGTCGTGCTCATGGTGTTTGGCCCTCCCGTTCCATCACTGCGTGCTCATGCCCTGGGATTCAGCGGGGCGCCGCCTGGATCTGGTCAAACAGGGCGCCCTCCGCGAAATGGGCCGCCTGGGCGTTGCGCCAGCCGCCGAACACGTCGTCCACGGTCACCAGCGCCACCGGGGAGAAGCGCCCGGCATACTGCCGCGCCAGTTCGGGATGGCGGGGCCGGTAGAAATTCCGCGCGGCGATCTCCTGCCCCTCGCGGGTGTAGAGATACTGCACGTAGGCCTCGGCCACCTTGCGGGTGCCCTTGCGGTCGACCACGCTGTCCACCACGGCCACCGGCGGCTCGGTGAGGATGGACAGGGACGGCACGACGATCTCGAACTGGTCGGCGCCGAACTCCTGAAGCGACAGGAAGGCCTCGTTCTCCCAGGCCAGCAGAACGTCGCCGACGCCCTTGCGGGCGAAGGTCAGCGCGGCCCCGCGGGCGCCACTGTCCAGCACCGGGACATGCCGATACAGCTCGGCGACGAACTGCCGGGCCTTGGCCTCGTCGTTGCCGTTGGTCTTCAGCGCGTAGGCCCAGGCGGCGAGGTAGTTCCAGCGCGCTCCGCCCGAGGTCTTCGGGTTGGGCGTGACCACCTCCACGTCCGGCTTCACCAGATCGTCCCAGTCCTTGATCTGTTTCGGGTTGCCCTTGCGGACCAGGAACACGACGGTGGAGGTGTAGGGGGAGCTGTTGTTCGGCAGACGCGTCCGCCAGTCCTTCGCGATCAGCCCGGCGTCGGCGATGGCATCCACGTCGTAGCCCAGAGCCAGCGTCACCACGTCGGCGTCCAGCCCGTCGATGACCGAGCGCGCCTGTGCGCCCGATCCGCCGTGCGACTGGTGGATGACCACCGTCTCCCCCGACGCCTCCGCCCAGGTGCGGGCGAAGGCCGGGTTGAACTCCTCGTACAGCTCCCGCGTCGGGTCGTAGGAGACGTTCAGGATCGTGCTGCGGCTCGCGGCGCTGGCGGTCGCCAAAGCGGCCAGTGTCACCAGCCCGATGGCGATGAGGCTCTGGCTGAAGCGGGACGGCATGAACGGTGATCCCCAGGCTGACGGTCGATGGCGTTGTGCCGGGGATTATTGAACACGGCTGATCCCTATCAGGCAAGTCGTCTTTTGCCGCTTGATGTGTAATTCACATATGCACGATTATCATTTATCAAAACTTTAATGTGAAAACACGGCGTCAAACGGTTGCGCCCGCCGAACGGCGCAACCGGACCGGTCAGGCCTGCTTGGCGTCGATGATGCCGCGGCGGATGGCGCGGGTCTTGGTGAAATGGTCCTGCAACTGCTCCCCCTCGCCCCAGCGGATGGCGCGCTGGAGGGCGGTCAGGTCCTCGGTGAAGCGCTGGAGGATTTCCAGGACCGCTTCCCGGTTGTTCAGGAACACGTCGCGCCACATCACCGGGTCGCTGGCGGCGATGCGGGTGAAGTCGCGGAAACCGCCGGCCGAGAACTTGATGACCTCGGACTTGGTGTCGTCCTCCAGGTCGGACGCCGTGCCGACGATGGTGTAGGCGATCAGGTGCGGCAGGTGGGAGGTGATGGCCAGCACGCGGTCATGGTGGTTGGCGTCCATCAGTTCCACAGTGGAACCGATGCGGCGCCACATCGCCACCACCTTGTCCACCGCGCCCTCGTTGGCGCCAGGCGGCGGGGTGACGATGCACCAGCGCCCCTGGAACAGGGTGGCGAAGCCGGCCTCCGGCCCCGAATGCTCGGTACCCGCCACCGGGTGGCCGGGAATCAGGTGCACGCCGTCCGGGATGTGCGGCCCGACGTCGCGCAGCACCGCCTGCTTCACCGAGCCGACGTCCGTCACGATCATACCGGGGCGCAGCAGCGGCCCAAGCTGCTCCCCCACCTCGGCGAAGGCGCCGACGGGGGTCGCCAGGACCACCGCGTCCGCACCCTCCAGCGCTTCCGCCAGATCGGTGGTGGCGCGCTCGACGATGCCCAGTTCCATCGCCTTGGCGCAATGCTCCGGGCTGCGATCCGCGCAGACGACCTCACGCGCCACCCCGTAATGCGTGAGCGCCCGCGCCAGGGACGAGCCGATCAGACCCACGCCGACGATGGCGACGCGGTCGAACAACGGAGTGGCCGGGGTGGTGGCAATCTCGCTCATGATCTCAGGGCACCGGCTGCGGATGGGTTGCAGAACGCCCCGCTATAAAGCACCAAGGCGCCCCCTGACCAAGCGAAACTTTGCCCGGCCGCCTCGTGAGGAAACCGCGCGCAGCGGCGCGATTCCCTCTCCCGGGGCGGGAGAGGGGAAACCGTTCTGGTTACGCCGCCAGGAAGTCCTTCAGCGCCTGCACCACTTCGCGCATCTCGGCCTCCGTGCCGATGGTGACGCGCAGGCAGCTCGGCAGGCCGTAGGCGGGCATCTGGCGGACCAGGATGCCGCGGCCTTTCAGGAACAGGCGCGCCGCCTCGGCGTCGTCCTTCCCGGCGGTCTGTCCGGCGAAGTCGACCAGGACGAAGTTCGTCACGCTGGGATGGGTCTTCAGGCCCAGCCCGTGCACCTGCTGGACGAACCACTCCCGCCATTCGGTGTTGTGGCTGCGCGAGCGCTCCAGGAACGCGGTGTCCTCCAGCGCCGCCACCCCGGCGATCTGCGCCGCGGACGAGACGTTGAAGGGGCCGCGCACGCGGTTCAGCACGTCGGCGATCCCCGCCGGGCAATAGGCCCAGCCCAGCCGGACCGAGCCGAGCGCGAAGATCTTCGAGAAGGTGCGGGTCATCACCACGTTGGGGAAGCGGTCGACCAGCTCCTGCCCCGCCGAATAGTCATTGTGGTTCATGTACTCGGCATAGGCCGCGTCGATGACCAGGATGGCGTTCTCCGGCAGGCCGGCGTGCAGGCGGGCCATCTCGTCGGCGGTGATGTAGGTGCCGGTCGGGTTGTTCGGGTTGGCGACGAAGACCAGCCGGGTGCGCGGCGTGACGTGGGCCAGCAGCGAGTCCACATCGGTGGTCAGGTTCGTCTCCGGCGCCTGGACCGGGGTGGCGCCGACCGACTTGGCGCCGATCGGGTACATCAGGAAGCCGTGCTGCGAGTACAGCACCTCGTCCCCCGGCCCGGCATAGGCGCGGATCAGCAGGGCGATCAGTTCGTCGGAGCCGGCGCCGCAGACCACGCGCTCGGCGTCCAGGCCGAAGCGCTCGGCGATGGCCTTGCGCAGCTTGGCGGAGCCGCCGTCCGGGTAGCGGTGCAGCTCGCCCGCGGCGGCCTTGTAGGCCTCCACGGCGCGCGGGCTGGGGCCGAGCGCGCCTTCGTTGGAGGCGAGGCGGATGTGGCCCGCATGCTCGCCGCCGACGTAAGGGGCGATGTCGAGAATCCCCGGGCGGGGCGCCGGGCCGTTGTTCGGCTGGGTCATGTCAGGTCTCAGACCTTGCGGGCGTTATTGGAAAGATGAGGTGGAGAGATGAAGCGGGACGGCGTAGCCGCCCACGATGTTGATCCGCACCGGGATCTCGCCCAGCCGGCCGGCGAAGGCGGACAGGCGCGGGTCGGTGTGGTCGACGAAGTCGGCGACCTCGACCAGATGGATCGATGGGCCGGACGGGTCGCGGGCGTGCCAGGTGCAGAAATAGGTCGGGGCGAGGCCGCTCGTCTCCAGATGATCCTTGAGCCGGCCGCGGCTGAGGTCATGCCCCAGCTCGATCCCCAGCAGGGTGCGGTCGTCGCCGGTCGGCTCGTGCGGAACCAGCGCGATGGCCAGCGCGTCGCGGTCCTCGCCGCGGGCGTTGCCGCGCCCGGCGAAGGGCAGCCGCGCCACCACGCGCGGCGTGCGCGCGTCGGACGACACCAGGAAGCGCCACCAGGGGTCCGCGTCGTCCTCCGCCGGGTAGGGGACGACGCCGACGGTGGCCGTGCCCTCCGACACCGCGCGGATCGCCGCGGCGGGGGAGTTGACGGCGGTCATTGGAACGACGCTGCCGAAATGGTCGCGGGCCACGTCCCAGAATCCGCGGCGGTCCTCCGGCGCGTAGACCGCGACGGCGAAGGGGCCCTGGAGCCGGGTGAAGGCGGTGATCATCTCCCGCCACATGCGGGTGACGGCCATCGCCGGGAAGGAGCCGGCGTGGCGCGCCATCAGGCGGCGCAGGATGACCGCCTCGCGCGCCGGGCGCAGATAGATCGGGGTCTGTGGGTTCCCGCTGACCTGACCCTCGGCGGCCTCGATCTGGCTTTTCACGACGCCGACGCGCTCCACCACCGCGGCGCGGCGCATCAGCAGGTCGTGGATCGTATCGTCGATGTGATCGATCTCGCGGCGCAGATCGTCGAGCGGGGACTTGGGCGGAGGCATGGGGCGGGAAACCGTCAAATCCAGGGCGAATCCAAAGCCGGATAGTAGTAGTCCGCAAGCGACGCGAAATCAAAGAAAACGTTGACACTCCCAACCGCCGGTCCATAGCTATACCCTCCCGTTTTCCGGAGGCCCCCGACCCGTCATGTCCGCGCCGAACCCCGCCGCCGCCATGTCCGCAGACGTGCCCGCCGCCGTGCCTGCCGAGCCCGCGATGATGCCCGGCCACCGGGTCACGCTCGGGGTGGACCGGCCCATGCGGCTGGACAGCGGCGCGGAGCTGGGTCCTTTCGACATCGCCTACCAGACCTACGGCACGCTGAACGCCGACCGCTCGAACGCCGTCCTGATCTGCCACGCCCTGACCGGCGACCATTACGTGCTCGACCAGCATCCGGTGACCGGCAAGCCCGGCTGGTGGGAGATGCTGGTCGGTCCGGGCAAGCCGGTCGACACCGACCGCTATTTCGTCATCTGTTCCAACGTGATCGGCGGCTGCATGGGCTCCACCGGCCCGAAGGAGACCGACCCGGCGACCGGCAAGCCCTACGGCCTCGGCTTCCCCGTCATCACCATCGGCGACATGGTGCGCGCGCAGAAGCTGCTGGTGGAGCATCTCGGGATCGACCAACTCTTCTGCGTGATCGGCGGCTCCATGGGCGGCATGCAGGTCCTGCAATGGGCCGTGGCCTATCCGGAGTCGGTGTTCGCCGCGGTGCCGATCGCCACGGCGGCCCGCCACTCGGCGCAGAACATCGCCTTTCACGAGGTCGGCCGGCAGGCGATCATGGCCGACCCGGACTGGGCCGGCGGCAACTACCTGCTGGAGGGCACCCGCCCGCACCGTGGGCTGGCGGTGGCGCGCATGGCCGCGCACATCACCTACCTGTCGGAGCCGGCGCTGCACCGTAAGTTCGGGCGCAACCTGCAGAACCGCCAGACCGTCACCTACGGCTTCGACGCCGATTTCCAGGTGGAAAGCTATTTGCGCCACCAGGGCATCACCTTCGTCGAGCGGTTCGACGCCAACTCCTACCTCTACATCACGCGGGCGATGGACTATTTCGACCTTGCCGCGGATTACGGGGGCGGCACCCTGTCCAACGCCTTCCGCAAGGACGGCAAGGGCACGCCGGTGCGCTTCTGCCTGGCCAGCTTCTCCAGCGACTGGCTGTTCCCGACCTCCGAATCGCGGGCCATCGTGCACGCGCTGAACGCGGTGGCCGCCAACGTCAGCTTCATGGAGATCCGCACCGACAAGGGACACGACTCCTTCCTGCTCGACGAACCGGAATTCCATCAGGTGATCCGCGGATTCCTGGACGGCTGCGCCGAACACCGCGGCCTGACACGCCCCTCCAGACCATGACATCCCGGCCATGAGCCCCCTCGACGACATTCAGCCATCCGCCCGCAGCGCCTCCGGCAACGGCATCCGCTCCGACCTGAAGCTGATCGCCGAGATGGTGGAGCCGGGCAGCCGCGTGCTCGACGTCGGCTGCGGCGACGGCGCCCTGCTCGCCTTCCTGTCCCGCCGGAAGGGGGTGGACGCGCGTGGGATCGAGCTGTCGATGGACGGCGTGCACCAGTGCGTGGCCCAGGGCCTGTCGGTCATCCAGGGCGACGCCGAAACCGACCTGAAGGACTACCCGCCGGGCGCCTTCGACTACGTGATCCTCAGCCAGACCCTCCAGGCGATGCGCGAGCCGCGGACGGTGCTGGAGACGATGACCCGCATCGGGCGCCGGGCCATCGTGTCGGTCCCCAACTTCGGTTATTGGCGCATCCGCGTGCAGCTCCTGCTGACCGGGCGCATGCCGGTGACGGAGAAGCTCGGCTACCAGTGGTGGGAAACGCCCAACATCCATTTCTGCACGATCCGGGACTTCGTCGTCCTGGCGGAGGAGATGGGCATCCGCATCGAGCGCTGCATGATCGTGGACCGCGCCGGCCGGGTCACCGGCCACGCCCATTCCGGGCTCGCCAACCTGCTGGGCGAGCAGGGCGTCTTCCTGCTGCGCCGGGACTGATCGGCCCCCGCCGGGTGGCGGCGATGCAACCCCTGCCCCGCTGGCGTTGTTGAACAGGCAAAGTCCGTTCAACAACAGACCAGCGGGAGCCACGCACCATGCGCCTCGTCCCCTCCTCCGTCCTGGCCGCATCGGCCGCCGCCCTGCTGCTGTCCGGCGCCGCATCGGCGCAAACGCCGCAGGCCCAGGCAGCGCAGGCGTCACCGGACGCCGCGCGGCCCCCGCTGATGACGGCGCCGCGCCCGGACGACACCCCGGCCACCCCGCCCACGGCCTCGCCGGAGGGACTCGGCGGCGACGCGCCCTCCGACGAGATGAAGCGCGCGGCCCCCTCCGTCGCCGCGATTCCCCATCTGCTGACCCCGGAGGAAGCGCGGACCCTGATCGGCAAGGAGGTGCGGACCCGCGACGGCCAGCCCGGCGGCTCCATCAAGGACTTCACGCTGGACGGCAGCGCCGCCTCGATCGAGCGGATCGTGCTGGCCCCCGCGCAGGGCAGCGGGGCGGACGGCAAGCTGCGGTCCCTGCCGGTCAGCATGCTGCGCACCGACATCGCCGGCGCGTCCGCCGGCGGCGACGGCTCCACGCCGCCGACGCTGGACCTCCCGGCCGCCGAACTCGCCCGGGCGCCGGAATTCACCTACGGCGAGGGCGTGAAGACGGTGAGCGGCCAGCCGCAATGACGGCTCAGGCGCCGCTGTCCACCGCGCGCAGGAGGTCGAGAACAAGACGCTCGCCGTCCGGCCAGGGACCGTAGCCGGCGGCGGTGTTGATGTGGTCGAGGTCGCCGCCGTCGATGAAATCGGCGCCCCACCCCACCGCGAACCCGCAGGAGCGCGCGATCGCGGCGTACGGGTCGTTGCGGCTGGCCAGCACGACCGTCCGGAAGGGAAGCGGGTCGGTGGGCACCGGGGCGAAGCCGTGGACCTCCGGCGGCGTGTGGTCCGCCGACTCCACATCGGGCGGGGCGACCAGCAGGGCGGCGGCGACCTTGCCGACCGATGAGCCTACCCGCACGCCCCAATGGGCCACCGTCATGCAGCCCAGGCTGTGCGCGACCAGCACCACCGGCGCAGACGCCGCGGCCACGGCATCCTCCAGCGACCGCACCCAATCCTCCAGGTCCGGCGCGTCCCAGTTGGCCTGCTCGACCCGCGTGAAGGACGGGTGGCGCCGCTGCAGCCAGCTTTGCCAGTGGTCCGGACCGGAATTGCCGAGTCCGGGGACGATGAGAACGCTCGACTTCGCCATGGGGTCCGATCCGCTGCGGTGAACCGGAAGGTTACAAACCGCGACGGCCCGGAAGCAAGGCTTACGGCTCCTCCGACACCCGCCACGCGCCGGACCCCGCCGGACGGCGCGCCGGGGCCGCCCCGCCGGGAAGCGGGACGATCAGGCGGCGCTTGGCCGGCTGCTGGGTCTTGCGCGAGACCCCGGCGAAGATCTGCTTGGACGCCTCGATCATCGTGACCCCGGCGAAGGCCTTGAACCAGCGGCAGCCGACCTCCTCCCAGGCCGGGGCGGTCTTCATCAGGAAGCGGGAGCGCAGCGGCGGCAGGAATAGGGCATGCCCGGTGCGCTCCGGCACGAACATGGTGTCGCGCAGAACCTGCTTCAGTTGGGAGGCCGAATAGGGAAAGCCGTGCCCAAAGGGCGTCCAGTCGGCCCGCGCCCACAGGCCGCGGCGGTTCGGCACCACCACCAGAACCCGCCCGCCGCCGGCCAGCACGCGCCAGATCTCCCGCATCATCGGGCGGAGTTGCTCCGTCCCCTCCAGCCCGTGGACGAGCAGCACGCGGTCCACCGACATGTCGGCCAGCGGCAGGTCCGCCTCGTCGCCCAGGGCCACCAGCCCCGGCCCGCCCGGCGGCCAGAAGGTCACGCCCTGGGTCGCCGGCATGATCGAGAACACCCGCTCCGCCTCGTCGCGGAAGGGCTGCAGGTATGGCGTGGTGTAGCCGACCCCCAGCACGATCTGGCCGCGCAGGTCGGGCCAGATGGTGCGGATGCGCCGGCGGATCATCCGCCGCGCCGCCTGACCAAGCCCGGACTCGTAGAATTCACGGAGATCGACGATATCGGTGTACATGGTCATCCCAGGCTATCACGTTTCGATCGAACGTCCATTCATGCGGGAGGGGCCCAAGCCCATGGACATCCACCTGATTCCGGCCTTCGCCGACAACTACGTCTACCTCCTGCGCGATCCGGCCAGCGGCGCCGTCGGCGTCGTCGATCCCGGCGACGCACAGCCCGTGCTGGCGGAGTTGGACCGGCGCGGCTGGACGCTGACGCACATCTTCAACACCCACCACCACAACGACCACATCGGCGGCAACCACGCGCTGAAGGCGCGCTATGGCGCCGGCGTGATCGGACCGCGCGCCGACGTCGCCCGCATTCCCGATATGGAGACGTGTCTGGGCGAAGGCGAGACCATTTCGTTCGGATCGCACACCGCGCAGGTGTTTTTCGTCCCCGGCCACACTTCCGGCCACATCGCCTTCTGGTTTCCGGAGGCCAAGGCGCTGTTCAGCGGCGACACGCTGTTCGCGCTCGGCTGCGGGCGGCTGTTCGAGGGCACGCCGGCCCAGATGTGGGCCTCGCTGGTGAAGCTGCGCGGCCTGCCGGACGACACGCGCGTCTATTGCGGCCACGAATACACCCTGTCCAACGCCCGCTTCGCCGTGACGGTGGAACCGGCCAACGCCGCCCTGACGTCCCGCGCGGCCGACATCGCCGCGCAGCGCGAGCGCGGCGAGCCGACCATCCCCTCCACGCTGGGCGTCGAGAAGGCCACCAACCCCTTCCTGCGCGCCGACGTGCCGGAGGTCCAGTCCGCCCTCGGCATGGCCGGGGCCGACCCGGTGGCGGTCTTCGCCGAAATCCGCGGTCGCAAGGATCGCTTTTGAGAACGGGCGCCGACGCATTACCCTGACGCCCACAGAACGGGAGGAGAGATTCTGATGAAGCTGCGCTGGAGCCCGACCTCGCCCTACGTCCGCAAGGTCGCGATGGTCCTCATCGAATGCGGGCTGGACTCGGCGGTCGAAAAGCAGGTGACCAACGCCTGGGCGCCCGACACCGACCTGCCGACGGACAACCCGCTGGGCAAGGTGCCGGCCCTGATCCTGGACGACGGCTCGGCGCTCTACGACAGCCCGGTGATCGCGGAGTATCTGGACACGCTGCACGACGGCCCGCGCCTGTTCCCGGTCTCCGGCCCGGCACGCTGGACGGCGTTGCGCCAGCAGGCCCTGGCCGACGGCATCTGCGACGCCGCCATCCTGCGCCGCCTGGAGCTTCAGCGGCCCGACGGCGAGCGCTCCGAATCCTGGGCGGACCGCCAGCGCCGCGCCGTCGCCCGCGCGCTCGACGTTCTGGAGGCCGAGGCGCCGGCCCTCGACGGCACCCTGACCATCGGCACGCTGTCCCTCCTGGTGGCGCTCGGCTACCTCGACTTCCGGTTCGGGCACGAGGATTGGCGGGCAGGCCGTCCGGAGCTGGCGGCATGGTTCGCCGCCGCCTCCGACCTCGACAGCTTCCGCCGCACCGCACCGCCTCCGGCATGATGGCGGGCGGCGTGAGAGAGGGCGACGCCATGGAGTCCCTGACGCCCGACCGCATCATCGCGATGCTGGGCATGCAGCCCCATCCGGAAGGCGGCCACTATGTGGAAACCTTCCGGGACGCCCCGCCGGGCGGCGGGCGCGGCGTGAAGACCGGGATCTATTACCTGCTTCAGGCGGGTGAGCGCTCCCACTGGCACCGTGTGGACGCGGTGGAGATGTGGCACTGGCACGCCGGCGGGCCGCTGGAGTTGTCCATCTCCAGCGATGGGAGGTCGGTGGAGCGGTTGATCCTCGGGATGGAGCTCGCGGGCGGCCAACGCCCGCAGGGGGTCGTCCCGGCACACGCGTGGCAGGCGGCGCGGCCGTTGGAGAGCTGGGTTCTGGTCGGCTGCACCGTGTCCCCGGCCTTCGAATTCGCCGGCTTCGAAATGGCGCCGAAAGGATGGGAGCCGGGGTGATGAGGCCGGTTGGAAGCGGTCGGGCGGGCCTCCGCCCGACCCTCGCAACCTTCGGCGGGAGAAAACACATCTCCCGCCTACGCTTCCCCGTTCAGCGCCCTAACGATCGCCGCGCAGCATATCGCGGCTGGCCAGCACGGCCCCGCCCATGATGAGCGCGCAGGCCACCCAGACGGTCCAGCCCCCCGCCGCCTGCCCGAACAGGATCAGCAGCAGCGTGGAGGTCAGCGGCGTGGCGTAGGACAGCACGCCCAGCGCCCGGATGTCGCCGCGCTTCACCCCATGGTCCCACACGAAGAAAGCCGCGCCGACCGGCCCGATCCCCATGGCGAGCACCGCGAGCCACTCGCCACCGGACGGCGCCACGGTGGTTTCGAACAGCAGATGCGACAACCCGGCCAGCACCGCCGTGGCGAGGCAGAAGCCGCCGACCGCCTCGGTCGGGACGTCGCCGAAGCGGCGCGACAGCACCGAATAGGAGGCCCAGAGCACCGCCGCGGCCATGGCCGACAGGTAGCCCGGCGTGTCCCCGGCGTCGAGCGACAGGCCGCGCGCGCCGCCCGTCACGATCAACACCGTCCCGGCCAGCCCGCACAGGGCGCCCAGCACATGGCCGCGCTTCAACCGCTCCCCCGGCAGCAGGGCGGAGAACAGGACAATCAGCAGCGGCCAGAGATAGTTCAGCAGATTGACCTCGACCGCCGCACCCGGGGCGAGGCGGAAGGCCAGGAAGTAGAAGAAATGGTAGCCGAACAGCCCGGCGACACCGAGCAGCCAAACCCGCCAGGGCTGACGCAGCACGCCGATCACATCCTTGCCCCGCGCAGCCCCCGCCGCCGTCCCGATGATGAAGGCGACGCCGAAGGACATCGCCACAAGCTGGAACGGCGGAATGGTTCCCGACAGCGCCGTCAGCAGCGCCAGCGTGGACCACATCAGGATGGCCAGACCACCGATGGCAGTGGCGCGGCGGACGGCGGGGGCCGAGGAGGCAGAGGTCGGGAGGGTGTCGGTCATCATACCGCACCCTTAGCGCACCGGCAGGGCGCGGGCAATTGTCATGGTGGCGAAGCCGCGACGCGTCGGAGGCCGGCCGGCCGGACAGATTGTTTCTTCGAGTCATCCGTGCATGAAGCGCATCCTTGCAGATCAGTTGAGATCAACAAAGCTGCACAGACGAACTACACAGCATTCATAAACTACGCAAATTTTGCGCCATCACCCCCCTGAGTAATTGATTGAATTATTCATATTTCCTTTTTAATGCGATATCCAGAGGAGGGAGATCATTGTTATAAACTTCTATGTTCTTCATTAATCTATCGGCGTCAACCAACTCAATTTCAAAAGACCCGTAATGTTTTGTCACCTTCTGGGAATCGGCTATCGCTTTGCTGGAAAAATGACTGCTTGTCACTATCTTCAGCCCCTTGACCGGGCCATTGTCGACTTCGTATAGAAATTTTGCTCCTATAAAATTACGTACAACGTCGATGCCTACTTTTCTTGACCTGCTGTATCTTTTGCACTCAACTATGATCTGTTCCCCCGAGCCCCCCTCAAGCAACACCATATCAAGACCGCCGTCTTTGGTTTGCTGCGTAAGACGAACATGATACCCCATGTTTAGATAAACGTCCGCAACAAGCTCTTCAAACTTTCTCGGGTCCAGATTGTAGATGTCAGAGAATTTCCTCTTTAAATGCGACCCCAAATCGGACAGCCCGACAGCGGAATCATTTATATTGAACTTTTTCAGCAATGAATACTTGATGTCGGTGACCTTGAAGCTATAAATGCTCATATTTATGCCTTCATACCAAAATCCACATCTTTTGCATTTGTAGCCATCGCCAAATAAAGAACGAGGCTTGGCACTTTTAGTCGAGTATTTTGCCAGATCAGGCTCAAATGAATGGAAGCGCGATCCACAATACGGGCAGAATTTTTCCAGATTGCTAAAATTCTTCTCATCCTCCTCCAGTTGCAGCTCCCTAATCAACAGAACGCTTGGAGGGATTGGGGATTGCTCTTCCGACTCGACCTCTCCCTTCCATAAAAATATGGCGCCATCGTCTTGAGGCATGGTACACCTCCATATTCTATTTAATGGTTATTGTATTATAGCTAGAATACCCGCAATCGCTTCCCATCTCCCTTTGATCAAGTGTCTCATCTACTCCGGTCGGTGGTTGGAGAAGAGCTTCGAGACAGTGATTGGGATTTTCCATGTATATTAGCTCAAAATCCCCAAAAAAAGAAGGTGTATTGAGTGAATTGATTGCAGTTCAACTGACATGCCGGACGGAGACCAAGATGCAGGCGCCAGCGACACGAGCCCGCTGCAACCGCAATAGGCTGTGCTTGCTCTGGCGCTCCAACTATCTGCATTGAATTCGATCAGGCTTCGAGCCGAACTTAGAAAAGCCCGTTCAGCAGAGACCCGCGCCCGCTGTAGCCGCCGCTGCCACCGGTGAGGATACCCAGCGCACCGGAACTGGTCGTGCCACCACCCATCAGCAGCGAGGTCAGGCGCTGAAGCTGCGGCGTCTGCTGGAGCGGATTGTCACCCTTGGCCGGCTGCTTGGCGATGGTGTCGTAGTCCTTGCTGTAGTCGCCCATGCGGAGCTGGAGGCCGTAGTTCTTCTCCTCCTTGGCCGCCACGCCCTTGTCGCGGGAGACGCGCAGCGTGTAGTCGCCGCGGTCGAGCGACAGCGTGCCCGCCTCGAACTTCTTGTAGGTGTCGTAGGTAGCGCCGGCCTCGCTGTTGCTGTCGGCGACGATCTTGCCCTGCTTGTCCATCAGCTGGACGCGCACGCCGGTGTCGCCGACGCGGCCGAGGGCGACCTCGCCGGGCGTCGCCAGATTGAATTTGTAGAAGTCCGCCGGGTCGTTGGCGGCCAGCGTGCTGAGCACGTTGAGGCGGCTGGTGTCCTTGACCAACGTGCCGACGTTGGTCGCGAAGGGCGCGGCGTTCAGGGCCGACTTGCGGACGGTCTGCTCATACTCCTGGACCTCACCGCTGGGCTTGGCGTCGGTCGCCTGCTTGGCCTGTTCCTGGACGCGCTTCATCGCCGCGTCGATGGACGTCTGGATGCTCTGCGCCAAGCCGCTGATGTCGCTCATTCCAACCATGGCACGCCTCTCCGACCGGCATTCTTCGTGTTCGTCGGACCGGTCCTTGCAGGCGGCGGGCCAAATGGCTTTCCATGGTTTTCAATGGGTTGAACGAAAACTGTCACGGGAAGGGCGGCAAGTTCCGCCGCCCCTCCGGCAGGATCTGCCGGGGTTACGCTTGCACCAGCGCGAATTTGTCGACGTCGACCAGCCCGCGGTCGGTGATCTTCAGATGCGGGATCACCGGCAGCGGCAGGAAGGCCAGTTGCAGGAAGGGCTCGGCCAACGGACAGCCCATCTGCCGCACCGAAGCGCGCAGGCTGCGCAGGTGGCGCTCCACCGTCTCGAAGGGCTCCAGGCTCATCAGCCCGGCCAGCGGCAGGGCCAGTTCGCCCACCACCTTTCCGTTGCGCACCGCGACGAAGCCGCCCTGAAGCTCGATCAGGCGGTTGACGGCGATGGCCATGTCCTCGTCCGACGCGCCGACCACGCAGATGTTGTGGCTGTCGTGCCCGACCGAGGAGGCCAGCGCACCCTCGCGGATGTGGAAGCCGCTGGCGAAGCCACGCCCGACATTCTGGTTGGTGCCGTGGCGGGCGAAGACGCAGATCTTCAGGATGTCGCGGTCCGGGTCGGCCACCAGCTTGCCGTCCTTCGCCGGCACCTCCAGCCGCAGGTGGGCGGTGATGATCTTGCCGGGCAGGACCCCGATCACCGACTGGACGGAGCCGCGGGCGGGCACAGCGAAATCCGCTGCCGTCACCGGGTGGAGCTTGACGGAGCGCAGGCCCACCGGGCTGACCGCCGGGCGCCCGGCGAAAGTCTCAGGCGTCACCACCCGCCCGTTGCGGATGACCCGGTTGACCGAGCACTCCTCCAGATCGTCCAGCAGGATGAGGTCGGCGCGCTGGCCCGGCGCCACCAGCCCACGGTCGAACAGGCCGAAGCCGCGCGCCGCCGACCATGTGGCCGCGCGGTAGACATGGGCCAGCGGGGCGCCCAGCCGGATCGCGCTGCGGATCAGATGGTCCATGTGCCCCTCCTCGGCGATGTCGAGGGGGTTGCGGTCGTCGGTGCAGAAGCCCAGGAAGGGCGAGGTTTCCGGCTGGATCACCGGGGCCAGCGCGTGCACGTCCTTCGACACCGACCCGTCGCGGATCAGCACCTGCATGCCCTTGCGCAGCTTCTCCATCGCCTCCGGGGCGCTGGTCGTCTCGTGGCAGTTGCGGATGCCGCAGGACAGGTAGGCGTTCAGCTCCCGCCCGCTGAGCAGCGGGGCATGGCCGTCGATGTGGCGCCCGTCGAAGGCGGCCAGCTTGTCCAGCACCCCGTCCACCTTGTGGAAGACGCCGGGGAAGTTCATGAATTCCGCCAGCCCCAGCACCTTCGGGTGGTCCTTGTGGCGCAGCAGGTCCGCCGCCTCCAGCCGCGCGCCCGAGGTCTCCAGCTCCGTCGCCGGAACGCAGGAGGAGAGCTGCACCCGCAGATCCAGCACCGTTCCCTCGGCGCAGTCCAGGAAGTAGCGCAAGCCCTTCTCGCCCAGCACGTTGCAGATCTCGTGCGGGTCGCAGATGGCCGTGGTGGTGCCCCGTGGCAGGACGCAGCGGTCGAACTCCATCGGCGTGACGCAGGTGGATTCGCAGTGGACGTGGGTGTCGATGAAGCCCGGCACGACGGTCAGTCCGCGCCCGTCGATCTCCTCCACCCCGTCGTAGGACTCATAGGTGCCGACGATCCGGTCGCCGCAGAGGGCGATGTCGCCCGTGGCGGTCTCGCCGGTGACGACATTGAGGAAACGGGTGTTCTTGATGACCAGATCGGCCTTGGTCTCGCCCAGGGCTTGGCCAATGCGCGTCTTCAGATCGTCCCGGGTGACCGCCATGACTCCGCCTCGTCCTGACCATTCCAAGTCTTCTTTAGGTAAAAGGCCGGGCGAGGCCCTTCAATCGGATTTTCCGTAACAGCGTATCGCGCGGTCAACTCCCTGGTCGACTCGCCAGTTCGATCACCGGTCCAGGGCCACGGTAGTCCGGGTAGTTCCAATAGCTGCGCGGCTCCAGCCGGTAGGCCGGAAGGCCGAGGCCCAGCGTGTAGACCGGCTCGCCGGTTCCGCCATAGCCGACGCCGTAACGCGCCCAACGGGTCCCGCCGTCGTCTCCGCAAGCCGTCATCGCCAGCAGCAGAACGGCAACGAAGGATTGAGCGATCTTTCCGATGATGGAGGCGATGGGTTTCATGATCCACCAGCCCGGTCCAATGCGTTGCCCCCACATGAAGACAAACACGCCGGGACCTTCGCTATTCCCCAAAAAATTAGTTCGCTTCAAAAACAATATGCGTTTCGCCCAGTTCCCGCCCAATGATGACGCGGCAACGTGTCATAGAACGATTTAACGCTTCGGAAACCTATGGGCACCTCATTATCGTCATGCACAGAGGCGGCCCAAGACCGCCGCAATGGGGACGTCCAGCATGTTGAAAGCGCTTAAGAATCTAAAGATTGGACCGAAGGTCTATCTTCTCGTGGGGCTGCAGGCGGCGGTGGCCGCGGTGACCGGCCTGATGGGGCTGGCCGCCATGCAGGATCTGGCCGGCAAGTCCGAGGCGATCGAACGCGCGTCGGACCGGCAAGTGCTGGGCGAGCAGCTCAACGGCCTCGTCCTGGCTGTCGTCATGGATTCGCGCGGGGTCTACATGGCCCGCGACCGGGCCGAGGTGGACAAGTTCGGCAAGCCCCTGCTGGACAGCCTGAACACCCTCGGCGAGCGGCTCGGCACCCTGAAGCGCCTCACCCCGGCGGAAGGACAGGCCGCGCTGGCCCCGGTGGCGGCCAAGGCCGAGGAGTTCATCCGCTTCCGCACGGAGCTGGTGCGCCTCGCCCGTGAGAAGGGGGCTGTGGAAGCCCGGACCTACGGCGACAACGACGCCAACCGCAGCAACCGTCAGGCGCTCAACGCCGCGATCCAGACGCTCAGCGCCAGTCAGGACGGCATGATCGACCGCCTGCACGACGAGCTGGAGTCGGCACGCCGGCATTGGACCACCCTGATGCTCGCCATCGGCGTCGGCGGCGTGCTCTTCGGCATCCTGCTGGCCGTGCTGGTCGCCCGCGACATGATCGCGCGCCCCATCGCCCGCATGACCGCGGCGATGAAGACCATCGCCGCCGGCAACACCACGGCCGAGGTGCCCGGCACCGGCCAGGGCGACGAGGTCGGCGACATGGCCGAGGCCGTGCTGGTCTTCCGCGACGGGCTGCGGCGCGCCACCGATCTGGCCGAGCAGGAGCGCCGCGAGATCGAGGTGCGCCGCCAGCGTCAGGAACGGCTGGAAGCCCTCACCCAGGGCTTCGCCCAGAAGATCGAGGGGCTGTGCCGCACCCTGAACGGGGAGGCCGACAACATCCGCAGCAGCGCCGAATCGCTGACCCACTCCGCCGCCGACGCCTCGCGCCGCAGCTCGACCGTCGCCGCGGCGGCGGAACAGGCCACCGGCAACGTCCAGACCGTGGCGGCGGCCACCGAGGAGCTGTCCACCTCCATCGGCTCGATCAGCCAACGCCTCGGCGAGGCCGCCCGCATCGCCAGCGAGGCGGAGCGGGAGGCCCAGCGCACCAACAGCACCATCCAGGGCCTCGCCCAGGCGGCGGAGAAGATCGGCGCGGTGGTCAACCTCATCACCGAGATCGCCAGCCAGACCAACCTGCTGGCGCTGAACGCGACCATCGAGGCGGCGCGCGCCGGCGAGGCCGGCAAGGGCTTCGCCGTGGTGGCGCAGGAGGTGAAGAGCCTCGCCAACCAGACCGCCCGCGCCACCGAGGAGATCTCGGCGCAGATCGTCGCCATCCAGAGCGAGACCCAGCAGGCGGTCGGCGCGATCAGCGGCATCGTCGGCACCATCGAGCGGATCAGCGACATCAGCACCAACGTCGCCGCCGCGGTGGAGCAGCAGGGCTCCGCCACCCAGGAAATCGCCCGCAACGTTCAGGAGGCCGCGATCGGCACGCAGGAGGTTTCCTCGACCATCTCCGGCGTGTCGCAGTCCGCCGACCACACCGGGGAGGCCGCCGGTGGCCTGCTGAGCGCCGCCAAGGGCCTGTCGGTCCACGCGCGCACCCTGCAGAGCGACGTGGACGACTTCACCCGCCAGATGAAGGCGGTCTGACCCCCTCTCCCCTCCTCTCCGGCTTCCATGCCGGAGAGGAGCATTTCCCGACGCATCCTTTCCGCTGATGCGCCCCCGGCGTTCGAAGCTTACCCGCCTCATACCCCATTTGATGCAGATCAATGCCGCGCCGGCGTCGAAACTGGTGCAATGCCGGCGAGCGTTTCGCGCCAAAATACCCCTATAAATTATAGGGATTAAGCCGCGCCGTGGGTTTCCCGCCTCGGGTTTCCCACGACGCGTCGTGGCGTGCTGCGCATCCGGCGTCCGGCAACCGGGCGGCCAGCAGATCAATGCAAAAGGGTCTTTGGGGGAAATCATGCCCGACGGACATGTGGATCTCGACGCCGAGCACATCGGCGATCTCGACGAGTATGAGGGAGCGCTGGCCGGCCTGTCCCGCCGGGAATTCCTGGCCTACTGCACGGGCGTGGCCGCCACGCTGGGCCTGTCCCCCGCCTTCGGCGTGAAGATCGCCAACGCCGCCGTGGCAGCACCGCGCCCGACGGTGATCTGGCTGTCGGGCCAGGCCTGCACCGGCTGCACCGAATCGCTGCTGCGCACCCACCACCCGTCGCTCGAGACGCTGATCCTCGACACCATCTCGCTCGACTACAACGAGACGCTGATGACTGGCTCCGGCCACCAGGCCGAGAACTGGAAGCAGCAGGCGATGAAGGACAATTGGGGCAAGTACCTGATGGTCACCGACGGCTCCATCCCGACGAAGGACGGGGGCGTCTACTGCAAGGTCGCCGGCAAGACCTACAAGGACGCCGTGCTGGAATGCGCCAAGGGTGCGGCCGCGGTCATTTCCATGGGCTCCTGCTCCTCCTGGGGCGGCTGGCCGTCGACCGGAGTCAACCCGACGGGCGCCGTCGGGCTGAACGAGATCATCAAGGACAAGCCGGTCGTCTCGGTCCCCSGCTGCCCGCCCAACCCCTACAATTTCCTGTCGCTGGTCCTGCATTTCGTCGCCTTCGGCAAGCTGCCGGAGCTGGACGACAAGATGCGCCCGAAGTTCGCCTTCGGCCGGCTGATCCACGAGAACTGCGAGCGCCGTCCGCATTTCGACGCCGGGCGCTTCGCCATGGAGTTCGGCGACTACGGCCACCGCCAGGGCTACTGTCTCTACAAGCTCGGCTGCAAGGGGCCGGAGACCTACGCGAACTGTCCGTCCATCGGCTTCAACGACGTCGGCCAGGGCACCTGGCCGGTGGGCACCGGGCATCCCTGCTTCGGCTGCACCGAGAAGGGCGTCGGCTTCACCAAGAGCATCCATGAGCTGGCCTCGCTGAAGTCGGTGGCTCCGCCCAACACCTATCCGGCGGTCGCCGTCGAGAAGGGCGAGGGCATCTCCGCCGGGGCCGCGGCGGTGGTCGCCGGCATCGCCGGCGCGGCGGTCGGCGCCGGTGCCGTCATCTCCAGCCGGCTCGGCAAGCAGGACGCGAAGACCGAATCCTCCTCCACCGCCGCCGAGTGAGGTGACGCCATGTCCAAAAACATGATGTCGACGAACAAGATGTCGAAAAGCAGGACATCGGTCTCACGGCGCGGCTTCCTGCGGAACGCGGTCAAGGGCAGCGCCGCGGCCGCCGCGGCGGCCTGCACCACCGTGGTCGCGGCCCCGCCGGAGGCCAACGCGCTGGTCCGCCCGCCCAAGCCGCTGCCGCCCGACGCGGTCGGTCTGCTCTACGACAGCACGCTGTGCATCGGCTGCAAGGCCTGCGTGACCGCCTGCAAGGAGGTCAACCACATGCCGCCCGACGTCGGCCCGGCCCAGCAGGGCTGGAACGCCGGCGGCGGCGACAAGCCGATCTACGACAGCCCGGTGGAGCTGTCGGCCAGGACGCTGAACGTCATCAAGGCCTACAGCCACGGCACCGGCGCCACCAAGGACGCGGCGGAGAACGGCTTCGCCTTCATCAAGCGGCAGTGCCTGCACTGCGCCGATCCGTCCTGCGTGTCGGTCTGCCCGGTGTCGGCGATGACCAAGGACGCCAAGACCGGCATCGTCAACCACGACCCGAGCGCCTGCATCGGCTGCCGCTACTGCGTGCTGTCCTGCCCGTTCGGCGTGCCGAAGTACGACTACAACAACGCCTTCGGCGAGATCAAAAAGTGCCAGCTCTGCAAGCAGCAGCTCGCCAAGAACGAGCTTCCGGGCTGCGCCGACGTCTGCCCCACCGGGGCGACGCTGTTCGGCCGCACGGAGGACCTCAAGGCGGAGGCCAAGCGCCGCACCGCGCTGAAGGTCGGCGAGCACACCCACTACCCGCGCGGCGACATCGCCGGCAAGGTCGGCGGCCCGCGCTCCGGCCATGAGAAGTTGGTCGAGGCGGCCTACCAGACGCACATCTACGGCGAGAAGGAACTGGGCGGCACCCAGTGCCTCGCGGTGTCCGCAGTGCCGTTCGACAAGCTGAACCTGCCCACCAACGTGCCGGAGAACGGCTATCCGACCCTGTCGGAAGGCATCCAGCACACGCTCTACGCGGGCATGATCGCCCCCGCCACGGTGTTCGCCGGTCTCGCCTATCTGGCGCACCGCAACACCAAGAACCACACCGACGAGTGAGGGGGCCACGCCATGTCTTCGCAAGCTCATGAGCATCATGGACACGAGCACCAGCCGCTCGGCGGCCGGGTTCTCACCCTTCCCTTCCTGATCTGCGCCACCCTGGTCGCCATCGCCGGCGTCATCCTGTTCCAGCGCTACACCCAGGGGCTGGCCGCCGCGTCGAACCTGAACGACGGCTATCCCTGGGGCATCTGGGTCGCCATCGACGTGGTGATCGGCTCGGCCTTCGGCTGCGCCGGCTACGTCATCGCGCTGCTCTGCTACATCCTGAACCGCGGCGAGTACCACCCGCTGGTCCGGCCGGCGGTGCTGGCCAGCCTGTTCGGCTACGGCCTCGCCGGTCTGGCGGTGCTGGTCGATCTCGGCCGCTACTGGAACTTCTACCACATGATGCTGCCGTGGTACGCGCAGCCCAACTCCGTGATGCTGGAGGTCGGGCTGTGCGTGGCGACCTACACGCTGGTGCTGGTGGTGGAGTTCGCCCCGGCCTTCCTGGAGCGGTTCGGCATCGAGGGGCTGCGCGCCAAGCTGAACAAGGTGCTGTGGGTCTTCATTGCGCTGGGCGTGCTGCTGCCGACGATGCACCAGTCGTCGCTCGGCACCATGATGGTCATCGTCGGGCACAAGCTGTCGCCGCTGTGGCAGTCGCAGATGCTGCCGGTCTTCTTCCTGCTGACCGCCATCCTGATGGGCTTCGCCATCGTGGTCTGGGAATCGGTGATGGCCTCGCTGAACTTCCGCCGCCCGATGGAAACGCCGGTGCTGTCGAAGCTGTCGGGCCTGATGCTGGTCGTCGCCTCGCTGTTCGTCGTGCTGCGCTTCGTCGACCTGATCGTGCGCGGCCAGATCGGCCAGATCTTCGGCGGCCCGCAGTCCGGCTGGTTCGTCGCGGAAATGGCGCTGATGATCTCCGGCCTCGCGCTGCTGATCCCGAAGGCCAACCGCAACCGGTCGCGGGCGCTGTTCCTGTCGGCCTCGCTCCTGCTGGCGGCGGGCATCCTCTACCGCCTGAACGTCTATCTCATCGGCTTCACGCCGGCGGTCGGTCCTTGGCACTACTTCCCCTCGGTCAAGGAAATCATGGTCACCGTCGGCGTCTTCGCGCTGGAGATCGCGCTGTATCTCCTCTTCGTGAAGAAGCTGCCCGTCATGCACGCCGTCCATCCCGAGCACGGCTGAGTTTAGGAGACTTTCGTTATGGCTCAGCGAGTTGTTGTAGATCCGGTCACCCGCATTGAGGGTCACCTGCGGGTCGATTGTGAAGTGGACGGCGGCAAGGTCACCAACGCCTGGGCGTCGGGCCAGATGTGGCGCGGCATCGAGCTGATCCTTCAGGGCAAGGACCCGCGCGACGCCTGGGTCTTCGCCCAGCGCATCTGCGGCGTCTGCACCACGGTGCACGCCATCACCTCCGTCCGCGCGGTGGAGAACGCGCTGAAGCTGGAGGTGCCGCTCAACGCCCAGTACATCCGCAACATGATCCAGGGCGCCCACAACGTCCACGATCACATCGTCCATTTCTATCACCTGTCCGCCCTCGACTTCGTGGACATCGTCTCGGCGCTGAAGGCCGACCCGGCGGCGACCGCCAAGCTGGCCCAGTCGATCTCCGGCTGGCCGAAGAACAGCACGCAGGAGTTCGCCACCGCCCAGAAGAAGCTGCAGGCCTTCATCAATTCCGGCCAGCTCGGCATCTTCGGCTCGGGCTACTGGGGCCATCCGGCGATGAAGCTGACGCCGGAAGCCAACCTGATGGCGGCGTCCCACTACCTCCAGGCGCTCGACTACCAGCGGCGCATGAACAAGGTGGTGGCGATCCTCGGTTCCAAGACCCCGCACATCCAGAACATGGCGGTCGGCGGCGTCACCAACCCGATCAACATGGACAGCCAGTCCACCCTGACTCTCGAAAAGCTGATGTACATCAAGCAGCTGATCGACGAGGTCGGCGACTTCATCACCCAGGTCTACATCCCCGACGTGGCGGCCATCGGCGCCTTCTACGCCGACTGGACGCAGTATGGCCGCGGCGTGGTGAACTACCTGTCCATCCCGGACATGCCGCTGGACACCAAGGGCACCACGTTCGCCCTGCCCGCCGGCTACATCGACGGCGGCGACCTCGCGAAGTTCACTCCGATCAAGGACTTCCACGACCCCTACTTCGAGAAGGGCGTGAAGGAGAGCGTGAAGCATTCCTGGTACCAGGGCGGCAAGGGTCCCCTGCACCCCTACGACGGCGAGACGATCCCGAACTTCACCGACTGGCAGGACGACGGCAAGTACAGCTGGATCAAGTCGCCGACCTTCTACGACAAGCGCGCCCAGGTCGGCCCGCTGGCCAACGTGCTGGGCATGTACGCGTCCGGCCACCAGCGCACGCAGTTCTGGGTCAACGCGGTGCTCGACGCGGTGTCGGGCCATCTCGGCAGCAAGGTGGGCGTCGACGCGCTGCACTCCACCATCGGCCGCCACGCCGCCCGCGCGGTGCGCTGCGTGGTCCTGCACGAGGAGTTGCAGAACCAGTGGAAGCTGCTGATGGAGAACATCGCGAAGGGCGACACCAAGACCTTCAACAAGCCGGTGTTCCCGAAGGGCGAGATCCGCGGCTTCGGCTTCCACGAGGCGCCGCGCGGCATGCTCTCGCACTGGGTCGTCATCGAGAACGGCAAGATCAAGAACTATCAGGCGGTGGTGCCGACCACCTGGAACGCCGGCCCGCGCGACGAGGACGGGAACATCTCGGCCTACGAGGCGGCGCTGATCGACAACCCGGTGGCGGTCGCCGACCAGCCGCTGGAGATCATCCGCACCCTGCACAGCTTCGACCCGTGCCTGGCCTGCGCCGTGCACCTGACCGACACGGAAACGAAGTCGCACTATCAGGTGAAGGTCGTCTGACCACCATCGCCTGACTGGCGCCGCCTGACCGGCCGAAAGCCCCTCTTCCCCAGGGAGGAGGGGCTTTTCGCGTCACCACACCGACCGATTGATCCAGTTCACGGCGCCCGGCGCCGGACCCGTTTCATCCTTCTGTTTCAAAATCCACGAACGGAGCGCGCGTCCCATGCCCATGCCCATGTCCATCCTCGTCCTCGGCCTCGGCAACATCCTCCTGATGGACGAAGGGGTGGGCGTGCGCGCCATGGAGGCCTTCGACGCCGCCTGGAGCGTGCCCGACCATGTCTGCGTGGTGGATGGCGGCACCTGCGGCATGGACATGCTGGACCTGATCGCCAGCCACAAGCACCTGATCGCGGTGGACGCGGTTAAGACCGGCGCCCCGCCGGCCACCCTGACGGTGCTGCGCGGCGACGAGGTTCCGGCCTATTTCAAGGGCAAGCTGTCGCCCCACCAACTCGGCCTCAGCGACCTGCTGGCCTCGCTGCGCCTGCAAGACGAGGCGCCGGAGAGCGTGACGGTGGTCGGCTGCGTGCCGATGGCGCTCGGCACCGGCCTGATGATGTCACCGGAGATCGAGGCGGTGATCCCGCGGATGGTGACGATGATCGTCGAGGAGTTGGCCCGCCTCGGCGTGACCGCCACGCCCCGAAACTGAGCGTGGCGGTCACGATCAATCCTCAGCGGTCGGCGCGGATCGGGCCGAATTCCACCGGGACCCAGGCGTAGCCCTTGCCTTCGGTGCGGACATGGCCGATGCCGGGGAAGGGCAGATGGGCGCCGGCCACCCACAGCTTCTGCGCCGCGGCGTCGGCGAAGATCTTCTTGCGGGAGGCGACGGCCTGCGCCTTGTCGGCGTCGAACTCAATGACGACCTCCGGGCGGGCGAACTGCACGGAGTGGCTGTGCACGATGTCGCCCCACATCAGAATGCTGCGCTCCCCCGACGTGAACAGGTAGCCGCTGTGACCCGGTGTGTGGCCGTAGGCCGCCACCGATTCAACGCCGGGAACCAGGCTGTCGCCGGGCTGGTAGGGCTTCAGCTTGCCCGCCGCCGCGTAGGGCGCCACCGCCGCGCGGGCCATGGCGAAGAAGGGCTGGCTGTCGGCCGGGGCCTTGGCCGCCACCTCCTCGTTCAGCCAGAAGTCGGCGTCGGCCTTGGCGACCTGGACCGTGGCGTTGGGAAACAGCATGGCGCCGTCCGGACGCAGCAGACCGTTGGCATGGTCCGGGTGCAGGTGGGTCAGCAGAACCGTATCGACCTGTTCCGGGTTGTAGCCGGCGGCGCGGATGTTGTCGGCGATGAAGCCCAGCGCCGGGCCGAAGGCCTTGGCCGTCCCGGTGTCCACCAGGACGAGATTTGTGCCGGTGTGCACCAGATAGGCGTTCACCGCCGTCTGGACGCCCGGAGTGTCGGCCAGGAACATCCGGGCGAGCAGGCCCTGGATGTCGTCGGCGCTGGCGCCGCTGAGGATCTTGCGGTCGAGGTCGATGAAGCCGTCATACAGCGCGGTGACCTCGAAGTCGCCGATGGCCATGCGGTAGAAGCCCGGCGCCTGGGTCCGCTGCTGGCCCGGAACCTCCGCGAGGGCCGGCACGGCAGGAGCCAGCACGGCACCGGCAGGAAGTGCGACGGCCAGGGCGAGCAGGGCGTTGCGCAGGGAGGCGAAGGTCGGCGGTGTCATCGGCGTGGTTCCCCTTCAGGACGGTCGGCGCCCAGCATGGCCGTCATGGACGCGCCGGGGAAGAGTGCTGCGCGCACGTCGCCAAACACCTGGATTCCTTACCGGAATCCGCAAAGATCTGGACAAGGAAAAGGCCCGGCGGMGCGCTCCGCCGAGCCTTCGATGCCGAATCGGGCGTCCTGGGAGGCGTCCCGGGTCAGCCCAGCGCGAGCAGCGCCACGCCGGCCAGACCGACCACGGCACCCGTGCCGCGCAGAGCCAGGGCGCCCTTGCGGCCTTCCACCAGACGGCGCAGCGACAGGGCGGCACCGATGCCGGCACCGTGCAGCAGCGCGGTCGACAGGGCGAAGCCCAGGCCGTAGAGCAGCGGCTGCGCCGCCTCCGGCATCTCGGCGCCATGGGCATGGCCGTGGAACACGGCAAACAGGGCGACCACACCGGCGGCGGCCAGCAGCGGCAGGCGGGACTGCAGGGCGATCAGAGCGCCCAGGGCGACCACGGACAGGACGATGCCAAGCTCCACCTGCGGCAGGTCGATGCCGGCCACCCCCAGCAGGCCGCCGCCGATCATCGCGCCGACGAAGGCCACCGGCAGCGCCCACAGGGCCTTGCCGCCGCGCTGCGCGGCCCACAGGCCGACGGCGACCATCGCCAGCAGGTGGTCCCAGCCGCCGACCGGGTGCATGAACCCATGGACGAACCCGGCATCGTGGGCGCCGAAGGTGTGGGCGAGCGCCGCGTTGGGCAGCGCGGCCAGGGCCGCCGCCGCGGTGACCGACGCGAGAGCGAAACGTTTCATCCGTGAAAACCCCTGCTGTATCGTTGAGCGGCGCACGACCGACCCCTACCCCATCGCGCGCGAAGCGGTCGCCACTTTAGCAGAACCGTTCCGATTGGAAATGGCGGAGCGCCATGAAATTACGTCGGACCGCATGTTTGACGCACATCAATGTGCGGATTCAACCCCCGGTCAAGATGCCGCAGTCGAACTGACATCATCCTGACGAGTTGGCTTCCCCGCGTGAGGGCGCGCGCATGTGTCTCGGCATTCCGATGCAGGTCCTGGAGACCGACGGCTTCACCGCGCGCTGCGCCGGCCGGGGCGAGGAACGGCGCGTCAACGTCATGCTGATCGACGAGGTCCCGGAAGGCGGCTGGGTCCTCGTCCATCTCGACCGCGCCGTCCGCCCGCTGGAAGTCGAAGAGGTGGAGCCGCTGAACCGCGCGCTGGACGCCATCCTGCTGGCGGCGAAGGGGGAGAACGTGGACCACCTGTTCGCCGACCTCATGGAAAAGGCAACCGCATGACCCCCGGCGGCCCCGAGGCGGGCTTCGCCGCCGACGCGCGCCCCGCCTGCGCGGCCTGCGGCGCCGTCTACGACCCCGCGGCGGGCGATCCGGGGCGGGAGGTGCCGCCGGGAACGCCCTTCGGCGGTCTGCCCGACTATTGGCGCTGCCCGGGTTGCGGCGGCCCGCAGCATGGCTTCACCGTTTCGGCGCCGCCGGGCGCCGATCCCATGGACTTGCGGGTTGCCGCCCTGACCGCCAGCTACCGCCTGATCGCGGAGCGCGACATGGCCGGCGTTCCCATCTGCAACGCCGCCCTGGCGGTCGAGGCGCTTGGCTTCCGCCCCCATGGGCCGGGCTGGATCGGCTGCGTCATCGCCCCCTGGTTCCTGAACGCCGTGCTGATCCCGCACGATGCCGCCCTGTGGGCGGATCGGCGCGACGGTGACAAGGTGGAGATCGCCCTGCCCTCCGGTGCCTACCGCTTCACCGCGGCACGGGCGGGGGTCCTGGGAACGCTGGCGGTGATCCCGCTCGCCTCGGCCATGAATGTGTTCACCGATCAGGAGGACGCCCGCGCCGCCGCCGTTCTGGCGCTCGACCATCTGATGCGGGAGCCGCAGCAACCGGCGCCACAGACCGAGCCGCCGCCGGCAAGCGATGCGGAGGCGGCGAAGCCCGCCCTGTCCCGCCGGTCCCTGTTCGGAAGAGCGCGCCGATGAGCGTGGCAGGCGCCGGGCTGGAAGGCAGCGTGTCGGTGCGACTGGAGACCGCCGCCGGGCGGGTGCGCACCGTCGCGGTGCAGGTCCGCCGTCCCACCGCCGCCCGCGCCCTGTGCGGACGCACGCCCGACGAGGCGATGCGCCTCGTGCCGCTGCTGTTCAGCCTGTGCGGCACCGCCCAGTCGCTGGCCGCGCTTGAGGCTTTTGAGGATGCGCTCGGTCTCGACGCCCACCCGCACACCACCGCCCGCACCCTGCTGGCCGAGGCGGAAGCCGCGACGAACCACGCTTGGCAAGTTCTGATGGACTGGCCGGCGCGGCTCGGTGAAGCGCTGCAGCCCAAGGAGTTGGCGGGCCTGCGCGCCGCGGCCGCGGCGATCCATCCCGCGCTCTACCCGGCGCGTGATGGTCTGCGTCCCGGCGGCGGCTCCCTGCGGCCCGACCGCGCCGCCCTGACCGCCGCCATCGCGGCCCTGCGCAAGGGGGTGGAGCGCGCCGTCTTCGCCGCCCCGGCTCCCACCGACGTGGCGGGGTTGGAGCGCTGGGCCGAGGCGGGCGGAACCGGTGCGGCTCGGCTGATGCGCCGCGTCCTGGCACCGGGCATGGCGGGCTTCGGCGCCTGCGGCGTGGCGGCGCTGGAGCCGCATCCGGCGGGCTGGTTCGGCGAACGGCTGTCCGTCGACGCGGTGTTCTCCGAGCGTCCCCGGCAGGACGGTGCCCCGGCCCACACCGGGCCGCTGGCCCGCCGGACCGCGCATCCGCTGGTCGCCGCGTTGCTGGCCCGGCACGGCTCCGGTCTCGCCGCTCATGCCGCCGCCCGTCTGGTGGAGCTGGCGGGACTGGCGGAGCGCTTGGCATCGTGGGTGGAGCGCCTGAACGACGCCGAGCCGGTTCCGGACACGGGCACCACGCGGCACGGAACGGGAAGCGGTGTCGTCGAAACGGCCCGCGGGCGCCTCGCCCACTGGCTGCGGCTTGAGGATGGCCGCATCGCCGATTGCCGCATCGTGGCGCCGACCGAATGGAACTTCGCCGCGGACGGACCGCTGGCCCAGGGCTTGGCCGGTATCGCGGCCGACGCGGCTCTGGCCGAGCGCGTGGGCTTTCTGGTGGCCGCACTCGATCCCTGCGTAGCGTCCGCCATCACGATTCAGGACGAGGACTGACCCATGCACGAGCTGGCGCTCAGCCAAGGCATCATCGACGTGATCCGCGATCAGGCCGCGGCCCAGGGCTTCACGACGGTGAAGACGGTGCGGCTGGTCATCGGCACCCTGTCCCACGTCGAACCGCAGGCCATCGCCTTCGGCTTCGACGCTGTCAGCCGCGGCACCATCGCGGAAGGCGCCGTCCTGGACATCGAACGCCCGCCGGGTCAGGCCTTCTGCCTGTCCTGCGAGAAGCCGGTCCCGCTGCCCGAGCGGTCGGCCCCCTGCCCGGAATGCGGCGGCCACCAGCTGATGGTGACCGGCGGCGAGGAAATGCGCGTCAAGGAACTGGAGGTGGAGTGATGTGCACGGTCTGCGGCTGCGCCGAAGGCGAAACCAAAATCGAAGCCGGCCACGCGCACGGCCATCACCACCACCATGGTCACGACCATCATCATGATCACGACCATCATCATGATCACCATGACCACAGCCACGAGCATGTCGGTCCGGACGGCAAGGTCTACCGGCACACGCACGGCGACGACCATGGCCATGGCCATGATCATGGGCACGACCATGGGACCATCGACCTCGGCCGCGGCCCGGCGGGGACGGAGGTGCCGGGCATGTCGCAGACCCGGTTGGTCGCCATCGAACAGGATATCCTCGCCAAGAACGACAGCTTCGCCGCGGTGAACCGCCAGTTGTTCGCGGCGAAGGGCGTGTTCGTGCTGAACCTGATGTCCAGCCCCGGTTCGGGCAAGACGACCCTGCTGACCCGCACGCTGACCGACCTGAAGGGCCGCTTCCCAATGGCGGTGATCGAGGGCGACCAGCAGACCTCCTTCGACGCCGACCGCATCCGCGCCACCGGCACGCCGGCCATCCAGGTCAACACCGGCAAGGGCTGCCATCTCGACGCCCAGATGGTCACCCAGGCGGTGGGGCGCCTGCCGGTGGAGACGGGCAGCGTCCTCTTCATCGAGAACGTCGGCAACCTCGTCTGCCCGGCCGGCTTCGACCTCGGCGAGGCGCACAAGGTCGTCGTGCTCTCGGTGACGGAGGGGGAGGACAAGCCGCTGAAATACCCGGCGATGTTCGCCGGTGCCGACCTGCTGCTGGTCAACAAGGTCGATCTGCTGCCGCATTTGACCTTCGACATGGCGCGCATGATCGCCTACGCCCGCCAGTTGAAGCCGAACCTGCGCGTGATCGAGGTTTCCGCGACCACCGGGAAGGGGCTTGAGGATTGGTACGGCTGGATCGAGGAGGGGCTTGCGACAGCCGTGGCGGGACGCGGCGCATGAGCCCCGCCGATTTCCTCCTGATGGCCGGGGCCTGTCTGTACTTCATGGCTACCCCCGGACCCGGCATCTTCGCCGTGGTCGCCCGCTCCCTCGCCCTGGGATGGCGGCGCAATCTGGGCTTCCTCGCCGGAATGGTGGTGGGCGACCTCGTGCTGCTGGCGCTCGCCCTCGGCGGGCTGGCCGCCGTCGCCCACGCCTTCGAGGAGTTGTTCACCCTGCTGCGCTTCGCCGCCGCCGGTTACCTGATCTGGCTGGGCATCCGAACATGGCGCGCCCCCGTCACCATCGGTGGAGACCCGCCGGAGGCCGATGGCACACAGTTGCGGGGCTTCGCGAGCGGTTTGGCCCTGACCCTCTCCAACCCGAAGACCATCCTGTTCTACATGGCCTTTCTCCCGGCCTTCGTGGATCTGACGCGCGTTTCCGCCACCGACGCTGTGCTGATGGCCAGCATCGTGGTGGGCGTGTTGAGCGCCGTCCTGCTGACCTACGCCATGGCGGCATCGCGCGCCCGTCATCTGTTCCGCAGCGAGCGGGCCATGAAGGCGCTGAACCAGGGCGCCGGCACGTTGATGATCGGCGCGGGCGTGGCGGTCGCCGCACGGTGAGGCGGCTTCGCCTCCGGGTCCGCGGGCAGGTGCAGGGGGTTGGCTTCCGGCCCTTCCTGCATGGGCTGGCGCACCGTTTCGACCTGACCGGCTGGGTCCTCAACGACGGAGACGGGGTGCTGGCGGAGGTGCAGGGCGACGCCCTTCAGCGGCTTCTCACGGCGCTGGTGAAGGAAGCGCCTCCGCTGGCGCGGATCGACGCGGTCGAAACGGCGGAATGTCCCGTCCGTCCCGACGAGGCAGGGTTTGCGATTCTGGCTTCGCACGGCGGAGCGGTCACGACCGGCGTCGCCCCCGACGCCGCCGTCTGCCCGGCCTGTCTGGCCGAGCTGTTCGACCCGGCGGACCGGCGCTACCGCTACCCGTTCCTCAACTGCACCCATTGCGGGCCACGCTTCACCATCACGCGCGCCCTGCCCTACGACCGGCCGCAGACCGCCATGGCGGGCTTTCCCCTCTGCCCGGACTGCGCCGCCGAATACGCCGACCCCGCCGACCGCCGCTTCCACGCCCAACCGACCGCTTGCCCGGCCTGCGGCCCGCGCCTGTCCCATTCCATCGAGGAGGTTCTGGCCGCGCTGCGCGGCGGACGGATCGTCGCCATCAAGGGGCTGGGCGGCTTCCACCTCGCCTGCGACGCGTTCGACGCGGCGGCGGTGGAACGGCTGCGCGCTCGCAAGCAGCGCAACGGCAAGCCCTTCGCCCTGATGGTCGCCAACGCCGTGTCCGCGGAGCGGTTCGTGGCGATCGGAGCGGCGGAGAGGGCGTTGCTGGAGGGGGTGGTGCGGCCGGTGGTGCTGTTGCGGCGGCGTGAGGCCCCCACCCTTCCCGCTTCGCGGGCCCCTTCCCTCCCCCGCTGCGCAGGGGAGGGACTCGAATTCCCTCCCCTGCGCAGCTCACGCGCAAACCAAAGGTTTGCGCTGACGCGGCAGGCGGACCTTTGGTCCGCCGAGAGCGGGGGAGGGTTAGGGAGGGGGCCAGTGCGGCCCCTTCCCGACGCCATCGCCCCCGGTCTCGACTGGCTGGGCGTCATGCTGCCCTACACGCCGATCCATCATCTGCTGTTCCACGAGGACGCCGGCCGTCCCGACGGCACGGCGTGGCTGGAGCGGCCGCAGGACCTCGCCCTGGTCATGACCTCCGCCAACCCCGGCGGCGAGCCGCTCGCCATCGGCAACGACGAGGCCCGGCGGAGGTTGGATGGCATCGCCGACCTGATCGTCGACCATGACCGCGACATCCTGGTCCGCGCCGACGACAGCGTGATGCGGGTGGTGGCGGGGGCGCCGGCTTTCCTGCGGCGGGGGCGCGGCCATGCGCCGGCGCCCATCCGCCTGCCATGCGCCGGGCCGCCGGTGCTGGCGGTCGGCGGGCACCTGAAGGCCACCATCTGCCTGACCCGCGGGAACGAAGCCTTCCTCAGCCAGCACATCGGCGACCTCGACAACGCCGCGACCCTGGAGTTCCTTGAGGAGAGCGCCGCCCATCTGCGCCGCATCCTGGCGGTGGAGCCGGTCGCCGTCGCCCACGACCTGCACCCCGATTTCCAGACCACCCGCTTCGCCGAATCGCTCGGCCTGCCGACGCTGCCGGTGCAGCACCACCATGCCCACATCGCGGCGGTGCTGGCCGAGCACGGCGTGAACGGCCCGGCGCTGGGGCTGGCGCTGGACGGGTTCGGGCTGGGGACGGACGGCGGGTCCTGGGGCGGCGAGATGCTGCTGGTGGAGAGTATCCGCTTCACCCGCCTCAGCCACTTGGCACCACTGGCCCAGCCCGGCGGCGACGTGGCGGCGCGCCAGCCCTGGCGCATGGCGGCGGCGGCGCTGGCCCGCATGGGGCGCGGCGCGGAGATCGCCGAGCGCTTCGCCGCCTGCGGCCCGGCGGACGGCGTGCGGCGGATGATCGAGGCCGGCGTCAACGCGCCGCCCACCAGTTCCTGCGGGCGCTGGTTCGACGCCGCCTGCGGCCTGTTGGGCGTGCGCTCCGTCGCCGGCTTCGAGGGCGAGGCGCCGATGGCCCTGGAATCGCTGGTCCGCAGCCCCACGGTGCTGGAGGGCGGCTGGCGGATCGACGGCGGCGTGCTGGACCTCACCCCCCTTCTGGAGAGTTTGTTGCAGATCAATGCGCAGGAGGGGGCCGACCGGTTCCATGGCACTCTGGCCGCGGCACTGGTCGCTTGGGCCATGCCGGAACTGGCGGCGCGCGGCCTCGACCGCATCGCCCTGTCCGGTGGCTGCCTGATGAACGCCGTGCTGGCGGAGGGGCTGAGCGCCGGCTTCGCGGCGCGCGGCGTCACCGCGCTGCTGCCGCGCCAAGCACCGGCCAACGACGGCGGGCTCAGCCTGGGACAGGCCTGGATCGCCATGCAGAGTTTGCTTGAGGAAGGACCGCCCCCATGTGCCTCGCCGTCCCCGCCCGCGTGATCGAGCTTCTGGAGGACGACCGCGCCACCGTCAGTCTGGGCGGGGTAAAGGTCGCCTGCTCCCTGGCGCTGGTCGAGGGCGTGACGGTGGGCGACTACGTGATCGTCCACGTCGGCTACGCCCTGTCCAAGCTCGACCCGGAGGAGGCGGAGCGCACGCTCGCCCTGCTCGCCGAAACCGGCACCGGCGCCGGCACCCTGCCGCCCGCCTCGGATGCCGCCTGACTTTGTGGACCCCGCCATGATCGACCGCCGCCTCTTCACCCGCAAGCTCGACCTCGCCCGCGGCGCCGTGGACATGAGCCACGGATCGGGCGGCAAAGCCATGGCCCAGCTGGTGCGGGAGCTGTTCGCCGCCGCCTTCGCCAACCCGCTGCTCGACCAGGGCAACGACCAGGCGGCCTTCGATCCGCCCGCCGGACGCATGGTGGTGACGACCGACGGTTTCGTCGTCTCGCCCTTGTTCTTTCCCGGCGGTGACATCGGCTCGCTGGCCGTGCACGGCACGGTGAACGATGTCGCCATGGCCGGGGCGATGCCGCTCTATCTGACCGCCGGCTTCATTCTGGAGGAAGGCTTCCCGCTGGCCGACCTGAAGCGGCTGGTGGACAGCATGGCCCACGCCGCGCGCGAGGCCGGCGTATCCATCGTGACCGGCGACACCAAGGTGGTGGAGCGCGGCAAGGGCGACGGCGTCTTCATCACCACCACCGGCATCGGCGTGGTGCCGCCCGGCGTCGCCCCGTCCGGCGAGCGGGCGCGGCCCGGCGACGCGATTCTGGTCAGCGGCACCATGGGCGACCACGGCGTCGCCATCATGTCCACCCGCGAGAATCTCAGCTTCGAGACGGACATCCGGTCGGACAGCGCGGCGCTGCACGGGCTGGTCGCCGGCATGGTCGCGGCGGTGCCGGACGTGCATGTCCTGCGCGACCCGACTCGCGGCGGTCTGGCGACGACGCTGAACGAGATCGCCCACCAGTCGGGGGTCGGCATGCTGCTGCGCGAGGCCGACATCCCGCTGAAGGCGGAGGTCGCGGCCGCCTGCGAACTGCTCGGGCTCGACCCGCTCTACGTCGCCAACGAAGGCAAGCTGATCGCCATCTGCGCAGCCGAGGACGCCGAGCGCCTTCTGGCGGCCATGCGCGCCCATCCGCTGGGGGTCGATGCGGCCATCATCGGCACGGTGGTCGAGGATTCGCACCGCTTCGTGCAGATGCAAACGCGCTTCGGCGGCAAGCGCATCGTGGATTGGCTGTCCGGCGAGCAGCTTCCCCGCATCTGCTGAGCCTCCGCTTGCGCCGAAAGGGGCACCTCTTCGGCTTCGCTCGCACCGCCCGGCGTACCGCAATGGAACTGCGGCGGATCGGCCCAGCCGGGGGACCCCGGACGCGCCTCACGCGTTGCCTCCCCCGGAAGGCGGTCGTGTTTCCGCCAGCCGAATTGTGAGTACGGGGGATCGATGGGTATTCCGCAGTCCATCCAGTTGGGTGCTGCACCGCTGGAACCGGCGACGCTCGCCGGCACGGCGTCCGCCGCGGAGTTGGTCGCGCGCCTGCCGGCCATGGCACCGCTGCACCGCAACCGGGTGAAACGGGCCTTCGACCTCGTGGGGGCGGTCGGGCTGATCCTGTTCTTCGGACCGCTGATGCTGATCGTCGGGCTTCTCATCACGCTGGACGGCGGCCCCGCGGTGTTCGGCCACCGGCGCATCGGAACGGAGGGCCGGGACTTCACCTGCTGGAAGTTCCGCTCCATGGTCGTCAACGCGCCGGAGGTCTTCGAGAGGCTGATCGAATCCGACGCGGAGGCCCGCGCCGAGTGGGAGGCCACGCGCAAGCTGCGCAACGATCCCCGCATCACCTGGATCGGCCGCTTCCTGCGCCGCACCAGCCTGGACGAGCTGCCGCAACTCTTCAATGTCCTGACCGGCGACATGAGTCTGGTCGGCCCGCGCCCCATCGTGCAGGAGGAGGTGGAGCGCTATCACGTCTGCTTCCCCTTCTACATGCGGTGCCGCCCCGGACTGACCGGGCTGTGGCAGGTCAGCGGCCGCAACGACGTGGATTATGGCCGGCGCGTCCAGCTCGACACCGCCTATCTGCTGGGGTGGAGCCTGTGGGGCGACATCCGCATCCTGCTGCGCACGGTCGGCGTGATGCTCAGCGGAAAAGGTGCCTATTAAGGCGTAGAATCCCCGCGCCAGCGCTCTCCCCCGCCCGGAGAGTGGCGGCGTGAAGGGTGGAGACATATATCCTATCCTGCGCGAGGCGACGGGTCCCGCGGCATCAGGGGGCAGGATTTGAGATTGCCCGGTCAACGTGCTAGGTTGCGGATGGACGACCGGCGGAGCCGGCCGGAAGGCCATGTTCCGCCGTACGAAAGCACATAGGCACCGGCCTCGGGCGTCCGGCAGGCGAAACCCCTGGTACAATAAGGCTTGCAGTCGCGTTGATGGCTTTGATTCCGCCGGCCGGGCCGGTCAGTCAAGAGGGGCGCAGGATGGCGAAACTGCTGGCGGCGCTGTTGCTGCTGATGGTGGCGATGGGACCCGCCTGTGCGGTGGTGCCCGCCTCCCGCGCCGACACCAGCATCGCGCTGGACCATTACCGGCAGGAGTTCGCGAAGGCCAAGGGGACCTCCACCCTCCCCTCCCCGGCGGACCGCAACTACCTCCTCTTCTCCGACGTCCTGCGCCGCGTGCTGGCCGAGCATGTGAAGCCGGGCACGCCGCAGGTTCTGGTCGAGAAGGCCGTCGCCGGCCTCCAGAAGAAGAAGAAGGAGGAGCCGGGGGCGACCGACCGGGTGCTGACCGAGGCGGCGCTGGACGCGATGCTGACCTCCCTCGACCCCTACTCGGCCTTCCTCGATTCGGAGCATTTCCGCTACATGCGGGAGCAGACCCAGGGCGAGTTCGGCGGGCTGGGCATCGAGGTGACGATGGACGAAGACAGCGGCCTGATCCGCGTCGTGTCCCCGATCGACGGCTCCCCCGCCGCCCGCGCCGGGCTGCGCACCGGCGACCTGATCGCCCGGATCGACGAGGCGCAGGTCAAGGGCATGAATCTGCGCGACGCGGTGGCGCGCATGCGCGGACCGGTCGGCACCTCCGTCGCCCTGACCATGCGGCGCAACGGCGCTGGCGGTGGAAACAGCGCTCCCGACGCGCCGTTCCGCGTGTCGCTGACCCGCGCCATCGTGAAGATCCAGCCCGTGCGCTACCGGCTGGAGGGCGACGTCGCCTACATCCGCATCGCCGCCTTCAACCAGCAGACCTCCCACGCGCTCGACGATGCGGTGGAGGAGATGCGCCGGCAGGCCCATGGCCGGCTGGCCGGGGCGGTGCTGGACCTGCGCAACAACCCCGGCGGCCTTCTCGATCAGGCGGTGAACGTCGCCGACCGCTTCCTGGAGGCGGTGGACATCGTGTCGGTGCGCGGTCGCGACCCGGACGAGAACCGCCGTTACACCGGCACGCCGGGCGACCTGCTGGCCGGGCTGCCCATCGTCCTGCTGGTCAACAGCGGGTCGGCCTCGGCGTCCGAGATCGTGGCGGGCGCCCTTCAGGACCACAGCCGGGCGCTGCTGTTCGGCACGCGCAGCTATGGCAAGGGCTCGGTGCAGACCATCTCGTCGCTGTCCGGCGACATCGGCATCCGCCTGACCACCGCGCGCTACTTCCGCCCGTCCGGCGGGTTGGTGGACTGCTTCGGCGTGTCGCCGAACCTGGAAATCAAGCCGGCCAACGACAACAGCGAGGAAACCCACCCCGACCCGGCGACCTGCGACCCGCACGCCACCCCGCCGCCGCCGCCGCGCGCCTGGCGGATCGAGGACCTGTGCCCGGACGTGGCCGCCGCCCCGTCGAAGCCGGACGCCGACCGCCCGCTGGACTGCGCCGTCGCCGCCATCCGCACCCGCCTGATGGGCACGCTGATCGGGCGGCCGTAACAAGCCGCACCCCCAAGAGGTGAAACAAAAAAAACCCGCCGTTCCATTGGAACGGCGGGCTTTTTCTTTGTGCCCCGCGCACCGTCTCGGACCCAATGGGCGGATCGTGACGGTGATGGGAATGGTGCTGCTTCCGCGACCGGGCGCGCGGGGATGGGTCCGCCCCGCCCCCTCACACCCGGCTGTTCGACGTCAGACCACTTCGACGCGCTGCGCTTCCGGACCCTTGACGCCCTGGCGGACGGTCACCCGCACCTGCTCGCCATCGGCGAGCACGTCCAGGCCCGAACGCTCCAGAGCGCGGATGTGAACAAAGATGTCCTTGCCACCGGTGGACGGGGCGATGAAGCCGAAGCCCTTGGACACGTTGAACCACTTCACGGTGCCGTCGACCGTCTCCTCGGCGCCGCCGGCGCCGCCGCCGTAGCTGCCGCCACCGCCATAGCTGCTGCCGCCGCCGTAGCCGCCGCCGTAGCTGTCGCCGCGCGGAGCGCGCGCCGCCGGGCGCGGGGACTCGCTGGCGGTCGAAGTGTCGACGTCATGGATCGTGGCGACCTGCGGGCCCTTCGGGCCGCGGGACAGGTCACAGGTGATGGTGGCACCCTCGGGCAGGCTGTCGTGTCCGCAGAACTGCAGAACCGTGGAATGCAGGAAGGCATCCGGCGAGCCGTCTTCAGGCGTGACAAAGCCGAAGCCCTTGGTCGCGTTGAACCACTTGACGGTGGCGCGGATGTTGCGCTGGGTGATCTCGGGAGCGCGGAAGCTGTTGCGCTGCGGACGGTCGAACATACGTGGTCTCATCTGTCGTGATAGGCCATGCCCCAACCGGCGGAACATGGCCCCCCGAAGATGATCCGTTCCGCCGCGCTTTTCAATTGAGATCGCGCGCGCCGGAAAGAAAGATTCGGCAAAAACACGGCCGAGGGCCGCCCGGCGGTGTCCGGGCGACCAAAAATATCGCAATTGCTGCGAGATTCGGCGGATTGTCGGTCAAGACCGGCCCGTCACGACCGCCCCTCTCGACTGGGCTGTCAGGCGGCTCCGCAGCACTTCTTGTATTTCTTGCCGCTGCCGCAGGGGCAGGGATCGTTCCGCCCGACCTTGGGGCCGCTGCGCGGGCGGGCGCCCAAGGTGCCGTCCACATAGAACCAGCGGCCGTCCCGCTTGGTGAAGCGGCTGGTCTCGTGGTGCTTCTGCTGCTTGCCGTTCATGGTGAAGTGGGCGACGAACTCGACCACGCCGTCCTCGTCCTCCGCCCCGCCAGCTTCGGTGGCGCGAACTTCGAGGCCGGTCCACTGGCTGTTGGCGGCCCAGGTCTCGATCTCCTTGCGGTCGAAGTCCTCGCGGGTCTCCGGCAGCAGCGTCTCCTGCAGATAGTCGATCTTCCCGCAGGCGAACGCCGAGTAACGCGACCGCATCAGCGCTTCGGCGGTCGGCGCCGGCGCACTGCCGTCCAGATAGGGGCCGCAGCAGGCGTCCAGCGGCTTGCCGGAACGGCAGGGGCATTCGGTGGTGGCGGTGGTGGTCATGACTTCCGGCCTCTCGATTTGAGGGCGCCATGCATAGCGCAGCCGGCGGCCTCCGCCAAGCATCACCGGAAATTCGCCTGAACCGGACCGGCATTCGCGCTAACCTGTGCAGAACACGGGCGGCAGGCCCGGACCGATGGAACCGGCGATGACCAGAAGTGCACCCGACCTTCCCACGCGGCGCATCGCCGCGGACACCGTGCTGATCCGCCAGGGTGAGGCCGGGGACTGCGCCTGGCTGATCCAGTCGGGCGAGTTGGAGGTTCTGCTGGACGGTCCGGACGGCCCCCGCCGCCTGGGCACCGTCGGCGCCAACGCCATCGTCGGGGAAATGGCGCTGCTGGACGACGGGCTGCGCAGCGCCACGGTGCGCGCCGTGACCGCCGTCGAGACGGTGGAGTTGTCGCGCGAGACCTTCCGCGCGCTGCGCGGCCGCTGCCCGCCGCTGGCCTCCTACTTGCTGGAAAGCCTCGTCGCCGCTATCCGCCGCAGCTATGGCCTGTCCCAGCCCGAGCGGCAGGAGGGCGGCGCCGCGATCCGCTCCTCCGATTCCTTCGCCACGGTGGCCGACCGCCGCATGTTCCGCCGCGGCCACAGCTTCTTCCGCCAGGGGGACGCTGGAACGGCGGCCTACCTGATCCAGTCCGGCTCGGTCGGCGTGCAGCGCGACGGCACCGACCTCGGCGTGCTGGGTCCGGGGCGCATCTTCGGGGAACTGGCCCTCCTCGCCAACCGCCCCCGCGCCGCGACCGTCGTTGCGCTGGAGGCCACGGTCTGCGAAATCATCCGCAAGGACCAGTTCGCCAAGGCCATCGAGACGATGCCGCCCATCCTGCGCTCGCTGACGCGCATCTACATCGAGCAACTGTCCGGCGGACGGCTCCTGCCCCACCACGCCGAACCCGCAAGAACCGACTCGCCATGACTTCCAAGACCACCGCCAAAGCCGTCCGCGTCAAAGCTCCCCGTCCGCAACCCGACCTGTCCTTCGAAACCGCGCTGGGCCAGGGCCGGCTGGTCTGCGGCATCGACGAGGTGGGGCGCGGCCCGCTCGCCGGCCCCGTGGTCACCGCCGCCGTGGTGCTGCCGGCGGGCGGCCTGCCCGACGCGCTGGCCCGCGCCATCAACGACAGCAAGGCGCTGAGCCTGCGCGCCCGCGAGGCGCTGGAGCCGGAGATCCGCGCCCACGCCCTGGCCGTCGCTCTGGCCGAGGCGTCCGCGGCGGAGATCGATGACCTCAACATCCACAAGGCCACACTGCTGGCCATGAAGCGTGCCTACGAGGCGCTGCCCGGCGAGCCGCCCGCCGTCGCACTGATCGACGGGAAGTTCAAGCCGGACCTGTCCTGCCTGATGGAGGCCATCGTCAAGGGCGACGGGCGCAGCCAGTCGATCGCCGCGGCCTCCATCGTCGCCAAGGTGGCGCGCGACCGCGAGATGATGCGGCTGGCGGAGCTTCACCCGCAATACGGCTGGGACCGCAACGCCGGCTACCCGACGCCGGAGCATCTGGAGGCGCTGCGCCGACACGGCGTGACGCCCCACCACCGAGTCACTTTTGCACCAGTCCGCGCCCAAATCGAACGGGCCGGCTGACCGCCGCGATTCCGGGATAAGAAATCAGTTGACGGCGACTCGGCGGCGAATCATTGTCCCAACGACTGATTCGCTGTTTTGGTTTCGTCAATGCTCCCCCTGAACAAAATTCTCGTGGGCGATTGCATCGCCCTCATGAATGAAATGCCGGCTGAATCGGTGGACCTTGTCTTTGCCGATCCGCCTTATAACCTCCAATTGGGGGGCGAACTCTTGCGCCCGAACCACTCCCGTGTTGACGGAGTGGAGGAGGACTGGGACAAGTTCGAGGATTTCGAGACCTACGACCGCTTCACGCGGGACTGGCTCGCCGCGGCCCGCCGCATCCTGAAACCCGAGGGATCGTTGTGGGTGATCGGCAGCTACCACAACATCTTCCGTGTCGGCGCCACGCTGCAGAATCTGGGCTTCTGGATCCTGAACGACATCGTGTGGCGCAAGACCAACCCGATGCCGAACTTCCGCGGCACGCGCTTCGCCAACGCGCATGAGACCATGATCTGGGCCTCGCGCGAGAAGGACGCCCGCTACCGCTTCAACTACGACGCCATGAAGGCGCTGAACGACGATCTGCAGATGCGCAGCGACTGGCTGCTGCCGATCTGCAACGGCGCGGAGCGCCTGCGCGACGAGGACGGCCGCAAGGCCCACCCGACGCAGAAGCCGGAATCGCTTCTCTACCGCGTCATCCTGTCCTCCTCCCGCCCCGGCGACACGGTGCTCGATCCCTTCTTCGGCACCGGCACCACGGGTGCCGTGGCGAAGCGGCTGGGTCGCAACTGGATCGGGCTGGAGCGCGACCCGACCTACGCCAAGGCGGCCACCGCCCGCATCGAGGCGGTGGAGGAAGCCCCCGACGCCGCCGTTCTCGACACGCCGCCGAAGCGGTCCGCCCCGCGCATCCCCTTCGGCTGGGTGGTGGAGCGCGGCCTGCTGCGCCCGGGCACGTCGCTGTTCGACCTGCGCCGCCGAGTGGTCGCCCGCGTGCGCGCCGACGGCACGCTGATCGGGGCCGGCCCGCGCGGCGAGCATCGCGGCTCCATCCATCAGGTGGGGGCCGCCATGGCCGGTCTGCCGGCCTGCAACGGCTGGACCTTCTGGCACTATGAGGACGGCGGCGACCTGCGCCCCATCGACGTGCTGCGCGAGCGCATCCGCTCCGAAGCCTCCGCCTGATTCCCGGCGCCGGACCTGACGCGGGGCGGCCGCTCACGCCGCCCCGTTCGCGCAAGTTCAGCATTGGAGCCCTTCATCGAGCGCCGCCCGCATGCCTTGGCAGGACGGGGACGGCGTGATAGGCGTGTGCGCCATGAACAAGCTCTTCGCCACCGTCACCGCTCCGGCGCCCCGCTCGGCCCCGGCGGCGCTTTCCACCCGTTGCTTCGTGCGCGATCTGGTCATGGATGCGCTGATCGGCGTCTATGCCCACGAACGGATCAAGCCGCAGCGCATCCGCCTGAGCCTCGACCTGGAGATCGCCGCCCCCGGCGTCACCGGCGAAGACATGGCGGCGGTGGTGAAGGGGCTGGTCAGCCAGGGCCACGTCACCCTGATCGAAACGCTTGCCGAGCGGATCGCCGAACGCTGCCTGTCCGACGAGCGCATCGCCAGCGTCAAGGTGCGGGTGGAGAAGCTGGACGTGTTCCCGGACGCCGCCAGCGTCGGCGTCGAGATCGAGCGCGCCCGGGGCTGACCCGTCAGGCGGGCTCCTTCTGCACCGCCGCGACGCGGCCGGCGGTGACGGCGGGCGGCGCCATGGGCGACGCGGTCAGCGGCAGGTGGATGGTGAAGCGGCAGCCGGCCCCCGGCCGCGACGCCACGGCGACGCGCCCGCCGAGCGTTCCGGTGACGATGTTGTAAACGATGTGCAGGCCGAGCCCGCTGCCGCCTTCGGCGCGGCGCGTGGTGAAGAAGGGCTCGAAAATGCGCTCGATCTGGTCCGGCGGAATGCCGCGACCGTCGTCGACGACGTCCAGCACGACGCTCGCCGCGCCGGCGGAGGACGGACCATCGGCGCGCACGGCGATGGCGATGGTCCCCGGCACGTCGGGCCGGAAGGCGTGCAGCAGCGCGTTGATGACGAGATTCGACACGACCTGCGACAGGGCGCCGGGATAGCTGTCCATGATCAGCCCGTCCGGACAGTCCAGCGTCACCCGATGCCCGGTGCCTTTCAGCTGCGGGGCTAGGCTGCCGAGCACGCCGTCCAGATAGCCGCGCAGTTCGAAGGGCCGCTGCGCCTCCGACGTCTGGTCCACGGCGACCTGCTTGAAGCTCTGCACCAGCGTGCAGGCGCGCTCCAGATTGCCCAGGATGATGGAGGCTCCCTCCTCGATCCGGTCCACGAACTCCTCCAGGTCACGGCGGCGCAGTTGCCCATCCGCCAAGCCGGCCTTGAACTGCCGCGCCTGTTCGGCAAGATGGCTGGCGGCGGTCACGCCGATTCCCATGGGCGTGTTGATCTCGTGCGCCACTCCGGCCACCAGCGCCCCCAGCGACGCCAGCTTCTCCGCCTGGACGAGGCTCCTTTGGGCCCGCCGGAGGTCATGCAGCGCGCGCTCCGCCTCCTCCTTTGCGGCGACCAGCGCCTTTTCGGCGTACTTGCGCGCGGAGATGTCATGAAGAGCCACGAACAGCGATTCCACACCGTCGTGATCCATCGCCATCGCCGACAACACGCCCCAGAAGGGACGGCCCTCCGCGGTTCGCAGCCGCGTCTCGACGTCCGGCCGCCGGCCACGGAGGAACATGCCGTCGGCGATTCCCTTCCAATCGGCCGAAGCCTCCAGGAAATCCGGCACCGCAAGCTCCAGCAGGGCGGAGCCGGTGGTTTCCAGAAGCTCCGCAGCGGGAGCATTGGCGAACAGGATGCGCCCGTCGCTGCGCCGCGCGATGACGATGGGAAAGGGTGAGGATTGCAGGATGGCACTCAACCGCCCTTCACTCGCCTGCAAAGCCTCGGTTTGCCGGTGCAGCGCGGTCATCATTTCGGCGAACCGCTCCACCGCCGCATCGATGCGGTCGAACTCCTCCAGCGGGGTCGGCGGCGGAGCAATCACCTGCGGGTTTCGTTGCAAAGCGTGCAACGTATCGCTGAGGCGCAGTACCGGCGTTATCACATGGCGGCGCAGCAGCGCCGTCACGAGGCCCAGCAGCAGGATCGCTGCAGCGATCCCGGCCACCCCGGTCCACAAGCCGCGCCAGCCGTCGGCGACGATGCGGTCCGTCATCAGCAAGGTGGTCACGGCGGCGTCGCTGGACAGACTGTCGGCCAGCGTCTTCAGTTGGCGATAGGCGAGATCGCCGTCCTGCCGAACCTGGGCCAGCACGGAGAGACGCCCGCGTTGCAGGTCGATCACCGCGTGCGCCGCCGTGAACCGGTCCAGAAGGATGGCGAGCCGGTTGGGCTGAGCCGCCGGCCCCGTCCTCATGCTGGAGAGGTTGTCCAGCAGGGCTTGCTGGTTGCGCAGCAGCCCGATGATCTCGCTGTCCAGCAGCGCCAGTTGCTCCGCCGTTTCGCTGGCCGCCGCCTGCCCGTAGAGCCGGCGCAGATGGTACAGGTTGCTGAGGAAGGCATAGTCCTGGACCGCCTTGTCCGGCTCGGCCAGCAGCGCGGTGGCACTGGCCAGCGCGTCGTCCGCCCCGGCCATCTGCTCGCGGATGCTGGCGGACAGCGCGTCGATCAGGTCGGCGCGATGGCTGCTGCGCCGCACGGCGTCCAGAGCGCGGTCGAGCTTGTCCCGGACCTCCTCGTCGACCACCAGGGCGAACCGGCCGGCCAGCGCCTCCACCTCGTCCAGGGCGGCAGCGCGGCGGGCGCGGTCGCGGCTGTTCAGGATCACCTCGGCCAGCCGGCTCAGCTCGGCGGCGGTCAGAGCGTCGCGGTGCTGTGCGCCGGCGCGCGGCATGGTGACGTCGCGCGCCTCCTCCGCAATACCGACGATGCCGATGAAGGCCGAACCGACCACCGCCGTCAGCACCCCCAGCACCAGGACGACGACGGCGGCGAGCATCATCGCCACAGCCTGCAGACGGAGCTTTCCCCTGGAGCGATTGGCCGCCGCAGCCGTCTGGGCGTCGGGAAGGGGAGCCGCATCATGGGCGATGGCTTTCCCGGTGACAGCCGTGCCGGCCGCCGCCACGATGTCCGCTACCGCAATGTCACCCGAATCCGCCGGCCTATGATCGTCCATATCACCGTTCCAGAGCACCATTCCGGACGCGACGCACGCCAAAAAAACATCCCAGGGGAGTTTTTTGCCGACGCTGTGCACGCAGCGGTAAACTTGCCTGACCCGGCGTTATTCCTCCAGACGATTTTCCAAAATTCGGGCCTATCGCGCGGCGGCGCTTAGAAATTAGCTGCGGTGATAACCGAGCGCGGTGCAGGAAGATCGGCGATTTCCTGGATGAGTTTTTGCCGGAGCGCCTCGACGAAACTGCTGCGGTCCATCGCTGTCTTCACAAACCCATTCACGCCGCCGACGACATTCTCCTGATAGTACTCTTCGAGCCACGGAAACTCGTCGAGGATGGCCAGGGCGTTGATGGTGACCCCCTGCCGCTCGACCCGGTCACGGACTCCCGCAGGGTCCGGGCCGCTGTTGGAAAAGCCGTTCGACACGATGTCGATGACCTTGCGCGCGGCGTCGAATCCGTTGCCGGCGAACAGCTTCGCCGATTCTTCGATGGCGCTGCCCAGCGCCGTGGAATCCCCTTGGAATCCGCGCGGCGCCTTGTCGATCCGGTCCGCGAAGGCGGCGACCTCCTCCGCGCTGGTCAGCGGAGTCCAGGGCACCAGCACGCGCAGGCTGTGCGGGCCGGAGAAGACCACCAGGGTCGCCGCGGCTCCACCCACGGTCACCGCGTCGCTGACATCCGGATCGCGGAAGGCCGCGGCATGCCCCTGCAACTGGAACTCCAGGTCCCCATCGGTGATGGAGGCCGACCCGTCCACCGCCAGAACCAGTTCCAGGGCGACGCGACGCCCGGCGGGGGCCTTCTTCGCCTTGGACTCGGCCCGCAGGGGCGGCTCCGCCCGCAGGGGTCCGGCAAGCCACGCGCCGGCCAGGAAGGCCGGCAGGGCCAGGATCGTGCGCCGCCTCATCTCGCTCTGTCCGCCTTCCGTTTACGCGTGCGCCCCGTTTACGCGTGAGCCAGGGCGTGACGCACCACCTTCATCATGACGGAGGGAAGAGCCTGCCCGCCCAGCCGGTCCACCGGAACCCACAGCCCCTCGGCCATCCGCCAGCCGTCGCCGGCCTTGGCCGCGACGACTTCAAGTTCGAGGTGAAAATGGCTGAAAGTATGGCGGACCGCGCCCGGCAGGCGGCGCCAGGACCGATTCAGCGGGGCCGTCGCCGCGATTTCCGCCTCGCTCGGCGCGTGGCCGGCCCAAGGGGTGGAGGGCACTTCGGTCATGCCGCCCAGCAATCCCTCCTCCGCCCGGCGGCGCAGCAGCACGGCCCCCTCCGGGTTGATCAGCCAGAAGGCGACGCCGCGCCGGGTCGGCTTGTCCGCCTTGGCGGCCTTGCGGGGAAGCTGCTCCTGGATGCCGGCGGCGCGGGCGGCGCACCAGTCCGACCAGGGACAGAGCATGCATTTCGGCTTGCGCGGCGTGCAGACCGTGGCGCCAAGATCCATCATCGCCTGGGCGTAGTCGCCGGGCCGCTCGTCCGGCGTCAGGAGGGCAGCCAGCGCGCGCAGCTTGGGCTTCACGCCGGGAAGCGGTTCCTCGACAGCGAACACGCGGGAGACCACCCGCTCCACGTTGCCGTCCACCACCGTCGCCTTGTGGCCGAAGGCAATGGCGGTGATCGCCGCCGCGGTGTAGGCGCCGATGCCCGGCAATTCCAGCAGAGCCACCTCCTTGTCGGGAAAGCGCCCTGCCCGCTCCGCCACCACCACCTGCGCGCATTTGTGCAGGTTGCGCGCCCGCGCGTAGTAGCCGAGCCCCGCCCAGGCCACCAGCACGTCGTCCAGCGGGGCCGCCGCCAGATCGCGCACCGTCGGCCAGCGTTCGGTGAAGGCACGGAAATAGGGCGCCGCGGCGGGCACCGTGGTCTGCTGCAGCATGATCTCCGACAGCCAGACCCGGTAGGGGTCGGCGACCTCCCCCGGCTTGGCGCGCCAGGGCAGCTCGCGGCGGTTGTGATCGTACCAGGAGAGCAGCCGCGGGGCGGCGTCGCTGGGGGCGCTCTTTGGGGCGGTGTAGGGAGGCGTCGTCATGGCGGCAAGACATAGGGCGAACATGACTGCCGATAAAGGGGCACCTGCGGGGGCGCTGGCGCAGTCCCGCCCGCTTGCGCTAGGGTGCGCGGACGATCACCAGGAAGCCCCGACCAGGAAGCCTTGACATGAACGGACCGCGGCGAATCGGCCAGACCGTCCCCGAGGTGGCCGGAAAGGCGCTGGGCAAGCGCGGGCTGGCCTTCGGCTCGCTCATCAACGACTGGCCGTCCATCGTCGGCCACCAGCTGAGCCTGCGCACCGCCCCCGACAAGCTGAGCTTCCCGCGTGGCAAGCGGGAGGACGCCGTCCTGCACATCCGGGCCATGGGCGCCATCGCGCTGGAGCTTCAGCATCTGGAACCGCAGATCGTGGAGCGGATCAACAGCTTCTTCGGATACCGCGCGGTGGCGAAGATCAAGCTGATCCACGCCGCCCCGCTGACCATCCAGAAGCCGACGGTGCGCCCGCGCGACCTGACCATGGACGAGGAACTGTCGGTGATGACCACCACCGCCACGGTGGAGGACGAGGAGTTGCGGGCCACGCTGGAGCGCTTCGGGCGGTCGCTGCTGGCCCGTCCGCGTCCAGCGCCGCGCCGTCGCTAGCCATCAAGCGATCCCCTTGTGGGCGGGAGCCGGCTCGGGCTGGGCCATACTCTTGCCGCAAAAGGGGAGTTTCGATTATACCATCAACATCTGGTAGGGATGAGGCCAAAGTGAACCGCAACCTTTTGGGCATCGTTGCTCTGATCGCGGTCGGCATGACGCTGATCGTCGGGCTCGCCGTCGTCGGTTCCCGGCCGTCGAACGGACAAACTCTGCCGGCGCAGCCGCCCATGCAGACCGCGCAGGCTCCCGCCGCGTCGACCGCCGACCTGCTGGCCGACCGGGTGCTCGGCAACCCCAACGCGCCGGTGACGATCCTCGACTATTCGTCGATGACCTGCCCGCACTGCGCCGCCTTCCACACCGAGACGCTGCCGAAGATCAAGGAAGCCTACATCGACACCGGCAAGGCGAAGCTGATCTTCCGCGACTTCCCCTTCGATCAGGCGGCGCTGCGCGCCTCCATGCTGGCCCGCTGCGCCCCGGCGGAACGCTACTACCCGCTGCTCGACGTTCTGTTCAAGAGCCAGGGCCAGTGGAGCCGCGCCGCCGATCCGGTCAAGGCGCTGGCCCAGTACGGCAAGCTCGCCGGCATGAGCGAGCAGGTCATCAACGCCTGCATGGCCAACCAGGCGCTGGCCGACGGCATCCTGCAGAGCCGGCTGGTCGGCCAGGACAAGTACAAGGTGGAGGCCACCCCGACCTTCGTCCTCAACGAGGGCGCGGCCACCATCAGCGGCGCGCAGTCCTTCGAGACCTTCGCCGCCGCCATCGACAAGCTGGTGAAGTAAGGACCGGGCAGAAGGCTTCGATCCCGTGCACTTCACGCGCCTCCGCCTGTCCGGCTTCAAGTCGTTCGTCGACGCCACCGATCTGGTGATCGAGCCGGGCATGACCGGCATCGTCGGCCCCAACGGCTGCGGCAAGTCGAATCTGGTGGAGGCGCTGCGCTGGGTGATGGGGGAAACCTCCGCCAAGCGGATGCGCGGCGACGATATGGACGACGTCATCTTCGGCGGCACGGCCAATCGTCCGGCGCGCAATCTGGGCGAGGTCGCCCTCCTCATCGACAACCGCACGCGCACCGCCCCCGCCGGCTTCAACGAGCACGACGAGCTGGAGGTGACGCGGCGGATCGAGCGGGGCAACGGCTCCGACTACCGCATCAACGGCAAGCTGGTTCGCGCCCGCGACGTCCAGCTCCTCTTCGCCGACAACGCCTCGGGCGCTGGTTCCCCGGCGCTGGTCAGCCAGGGCAAGGTCGGCCAGATCATCAACGCCAAGCCGCAGGACCGCCGCATGCTGCTGGAGGAGGCGGCGGGCATCACCGGCCTGCACTCCCGCCGGCACGAGGCGGAGCTGCGGCTGCGGGCGGCCGAAGCCAACCTCATGCGCCTCGACGACGTGATCGGGGCCATGGACACCCAGCTTCAGAGCTTGAAGAAGCAGGCGCGGCAGGCCGCCCGCTACCGCAACCTGTCGGAACAGATCCGCAAGGCGGAGGCCGTGCTCTGGCACCTGCGCTGGATCGCCCACGAAGGCGAGCTGGCGCGCGCCCGCGGCGCCTTCGCCAAGGCAGAAGGTGCCGTGCGGGAGCTGATGCTGGCGGTCACCCAGCTGACCACCCGCCGCATCGATGACGCCGCCGGGCTGCCGGAAAAGCGTCAGGCCGAAGCCGCCTCCGCCGCCGCCCTGCAACGGCTGGTCATCGCCAAGGAACAGCTCGACGCCGAGGAGAAGCGCGTCGTCGAGCAGCAGCGCGCCCTGCTCTCCCGCCTTCAGCAGATCGCCGGCGACCTCGGCCGCGAAGAGGCTCTGGCCGCCGACGCCGGCGATGCCCTGGCCCGGCTGGAGGCCGAGCGCGACCGTCTGCTCGAAGCCCAGGCCGACGAGGAGATGCTGGAGGAGGCCGCGCGGGAGGCGCTGGCCGAGGCACGGGAGGCGGTGGACGCGCTCGACCGCGAGCTGACCCGCCTGACCGAGCAGAGCGCCGCCGACGAGGCCCGCCGCGCCGCCACCCAGCGGCAGGTCGCTGATTTTGAAACACGGACCTCCGGGCTCGCCAGGCGCCTCGCCGAGCAGCAGGCGCAGCGCGACGCGCTGGAGCGCGAGATCGCCGCCCGCGCCGACGTGGCCGAGTCCGAGCTGGCCGTCGAGCTGGCCGAACAGCGGCTGGAGGACGCCCGCGAGGCCGCCGAGCGGGCCGAACGCGCCAAGTCCGACGCCGAGCCCGCCCAGGCCCGCGCTCGCGAGGTCCTGCAAACCGCCGAGTCCGCCCGCGCCAAGCTGAAGGCGGAAGAGAAGGCGCTGGCCGAGCTTCTCTCCGCCGGAGCGGGCGATCTGTTCCCGCCGCTGGTCGACGCGGTGACCGTCGCCCCCGGCTATGAGGGTGCCCTGGCCGCGGCGCTGGGCGACGCGCTGACCGCCCCGCTGGACGAGGCTGCCCCGGTCCACTGGCGTCCTCTGCCGCCCTACCCCGCCGCCGCTCCCCTGCCCGCCGGAGCCGAACCGCTGGCCACCCGCGTCCAGGGACCGGAGGCCGCCGCCCGCGCCCTGTCACACATCGGCGTGGTGGCCGACGACGCGGCGGGTGCGGCCCTGGCCGCCGGTCTTGCCCCTGGCCAGACCCTGGTCAGCCGCGACGGCGGGGCGTGGCGCTGGGACGGGCTGACCGTGCAGGCCGGCGCGCCAACCGCCGCCGCCGTCCGCCTGAAGCAGCGCAACCGCCTGAACGAGCTGCGCGGCGAGCTGGACCTCGCCGACGAGCGGCTGGAGGTCGCCCGCGACGCCCTGGACGAGGCAAAACGCGCCGTCGAGGAGGCCGCCCAGGCCGATCGTCGCGCCCGCGACGCGGTGCGCGAGGCCTTCGCCGGGGTGACCGCCGCCCGCGACCGCCACGCCAAGCTGGCCCGCGAGGCCGACGCCGCCGCATCGAAGCTCGCGGCGGTGGTCGATGGCATCGCTCGGCTGGACACCGACCGGCAGGAGGCCGAGGCCGCTCTGGAGGAGGCGCGGGAGCTGCTGGACGCCCTGCCCGACCCGCGCGAGGGCCGCGACGCCGTCAACGACCGCCGCGCCACGCTCGCCGAGCACCGCGCCGTCCTGGCCGAGAAACAGAACGCGCTGGACCGCCTGACCCGTGAGGCGCAGTCCCGCCGCCAGCGCTTGTCCGCCATCCAGCAGGACGTCGCCTCCTGGGGCACCCGCTCCGCCGGGGCGGGCGGGCGCGTGGCCGAGCTGAAGCAGCGCGCCGCCGCCGCCGAAGCCGACCTCGCCCAATTGCAAAGCCGCCCGGCGGCGATCGAGGCCGACCGGCAGGCCCTGCTCGGCCGGATCAGCGAGGCCGAGCGCGCCCGCAAGCGCGCGGCGGACGCCCTGGCCGAAGCCGAGAACCGGCTGGCCGAGACCGAGAAGCTGCTGAAGCAGGCCGAGTCCGGTCTGGCCGACGCCCGAGAGGCCCGCGCCCACGCCGAGGCCGCCGTCTCCGCCGCGCTGCAGAACGGCCAGACCCTGACCGAGCGCATCGCCGAGCGGCTGAACTGCCGCCCCGAGCAGACCCGCGCCGCCGCCGACCTTCCCGCCGACGAGGCGATGCCCGACGTGGCGGTCGTGGAATCGCGCCTCGACAAGCTGACCCGCGAGCGGGAGAACATGGGGCCGGTCAATCTGCGCGCCGAGATCGAGGCGGCGGAGCTGGAAACGCAGATCGGCACGCTGCAGACCGAGCGCGAGGATCTGGTCAGCGCCATCGCCCGCCTGCGCCAAGGCATCGCCAGCCTGAACCGCGAGGCGCGGGAGCGTCTGGTCGCCTCCTTCGACACGGTGAACCGCAATTTCCAGGAGCTGTTCATCCGCCTGTTCGGCGGCGGCAAGGCGCATCTGGAGCTGGTCAGCGCCGAGGACCCGCTGCAGGCCGGGCTGGAGATCTACGCCAGCCCGCCGGGCAAGAAGCTGCAGGTGCTGTCGCTGTTGTCCGGCGGCGAACAGGCGTTGACGGCGCTGTCGCTGCTGTTTGCCGTCTTCCGCTCCAACCCCGCCCCGATCTGCGTGCTGGACGAGGTCGACGCGCCGCTGGACGAAGCGAATGTCGGCCGCTTCTGCGATCTGGTGGAAGACATCGCGCGGGAGGGCAACACCCGATTCCTCATCATCACCCACCACCGCCTGACCATGGCCCGCGTGGACCGGCTGTTCGGCGTGACCATGGTCGAACGGGGCGTGTCGCAACTGGTCAGCGTGGACCTGCAAAAGGCCGAGGAACTGCGCGGGGCGGCGTAACCGGCCCCAATCCCCCATCCGCAGGCTTTCACGGCTTCATTCCGCTCTCCCGGACGCCTAAGATAAGGCGGATGAATGACCGGCGCGGGCGCCGGAAAGGGAGAGTGGACGTGGAACGGGTGGATTTCCTGATCGTCGGCGGCGGCATGGCCGGTGCCTCGGCGGCCTATGAGCTGGCGGCGCACGGCAGCGTCATCGTGCTGGAACGGGAGAGCCAGCCCGGCTACCACTCCACTGGCCGGTCGGCGGCGCTCTACACCCAGACCTACGGGCACCCGGTGGTCCGCGCGCTGACGGTGGCGAGCTGGGATTTCTACATCAACCCACCGGAGGGCTTTTCGGAGCACCCGCTTCTGACCCCGCGCGGCGTCCTGCTGATCGGACGGGCCGACCAGACCGCCGCGCTGGACCGCGACTTCGCCGAGGGGCGGCGGCTGACTCCAACCGTCGAGCGCCTCGACCGCGCCGAGGCGCTCGCCCGCGCCCCCTTCCTCAAGAGGGATTACGTGGATGGCGCGGTGTGGGAGCCGACGGCCATGGACATGGACGTTCACGCCATCCACGGCGGTTATCTGCGTGGGCTGAAGGCGCGCGGCGGCCGGCTGGTGACCGACGCCGGAGTGACGGCGCTGGAGCGGCGCGACGGGATGTGGATCGCCTCCACCCCGGCGGGCGACTTCGCCGCCCCGGTGCTGGTCAACGCGGCAGGCGCCTGGGCCGACGGTCTGGCGGGAATGGCCGGCGCACGCCCCGTCGGGCTGGTGCCGAAGCGGCGCACCGCCATCACCTTCGATCCGGTGTTCGCCGACCCGGCGGACGTGGCGGGCCTCGCCGGCTGGCCAATGACCATCGACGTGGACGAGCAGTTCTACATGAAGCCGGAATCGGGCCGGCTGCTGCTCTCCCCCGCCGACGAGACGCCCGTGGAGCCCTGCGACGTGCAACCGGAGGAGTTGGACATCGCCGTCGCCGTCGACCGTATGGAACAGGCGGTGCGCTTCTCCGTTCGACGTATCACGCACAAATGGGCGGGCCTGCGCAGCTTCGTCGCCGACAAGGTGATGGTGGTGGGCTACGACGAGTCCGCGGACGGTTTCTTCTGGCTGGCGGGCCAGGGCGGCTACGGCATCCAGACGGCACCGGCCATGGGCCGCACCGCAGCGGCCCTGGCCACCGGACGCGGCCTGCCGGCGGAGGTCGCGGCGCTCGGCGTGCGTGCGGAGGATCTGGCGCCGGCCCGGCTGCGGCGCCCCTGACGGGAGACACGGCGATGCGCGGAACGATGGCAGGAAACGGTTTCGGTGCGATTCTTCTGGCCGGCGGACTTCTGGTTGGCGGTCTTCTGGGCGGCTGCGCCAACCCGGCCGCCGATCAGGCGATGATCGCGCAGAACGCGCTGGTCGGCATGCCGAAGCAGACCCTGCTGTCCTGCGCCGGAGTTCCCGAACGGCAGGCCACCACCGGAGACCTGGAATTCTTCACCTACCGCAGCAACCGTCTGATCTCCTACCCGGCCTGGGGCGGTTACGGCGGCTACTGGGGCTATCCCTACGGTGGATGGGGCGGCTACGGCTACGACGTGACCAGCGTCGACTGCGAGGCGACCTTCACCCTGCGCAATGGCGTGGTGGAGCGCATCGTGTATGGCGGGTCGTCCAGCGGCGGAAGCCGACTCGGCCAATGCTACGCGATCGTACAGAACTGCCTGGCGCAAGTCCCCTCCCAGTCCCCACAACCCTCCATGGCCCCAGCGCGGTAAGAGTTCCAGTCCATGCGACAACTCGTCGCTGTTGCAAAGCCGCCTCACTATGACGCTTTGGTTGAGGCGGCATAGCAACCCTAGAAAAACTCTGGTAATACATCTCCAGGCTTTAAGCCAAAAAAACGACATCAGCTAATTCTGCCCTGGAGCGAATCCCATGACTTTCCTGAAGCGCGCCGCTGCCGCCCTGCTGGCGACCACGGCTCTCGCCGCCGTTTCCTCCCCGTCGCTGGCCCAGGATTTCAAGGGCAAGTCCGCCGGTGACATCCTGGTGCGCGCGCGCGCCCTGGCCGTGATCCCGCAGGAAAATGGTGACCTGATCGGCGGCGGTCCGTTCGGCGGCAGCAACATCGGCAGCGTGGACATCGAGAACGATTACATCCCCGAACTCGACGTCTCCTACTTCATCACCGACAACATCGCTCTGGAACTGATCGCCGGCACCACCCGTCACAAGGTTTCCGGTTCGCTGATCACCGGCAACGACATCGACGTGGGCAAGGTGTCGCTGCTGCCGCCGACCCTGACGGCCCAGTACCACTTCTTCACGAAGGAGCGCGTCAGCCCGTACGTCGGCGCCGGCATCAACTACACCTGGTTCTACGATGAGACCGCCGCCCGCAGCACCAACGCGGACGGCTTCACGACCAACACCGTCGACTACAAGAACCGCTTCGGCTGGGCGCTTCAGGCTGGTGTCGACGTTGCCCTGACCGGCAACTGGTCGCTGAACCTCGACGTCAAGAAGATCTTCCTGAAGACCGACGTGACCGCCAACGTCAGCGGCGTTCCGGTCACTTCGGACGTCAAGATCGATCCGTGGCTGATCGGCATCGGCGTCGGCTACCGCTTCTAATCGGTAATTCCGGAGCGTCTCACGAGAGGCTTCGCGAAACCGCTGGATTCAGGCCGGTTACTCCGAAAGGAGTAGCCGGCCTGTTCCTTTTTGCGACTTCCTACAGCGGCAACTGTGGGTGAGCATACCCTTTCGTGAATCCGCGCGGGAGGAAGCGCAACCATGCACATTGCCGCCGTCTTGAAAAGGAAGGGCACGGGGATTATCACCGCCAGTCCGGAGGACCGGATCGACGCGGTCGCCCGCAAGCTCGCCCATCACAAAATCGGCGCCGTCCTGGTGATGAGGGATGACGGCCGGCCCGCTGGAATCCTGTCCGAACGCGACATTGTCCGCGCTGTGGCCGCCGATGGGGCCGCCGCCCTGGAGCGGCCCGCCGGCGACCTGATGACCCGTGACCTCGTGACCGGGAGCCCGTCCGACACGGTGTCCCAGATCATGGGCGTCATGACGCAACGCCGCATCCGCCATCTGCCGATCCTGCAGGACGGCGAACTCGTCGGATTGGTCAGCATCGGCGACATCGTGAAGGCGCGGCTGGACGACGCGGAACTGGAGGTCGAGTCCCTGCGCGGCTACGTCGCCGGAATGGGCTGAGCCCCATTCACCATTCCATAAACGAAAACGCCCGCGGACCATCCCGCGGGCGTTTTCAAAGGCAGGACAACCGGACGTTCAGTCTGGCGTTTCAGGCGGAATGCGACTGTGGGAAAGCCATGGCGGCTTGGGTGCGGTTGCGCACACCCAGCGACTTGAAGATCGCGGTCATGTGGATCTTCACCGTGCCCTCCGACAGGCCCAGCTCATGGGCGATCTGCTTGTTGGACTTGCCTTCGCGCAGGCGGTCCAGAACTTCGCGCTGACGCTGGGTCAGCAGATGGTCGAGCTGCGGGTCGCTGGGCGGGATGGCGCCGACGCGCACCTCCGACTCCCCAGACTCGCGCAGCACGGTCGGCGGCACATAGACGCCGCCGGAGAAGATGAGATCCAGCGCGCTGAGCATGATCTTCACGCTGGAGGATTTCGGGATGTAGCCTGCGGCACCGTGCTCCAACGCGTCGCGCACGTCGTGATGCGCCTCGGACGCAGACACGACCACGACCTTGGAGTCGGGCTGCTTTCCCCGCAGGTCTTGGATGCCGGAGAAGCCGGGCCAACCGGGCATGCGCAGATCGGTCAGGACGAGATCGTAGGTCTCACCCTTGCCAGCCTTTTCCAGAAGCTCATCAAAGTTGCTGGCTTCCTCAAAGCTGGCTCCCTCCTTCAGCTGCTCCAGCAGCCTGCGCAATCCCTCCCGGAAAAGCACATGGTCGTCTCCGATCAGGATTTTCATCTGGTGGTGCCCCCGTACTCAGTGCTTTCAATGGTCCGAACGTACAGCCCTGACACAAGGCCAGTGTTCCAACCCTCAGTTTCGGAAAAAATGCAGGTCATTTTCAAGCATCATATGACCCAATTCCAAAAGGTATAGAAAGTCCTTATGCAGGGTAATGTCACATCAGATGTACCACGTTCCGGTGGGGGTGGACAACCCGAATTCAACCTTTGTCACATGGCAGGCTCTGAGCAATGGCATTGCTGCGTGACAGCAATATCCATTTTACGCGACGTCCACCCATGACGAAAGTGAGCACGAATGTATCAAGCCATAGGCTTGCTCATGACAAAGAACCATCGTTTTCGTACTTTCTATCTTTCGCATCTCTCGAAGCGAAAAGGCCGGAATGGGTGAAGCATACACCGATCCCGGCCCAAAGACATAGACCCCGTAAGGCTGATCCTCAGAAGGCGGCCTCGTCCATCTCCATCAGGGGACTGGACCCCGCCATGATGATGACGAACAGGGCGTTGGTCTGCGGCAGCAGTTTCGTCATGTAGAATCGGGCCGTCCTGATCTTGGCTTCGAGGAAGGCCGCGTCGCCTTCCCCCGCCGCCAGTTTCGCCTGCGCGGCCTTGACCATCCTCAGCCACATCCAGCCGAGCGCCACCAGACCGAACAGCCGCAGGTAGTCGGTGGCGGCCGCCCCCGCCTCCTCCGGGTCCTTCATCCCCTTCTGCGCGATGATGGCGGTCGCCTGTTGGAGCTTGGCGAAGGCCTTGGCGAGCGGCAGGACGAATTCGGCCAAGTCCTCCGTCTCCATGTCGGCCTCGATCTCGGCGCCGACGGGATGGAAGAAGCGGCGCAGCAGCCGGCCCATGTCCTGCGGCAGCTTGCGCCCCACGAGGTCCAGCGCCTGAATGCCGTTGGTGCCCTCGTAGATCTGGCAGATCCGGGCGTCGCGGACATACTGCTCCACGCCGGTTTCCCAGATGAAACCATGCCCGCCATGCACCTGCACGGCAATGTTGGCCGACTCGAAGCCGATGTCGGTGAACAGCGCCTTGACGATCGGCGTCATCAGCTGGACGAACTCGTCCGCCTCCTTGCGCGTCTTTTCGTCCGCGTGCTTCTCCGCCACATCCAGTTTGTAGCCGACCAGGGCGCCGAGCGCCCGGGCACCCTCGGTGTAGGCGCGGGCGGTCAGCAGGTTCCGCCGCACGTCGGGATGCACGATGATCGGGTCGGCCGGTTTGTCGGGATGCGCGGTGCCCTTCAGGGAGCGGCCCTGGAGCCGTTCCCTGGCGTAGGCCACCGCGTTCTGATAGCTGACCTCGGCCACCCCCAGCCCCTGGATGCCGACGGCGAGGCGGGCCGCGTTCATCATCACGAACATCGCCCGCATGCCCTTGTGCGGCTCGCCGACCAGCCAGCCGGTGGCGTCCTCGAAGTTCATGACGCAGGTCGCCGACGCCTTGATGCCCATCTTGTGCTCGATGGAGCCGCAAGCGACGCCGTTGCGCGGACCGACGCCGCCGTCCTCGTTGGGCAGGAACTTCGGCACCAGGAACAGGCTGATGCCGCGCGTTCCGGCCGGCGCGTCGGGCAGGCGCGCCAGCACCAGATGCAGGATGTTCTCGGTCAGGTCATGCTCGCCGGCGGAGATGAAGATCTTCGTGCCGGTGATTGTGTGGCTGCCGTCCTCCTGCGGGACGGCCTTGGTGCGGATCAGCCCCAGGTCGGTGCCGCAATGCGGCTCGGTCAGGCACATGGTGCCCGCCCAGGTGCCGTCGACCAGCCGGCCGAGGAAGCGCTGCTTCAACTCCTCCGACCCATAGGTCGCCAGTGCGTTGTAGGCGCCCAGCGACAGGCCGGGATACATGCCGAAACTGAGGTTGGCGGAGCAGATGAACTCCTCCAGCATGGTGTTGACCAGCTTGGGCAGCCCCTGCCCGCCATAGGCGGGGTCGCAGGCCAGGCCCTGCCAGCCCGCCTCGATGTAGGTGGCGTAGGCCTCCTTGAAGCCCTTGGGCGTGCGCACCACGCCGTTCTCGAAGGTGCAGCCCTCGCCGTCGCCCGACTGATTCAGCGGGAACAGCACCTCCTCGCACAGCTTGGCGCCCTCCTCGAGGACCTGGGCGATCAGGTCGGGGGTGGCGTCCTCGTAACCCGGCAGTTCGGCCAGCTTGCCCGAGCCGACGATCTCGTCGAGGACGAAGCGGACATCCTCCAGCGGAGCCTTGTAGATCGGCATTGCTCAGTCCCCCCCCATCAGTTCCGCAGCGGCTTGCCGGTGGTCAGCATGTGCTCCACCCGGTCGATGGTGCCCTCGGTGCGCACCAGTTCCATGAAGGCCTTGCGCTCCAGCGCCAGCATCTGGTCCTCGGTCACCGGCTGGGTGACGTCGGCCTTCGGTCCGCCGGTCAGGATTCCGGCCAGCTTGCCGCAGACCACCATGTCGTGCGGCGTCGCCTTGCCCTGAAGCGCGAAGCCTTCGAGGAACAGCTCCAGCGCGGCCCGACCGTTGGGGCCGGGGAGCGTGTAGGTGACCGTCTCCGGCGGGGTGTAGTCCGCCGCCAGCTCCAGCGCCTTGGCCTTGGCGTCGGCCAGCAGGCGGTCGCGGTTCATGGTGATGCCGTCGCCGGTACGCAGGTACAGCAGGTCCTTGGCCTCCGCCGCCGACTTGGCGACCTTGGCGAGGCTGATGGTTTCGAAGGCCCCGGCGATGGGCGGCATCGGCCCCTTCGGCGTGCGCGGGTTGGCGGCGTGGCGGGCCAGCATCTCCGTGCAGCCGCCCCAGCCGGGGATCAGCCCGACACCGACCTCGACCAGCCCCATGTAGGTCTCGGCATGGGCCTGCACATGGTCGGAATGCAGCAGGATCTCGCAGCCGCCGCCGAGCGCCATGCCGCTGGGCGCCGCCACCACCGGGAAGGGGGCGTATTTCAGGGCGCGGTAGGCGCGCTGCCCGCCCTCCACCAGCTCCTCGATCTGCGGCCACAGCCCGACGTTCAGGGCGAACAGGGCAAGGCCGAGATTGGCGCCGACCGAGAAGTTGTCGGACTCGTTGTGGATGACCAACGCCTTCCAATCGCCTTTCCCATCCCCGATCAGCTTCATCGCCTTGCCGTAGGCGGCCATGACGTCACCGTCCAGCGCGTTCATCTTGCTGGTGAACTCGACGCACAGCACGCCGTCGCCGATATCCCAGAGGCTGGCCGAGCCGTTCTTCCACACCGGCTTCGACGCCCGCTTGATGTCGGACAGCAGCAGAACGCCGTCGGGACGCACCACCGTGTCGTAGAAGCCGGCGGTGGTCAGGTGCTGGAGCTTGCCGTCCTCCACCCGGTAGAAGGGCCGCCCGGCGGCCTGCTCGACCAGCGGCGGGACGGGAATGCCCTCGCTGCGGCAGAGGTCGGCGAACCAGGCGGTGCCCAGCCGGTCGATCAGCTCGAACGGACCCTGCTTCCAGTTGTAGCCGAGCCGCATCCCCTCATCGACCGCGACGATGCTGTCGGCGATCTCCGGCACCAGCGACGCGGCGTAGGCCAGCGTGTGGGCGAGCACCCGGCGGGCGTATTGGCCGGTCTTGTCGGGGAAGTCGGCCAGCGCCCGCAGGTCGCGCCCGGCGGTGGACACGCTCTCCAGCCGCGGCTTGTCGGAGCGGCGGTAGGCGCCGGTGGACAGGTCGATGGCCTCCTTGACCTTCGCCCCGCCATCCCGGTTCAGGCGGTAGAATCCGCCCTTGCCCTTGCGGCCCGTATAGCCCTCCGCGATCATCCGGGTGATGACCGGGTGCTCGCGGAAGGCGGCGCGGTAGGGGTCGTTGTCCGGCAGGGTCGCCAAAAGGCTCTTGGCGATGTGCGGCATCAGGTCGAGCCCGACGAGATCGACCAGGCCGAACACGCCGGTTTTCGGGATGCCCATGGGGCGGCCGATGATGGCGTCGGCCTCCTCCACTGTCAGGCCGAGATCGACGGCGGCGTTGATCGCCGTCTGGATCCAGTAGACGCCGATGCGGTTGGCGATGAAGCCCGGCGTGTCCTTGCAGCGGACCACGCCCTTGCCCAGCGCGCGGTCGCAGACGTCGGCGACGGCGGCCAGCGCATCGGGCCGGGTGGCCTCGCCCCCCACGATCTCCAGCAGCCGCATGTAGCGCGGCGGGTTGAAGAAGTGGGTGATCAGGAAGTCGCGCCTGAAGGCGTCCGACTGTCCCTCGACCAGCACGCCCAGCGGGATGGTCGAGGTGTTGGACGACACCACGGAACCGTCCTTGCGCACCGGGTCGATGCGCCGGTAAAGGTCGGCCTTGACCGACGGATTCTCCACGATGGCCTCGACGATCCAGTCGACGTCGGCCAGCAGGGCCAGATCGTCCTCCAGATTGCCCGGAGTCACCAGCTTGGCGTTCTTCGGGTGCATGAAGGGCGCGGGGTCGGTCTTCAGGAGCCTCTCGACGGCCCCCTTGGCGATGGCGCTGCGGTCGTCACCCTCCTTGGCGGGGATGTCGAGCAGGACGACGGGGATGCCGGCGTTCGCGAAATGGGCGGCGATGCCGCTGCCCATCACGCCGGAGCCGATCACGGCGGCGCGTTTGATTTCCATGGTCGTTGCCTCCCTGTCCCGCCGCCGTCAGACCGCTTCCAGGATGGTGGCGATGCCCTGGCCGCCGCCGATGCACTGGGTGGCGAGAGCGAATTGCTTGCCCTCACGCTTCAGAAGGGCCGCGGCCTTGCCGGTGATGCGGGCGCCGGTGGCGCCGAGCGGGTGGCCGAGCGCGATGGCGCCGCCATCCAGGTTCACCTTGGCCGGGTCGATGTCGAGGTCGCGCATGCAGGCGATGGCCTGGGCGGCGAAGGCCTCGTTCAGCTCGATCACGTCGATGTCGCGGATCGACAGGCCGGCGCGCGCCAGCGCCTTCTGCGCCGCCGGGACCGGGCCGAGCCCCATCACCTCCGGCGCGCAGCCGGCCACCGCGACGGAGCGGATGCGGGCGAGGATCGGCAGGCCGTTGGCCTTGGCGTAGGCCTCCGTCGTCACCAGCACCGCCGAGGCGCCGTCCGTCAGGGGGGAGGAGGTGCCGGCGGTGACCGAGCCGTCGGCCAGGAAGGCGGGCTTCAGGCCGCTCAGCGTCTCCCCGCTGGTGCCGGGGCGGATGCAGCCGTCGCGCTCCACGAGGCCGGCGGCGGTCTGGATGGCGACGATCTCCTCGGCGAGGCGCCCGGCCTGCTGGGCCGCGGCGGCCTTGGCGTGGGATTCGGCGGCCATCGCCTCCTGATCGGCGCGGGAAATCTCGTAGCGGCGGGCGACATTCTCCGCCGTAACGCCCATCGAGCAGTAGGCTTCAGGGTAATGGTCCTTCAGGCCCGGATGCGGCAGCGGGTTGTAGCCCATCATCGGGACGCGGCTCATCGACTCGATGCCGCCGCACAGGAAGACCTCGCCCGCCCCCATCTGGATGGCGCCCGCCGCCTGATGGATCGCCTGCATGGAGGAGCCGCAGTAGCGGTTGATCGTTGTGGCCCCGGCGGTCAGCGGCAGCTTCGCCAGGAAGGACACGGTGCGGGCGATGTTCATGCCCTGCTCGCCCTCGGGGAAGGCGCAGCCGACGACCACATCCTCGATGTCCTGCGGGTTGACGCCCGTGCGCTCGACCAGCGCCGCGACGACGTGGGCCAGCAGGTCGTCGGGACGGACCTTCGCCAGTTCGCCCTTGTTGGCGAAAGCGAAGGGGGAGCGGGCGTAGCCAGCGATGACGACCGGATTTGCGGGCGTGGTCAAAGGCGCCGAAGTCATGGTTGCGTGTCCTCCGTGGTCTGCGTCTCCGTGATTCCGTTCTTGCGGAAATGGTCGGAGATCTGGGTGTCGATGATGCGCAGCTCGCCCAGCGTCTGCTGGACGTCCTGGAGTTGCCGTTCCAGGTCGGCGATGCGGCGGCGGGCGATGCGCTGCATGAAGCGCATCTGCTCCTTCTGGATCTCGTCCGCGTCGTAGAGGGTGAGGAATTCCTTGATCTCGGCGAGGCTGAAGCCCAGCCGCTTGCCCCGGCAGATCAGCGCGAGTCGCGCGCGATCGCGGTGGCCGTAGACGCGGGCGGTGCCGTCGCGCTCCGGCGCCAGCAGCCCTTCGTCCTCGTAATGGCGGATGGTGCGGTGGGTCAGCCCGAATTCGTCGGCCAGTTCACCGATGGCGAAGAAGCGTCCGGCACCGTCCGCCCCGGGCTCCACCCCGGCGTCGGCGCGCGTGCCAAGCCCCATCAACCTTGCGGGTTGCGACATTCCCCACCCTCCCTCGATCGTCATTAGTTGACGTTTACGTAAAGGTAAGGCCCTTGCCATTTGCTGTCAAGCGGGCAGCCCGCTCCCCTTCGGGCGCCCTCCCGATGGCTTTTCGGGGTGCGGCGCGGGCGCGCTGTGACAGCATGCCACGGGCGATGAGCCTCCCCAGCTATGGCAGGCTCGGGGCATTCAAAAACATGCCGCCGGCAGACCCGGGCCAGGAATGGCCGGGCGCAACGGACGGTTACAGGGCAGGACAAACCGGAGTCACGGCAAACAGGGTTGGGACAGCCGATGTCGTCGCGCGCCATCGTATCGCTGGGCGTCTGGATACTCGCCATGGTGCTGATCGGCACCCTGACGGTCGGGGTCGCGTTGCTGTTCTACGTAGCGCTGACCGCCTTCTTCGCGGTCGTTGTGGCCATCCTGATGCTTCTCACCCGGCAGCGCGACGACGAGCACAAAAAGATCGTCTAAAAAAGTCAGTTCAGGAAAAGCAAAAGCCCCACCGCCCGCGCGCGGCGGACGATGGGGCTTTCTTGTTGGGTCCGCCTACTCCGGCAGGACGCGCAGGCGCGACGCGGCGGTGCGGGCCGACTGGTGCGGGCGATAGAGGTCTTCCACCGTCGCACCGGGCTGGGCGTAGTCGCCGGGCGTCACCGCACGAACCAGATAGACCAGCCGGAAGCGCGGCGCCTGCTTGGTCATGTCCAGCGCGGCGACGAACCGGTCGTCGCGGTAATCGACGGCGCGCGGCGCGGTCAGTTCGCCCAGCCAGGACAGGTCGCCCAGCGGCGCCCCGCCCCCGGCGAAGCGGGCGGCCTCGATCTCGAAGCCGGCGGGCAGCGGATCGGACACCAGTACCTGCCGGTCCACCGGATCGGCGGCGCTGCCCTCCAGGATCACCACCAGCCGGTCGTTCGGGCGGACGGCGCCCGGATCGGCGGGGCGGCCGGTCATGTCGAACAGGCTGCGGGTCACGGTCATGCCCTGCTCCTCCGCCCCCGGCGCCGCATCGGCGATGCCGGAGACCGAGAGGATCTGGCGCAGCGGCTCGCCCCCGGCGTTGCGGATGGCCGGCGGGGCGGCCGGATCGATGCGCTGGAACAGCGGCTTGACGCCCTCGGCGACCTGATCGGCCCCTTGCGCGTCCTTCTGGGCGATCTTCATCGACGGCGCCCGGTCGATCAGCGTCTTTGCCGCTTGGAGAAGCCACGCCTGCTCCTGCACGCCGGTGGTGCGGACGGCGGCGTAGGTCTTGGACAGGCGCTCGGTCGCCTGGGTCAGGCGCTCCCGCTCGACCACGCCGCTCTCGCCCATCAGCGCCACCACGCCGGCCTCGTCGCGCAGCGACGAGCCGTAGTCGCGCAGGCTGGCCGACACGACGCGGGCGCCGGACAGCCGCCCGAAGGCTTCCGCCGCGCGGTCCTTGTCGCCCAGTGCGGCGATGGCCGTGGCGACCTGGGCGCGGGCAAAGTCGGTCTGCAGCTTGTCCCAGAAGGTTTCCTGGAAGTAGCGGACCGCACCGGCGTCGATCATCTTGGCGCGGGCCAGCACATAGAGCGCGTAGGCGCGGGCCGGCTGCTCGTCGGCCTCCACCCAGGCGTTGTCGAGCGCGCCGCGCAGCCCGTCCAGCCCCTTGCGGTAGGGGCCTTCCGGCACGCGGTAGCCGGCGGCCTTGGCGCGGCCCAGGAAGTCCAGCGCATAGGCGGTCAGCCAGGAATCGGCCTCCCCCTTCGGCGACCAGGCGGCGAAGGCGCCGTCCATCCGCTGGAAGGTCAGCACGCGGTCGACCGACCGCTGCACCCGCGCCTTCACCCGCTCGTCCGAGGCGACGCCCAGCGCCACCGCCACGTCGCCCAGCGACAGCAGGGGCAGCGCGCGGCTGGCCGTCATCTCCAGCCCGCCGGGGCCGCCGCGCTCCAGCGCGGTCAGCAGGCCGGGCACATCGAGGTCCGGCAGGTTGCCGAGCGACAGCGCCGCCGTCGCGGTCTCCGGCCGCAGGCCGTTCAGCAGGTCGGCGGGCAGTTCGACGCTGCGCTCCGGGGCGAGCATGGAGGCGGTGCGGCGGGTGACCAGCAGCGAGGCCGGGCGCACCGGGATTTCCCACTGGCGCGTGATGCGCAGGCCGTCCGGCCCGGTCACGTCCAGCGCGATGTGGCCCGTGCCGACGCCGTTGGCGGTCAGGACCCGCCCGGCGGTGGCCCGCTTGCCCTTGCCCAGTTCGGGCACGGCGATGGTCCCCTCGCCGAGCGACACGGCGCCGCTGGCGATCAGGGAGATGGTGTAGGCGCCCGCCGGTCCCCCGACATTGTCGAGCGTCACCGGGACCACCGCCCGGTCCCCCGGCGCCAGGAAGCGCGGCAGGCCCAGGTCGGCAAGCACCGGATCGGCGACCAGCATGGAGGATTCGGAACGGCCCAGCTTGTCCCCGCTCCAGGCCACGGCCATCAGGCGCAGCCGGCCCTGGAAGTCGGGGACGTCCAGCGGCACCGCCACCTTGCCCTCCGGCCCCACGGTCAGCACGCCGGAGAACAGGGAGACGACGCGCTCCGACTTCTGCGGAACGGTGACGCCGACCTGACGCAGCCGCGGAGCGGCGCCGGGGCGCGGGCGGGCGGCGTCGAGGACCGCCGGATCGATCAGCCGCCCGAAGGAATCGCGCAGCTCCACACCCAGGCGGCGCTTGCCCAGATAATGGTCGATGGGATTCGGCGAATGCTGGTCGGTGAGCTGGAGCACGGCGTCATCCACCGCGGCGACCGTCACATAGGCGGGCTGGCCCTCCGGCGCGCCCTCCACAACCACCTCGGCGGTGACGGAGCGGCGGGGCTCGGTCTGCGCCGGAGCGGCGACGCGCACGTCCAGCGCCCGCTCGTTCCCGTCCACCGCCAGCCAGGACAGGCCGACGGCGCGGCGCGCCACGCCCTTCGACGGGCCGCCCGCGGCGTCCGGCGCGCCGAAGGCGGTCGCCAGCACATAGACGCCGCCGGTCCAGGTCGGATCGACGGGGATTTCGAGGAAGGCCCCCTCCGGCCCGATGCGGCGGGTGGAGGCGTGGCGGATCTTGCGGTCGGCGACGGTGATCAGCACCTCGCTGTCGTAGGGCGGCTTGACGTAGACCCAGGCGGTCTCGCCGCCCTTGTAGGCGGGCAGCATCACGGTCACGTCCACCTGATCGGGACGCTCGCCGGCGGTCGGGGTCATCCACCAGCCGGCGGCGAAGCGCAGGCTGCTCGCCACGCCGGTCTTGGAGTCGAACACCTCCAGCCGGTAGCGCCCGGCGCCCACCGGGGCCTCCAAGGAAGCCGGCTTGGCCGCCTGGACGGCGAGCGTGCCGCCGGTCACCCGCTGGTCGCGCACCGTGACCTTGTAGTCCCAGCGCCCGTTCGCCTCGAACCACGCGTAGTCGTACTCCTCCTCGAACAGCTCGTAGGAGAGGTCCTCCTTGTCCATCGGCTGGCCGTCCGGCCCGACCGCCACCACGTCGAATCCGGCGGTGGCGCCTTCCGGCACGCCGTCGCCCTCGAAGCGCGGGCGGATGCCGACGGCGAAGGGCTGGTGGCGCACCGGCAGGACCAGATCGCGGCTGACCGAGCGGCCCCCGATGTCCAGCAGGGTGGCGCGGACCACCGCCTCCAGCGGCTTGGTGCTCTCCGGCGCCTTGGGCAGCGCGAGATCGGCCTTGGCCTGCCCGTTGCGGTTGGTCGTGAAGCCCGGCATGTCGCTGCGCAGCGGCTTCACCTCCTCCTGCGTGAGGCCGAAGCGGTAGCCGGGCAGGTTCGGGTAGGGGTTCGCCGCGGCGCGCAGCGTCACCGCCAGTTCGCCCGGCAGGCCCGCCGCCGGGGCGCCGTAGAGGAAATGCCCGTCGATGGTCAGGGTCGTCTTGCCGTCCGCCGGAAGCTCCGCCGCCTCGGCGGCCAGGGCGACCTCAAGCCGCGGCGGCACGAAGTCCTCGACCAGGAACTCGGCGCGGCCCAGCACCGGACCCATGGTGTTCGGCTGGCTCCCGGCCTCCGGCTCGCCGTGGACGGTGACGGCCCAGGTGCCGGTCATGGCGTTGGCCGGGATCTCGACGCGGGCGGCGAAGCTGCCGCCGCCGGATTCGGCGAGCGGGCGGCGGTCCACCTCGAAGCCGTCCGGGCGCTGGATCTTCAGCGTGACGGGACGGCCGGTGACCGGCTTGGCGTCTGCGTCGCGCAACAGCATCGCCAGATGCACCGTCTCGCCGGGGCGGTAGATGCCGCGCTCGGTGTAGAGGAAGGCGTCGGGCTGGCCGGGGACCGGACGCGCCGGGACCACCGCCGCGACCCCGCCCGGCGCCGCGTTCGGCGCCCCGGCCGCCGGAGGCGCGTTGGCCAGCGTCGGCGTCACGAGGTCGAGGAAGCCGAAGTCCCCCGCCCCGCGGTAGGCGAACAGCGCCTGCACCGGCTCACGCCCGGCGGCGCGCAGGGCGGTGAGGTCGAAGCGCGCCAGCCCGTCCGCACCGGTCAGCGCCTTGCCAAGCTCCTCGTTGTTGCGGGCGAGCAGGCGCAGCTCAACGCCGGCCTCCGGGGTCGCGCCCTTGACGGAGCGGGCGAAGACGACCAGCGCGTCCTCGCCGGTGATGGCGTTCAGACCGAGGTCGGAGACGACGAACCACTGGGTCGCCTTGTGGTCCCAGCCGCCGGGCTTGATGTCCTCGGTGCTGGCCACGGCGATGTAGACGCCGGGCTCCAGCCGGCCCAGGACGGCGTCGATCGGAAAGGGCGTCAACACCGCCTGGTTGCGGCTGTTGCTGATCGCCATTTCCCCGCGCCACACTTCCTGACCGGAGCGGTCGAGGATCTCCCCCACCTCGTGGTCGGACATCTGCTGGCCGATGCGGCCGAAATAGATCTTCTCCACCAGACTGCGGTCGTTGATCCGCAGCACCTGGAGCTTCGCCCGGTCGAGGTTGATGGAGCGCAGCGGCAGCCCGTCGGCGCCGATGCGCGGCAGGATGTAGCCGGCCCCGCGGAAGGCCAAGGCCGGCTTACGGTTCGGCACGTCGATGTCGCGCGCGTCGGGATTGGGCAGGCGCTTCCCGTCGCTGCCCGGCAGCCCGTCGCGCAGGGTGATGCGGTAGCTCTGCCCGTGCTTCAGCCCCTCGACGCAGAGCGTGCGGTCGCGGGCGACGGCGGTCCCGTCGAAGGCCGCCCCACCGCCTGCCGCGACGACCTCCACATAATCGCGGTAGTTCACCGCGCGCGACTTCTCCAGCCGGTCGGTGAAGGTGAAGCAGGCCTGCGGCACGTCGCGCTCCGCCACCACCTCGGCGGAGGAGACGCCGAAGGGCACCGGCTCGGGCGGCGCGTCGGCGGCGATGACGGGGGTTGAGGACGCGACGAGGACGGCACAGACACGCGCCACTGCACGCAACATTCGATCTTCCCTGGACCAGCCGCCCGGCGCGGCGCGCGCGGGCCTATGCGAAAACGTCGGGCCTGCGAAAGCACCGCTATCGGCAAACCGGCGCGGAGTATGCCGAAGCGCCCCTGGTTTCGCCACGGCTTTGCGGCGCCGCCCGGAAAATCCCGCAGGGTGGATGGGATGTGGATCGGGCTTGGGATGGAACGGGGATCAGCCGGCGAATTCCAGCGTGAACTGGCTGCCCTCGCCGGGTCGGCTGTCGATGCGCAGGCGCCCGCCATGGGCCTCCATCAGCGACTTGACGATGGACAGCCCCAACCCGCTGCCCTGCCCCGGAAGCGCCACATGCACCGCGGGTTGCCCGAAGGGCTCCGCCGCCTGATGCAGTTGTTCCGGCGTCATGCCGATGCCGTTGTCCGTCACCCGGACGCGGCACCCGCCGTCCGCTCCGCCGCCGACCGTCACCAGGATGCGCCCGCCGTCCGGCGTGAAGGTGATGGCGTTGGCCAGCAGATTCAGGAGCATCTGCCTCAGGGCCCGCTCGTCCGCCGTAACGCCGTGATGGCCCGGCTCGACGTTCATGTCCAGCCGGATGCTCTTGGCGTCGGCCTGCGGCGCCACCATGCGGAACGCCCACTCGACGACCGGAGCGACGTCGAGATCCTCCGGATGCAGGGGCAGCGTCCCCGCCTGGAGCCGCGACAGATCCATGATGTCGTTGATCAGCCCCAGCAGATGCCGCCCCGATTCGTGAATGTCGCGGGCGTAGTCGGCGTAGCGTCCCCCGGACTGCGGACCCAGCATCTGATCGCGGATGATCTCCGAGAAGCCGAGGATGGCGTTCAGCGGGGTGCGCAGTTCATGGCTGACGCGGGCGAGGAAATTGCGGTTCAGCGCCAGCGCGGCGCGCAACCGCTCCGCGGTGCGGTGCTGCACCAGAAGGAACAGCATCACCAGCAGGATGGACACGGTCAGGATCGCCGCCAGCAGGAACAGCGTGTTGCGCAGGTCGGCCACTCCCGCCTCGATGTCTTCCCGCGCGACGCCCACCGTCGCGACCAGCGGATAGCTCTCCACCATGCGGTAGGCGAAAGCGCGCAGGACGCCGTCGGTCTGCGACTCCTGCCAATAGACGCCAGCGAGCGACCGGCCCAACGCCTCCCACAGGCGGGACTGGGGGATGGCGAAGCCGACCGCCTCGACGCCCCGCGAGGCGCCGCGGGCACGGATCATCTTGTCCATCCCGATCAGGGTCACCGCCCCCTGAGGCCCCAAATTCGCCTGCTGGTAGAACTCCGCCAGGATGTCGGGGTCGATGTTGGCGATCACGATGCCTGCGAAGCCGCCATCCCCATCGGTCAACCGCCGGCTGAGGCGCAGCAGGGGGCCGCCGCCGGTCGTTCCGGGAAAGGGCGTTCCGATGTGCATCAGGTCGCGGCCGGTGCCCTGGTGGAAGGCGAAGGCCGTCTCGTCCCGCTCGTTCATCCGCCCGCCCGGCCCTTCGCTGCGCAACAGCACGGTTCCGTCGGCGTCGAGCACGGTGAAGTGATGGATCAGCGTCGGATCGTAGAGCGTCTGGTCGAGGAAGTTGCGGATGCCGGGCAGGCCGTTCTCCCCGAATTCCAGCGCCAGGGAGCGCAGCGTGATGTCCACCTCGTGCACCGCGCGGTGGGTGCTCTTGGCGAAGGCCCGGACCATGACCTCGGCCTTCGCCACCGCTTCCCGCGTCTGGCCGTCCAGCAATTCGCGCGTCACCTGCGCGTAGGCCCCCCAGACCACCGTGATCGCAACGGCGGCAATGGCGAACACGCACCAGCGGAACGAGATCGGCAGACGCATCCCGGTCTTTCCACAGGCGGTCCACCGGGGCGGATCCGGACGATGATCCGTTCCGGCCCGGTATCGACCCTAGAGGACTAGGGGTATCACGCCACCGAAGTCTCCGGCAAGCCCCTCCATCCAGCGTTGACGGCGGAGGCCTTCATATCATTTCCGCGAGAAGTGTGCCCTCAACCGTTCAACCGCGCCGTCGAGGATTTCGTCCCTCTTGGAGAAGCAGAAGCGTACGAAGCTTCGCGGCGCGTCCTGGACGAAGAAGGCACCGACGGGGATGGCCGTCACCCCGGCCTCGGCGGTCAGACGGCGGCAGAAGGCCTCGTCGTTCCCGTCGAAACCGAAGGGCGACACGTCGGCGACCACGAAATAGGTGCCGGCGGACGGCAGCACCTCGAACCCCACGGCGCGCAGCCCGTCGGCCAGCCGGTCGCGCTTGGCCTGGAGCCCGCCGGCCAACCCGGCGAAATAGGCGTCGTCCTTGCCCAGCCCATAGGCGACCGCCGTCTGAAGGTTGGGCGGCGTGGTGAAGGTGATGTACTGGTGCGCCTTGGCGACGGGCTGGAGCAGGTGGGGTGCGCCGGTGACGTAGCCGACCTTCCAGCCGGTCAGCGAGAAGGTTTTGCCGGCGGAACCGATCTTCAGGCAGCGGTCGCGCATGCCGGGCAGCGTCATCAGCGGAATGTGCTGACGCCCGTCGAAGACGATGTGCTCGTACACCTCGTCGCAGACGGCGAAGGCGTCGAAGCGCTGGACGAATTCCGCCAGCAGTTCCAGTTCCGCGCGGGTGAAGACCTTGGCGGCGGGGTTCAGCGGGTCGTTGATGAGGACGAGCTTGGTCTTGGGCGAGAAGGCCGCCTCCAGATCCGCCCGCGTGAAGCTCCAGTCCGGGGCCTTCAGGCTGACGAAGCGCGGCACGCCGCCGGCCAGCCGGACGATCGGCAGGTAGCTGTCGTACATGGGCTGGAACAGCACCACCTCGTCGCCCGGTTCGATGAGGCCGAGCAGGCTGGCGGTGAGCGCCTCGGTGGCGCCGGAGGTCACCAGCACCTCGGTCTTCCAATCGATGTCCAGCCCGTAGAACCGCTTGCCGTGGGCGGCCAGCGCCTGCCGCAGGTCCGGCGTGCCCATCATCGGCGGGTATTGGTTCCACCCTTCGAGGATGGCCTTGGCCGCCACGTCCAGCACGTCGGCGGGACCGCGCTCATCGGGAAAGCCCTGGCCAAGGTTGATCGCCTTGTGCTCGTCCGACAGGCGGGACATCACCTCGAAGATCGTGACCGGGAGGTCGAGTTCCCGCCGACCAAGGAAGCCTGTCTTCGGTTCTCCGGAATTTTGCATCGAACACCGTCGGTGTGGTTGGGTGAGTTCCGTGGTGGCTGATCGGTGACCGGCCGGATCGGGAGGGCGCCGCCCGTCTCGGATCGCGGATCGAACGGGCGGATTCCGGCGGTCGTCGCAACAGCCTTGTTCCGGCTTGCCTTATCGACGGATTGCAGCCGTTCGTCCAGCGCCTCGGCGGGGTTTTCCCAGCCGAGGCGCTTGCGTGGCTTCCTGCTTCCGGATCATGCGACGGGCACCGGGGAGGTGGCAGGGCCAGCCGGACGCGGCGAGCGTCAACAGAATCCCTGCCCGCCCGTGTTGGGTCCGTCATCAACGGTCGACACGAACCCAAACGAATCAACAGCGCGCACGCCCGACCGCCTCACGGGGGGCCGAGGCGGCAGGGCGGCGCGCACCGACGCGGCCCAGCGGTGAAGCCGGGGCCGGGCCTACCCACGAAACCGGGCGGGTGAACCGTACGGGGCCGGGCCCCCACGGCTACGCCGCCCGCTCCTCACGCCTGCCCGACGCTGTGGCCGGCGTTGCGCCCGCGGCGTCCACGAACGGCGGTCGGGTCGATCGCCTCCGCATCCTCGTCGAGCGCCTGACCGCCGGCTCCGTCGGTCTGGTCGGCGCAGCGTTCGGCCAATTCCCGGATCGCTCCGCGGATCTGCGGGTCGCGGATGTTCTGGAAGTAACGGGCGAGCATCAGCGCCTCGCGGGACCGCAGGGTGCCCTCCGATTCCTCCGTCTGCGGGCTGGCGACCCCCGCCTCCTGGGCGGCGTGGCGCTCCTCCAGCCCCTCGAAGAAGACGGAGACCGGCACCCGGAAGAACTGGGCCAGCTTGAACAGCCGGCTGGCCGAGACCCGGTTGAAGCCGCGCTCGTACTTCTGAAGCTGCTGGAACGTCAGCCCCAAAGCCGCCGCGACATCGCTCTGGCTCAGACCGGCGAGCATGCGCAGTTCGCGCAGGCGCTGCCCAACAAACACATCGACCTCGTTGAGGCCTTCCTTCTTCTCACGTCCACGTTTTTTCACAACATTCCCCCATCAGGAAAAGTGGCAAAGCCCCATGTCACGCGAAGCAACATTCGGTTCTGCGTTGGAAAGATTCCGACGCGCTTGTGCCACGATCTTTTTGGTATCGGACAAGCGACCATTGCAACTCAGCTATGACGTCGGCGGTGTAAAGTCAACCACCGTTGCGGCATTTACTACCTACGTCCCAACAAACCACAGAAAGAGAATGGTTACTCACACACGCATTATTCCTTCTTTCGGAGTAATTTTAAATTGCTTAGAACAGAAACAATCTGCCGAACACTCTTTTTTGGCGAATCGGCGCATCAACCCTCGCCCACAGGTGGGCAGAAGAGCGTTGCCGGCGCGCATCGATAGGCACATTTTGCCGGGCACTGGGCAATTTCTGCCCACGAATTAACGCTCTCTTCATCAAGACAGCCCAGCATGCGCGCTGAAGACAAGGACCGGCGCGGTTTTTGCAAATTCCTTTTTTGCGTCTGCGAAATCAAGAACTTCCCGGAGATCCACCGGGGCATCCGATCGGGGACTAGCGCGTGAACAATCTTCTGCAGACCTTGCGCAACCTGGGTCCCGCGCGCCTGGCCGCCATCGGTGGCGTCGGCCTGCTCCTGATCGGATTCTTCGTTTACTTGATGACCCGCCTCTCCACCCCGGAGATGGAGCTTCTCTACGCCGAACTCCAGCCCACCGAAGCCTCGGCCATCGCCAAGAAGCTGGAGGAGGCGAAGGTCCCCTTCACGGTGGACAAGACCGGCACGAAGATCATGGTCGCCGCCGAGCAGGTGGGGCCGACCCGCATGCGGATGGCCGCCGCCGGCCTGCCCTCGGGCGGCTCGATCGGCTACGAGCTGTTCGACAAGGGCGAAGGCTTCGGCGCCACCAGCTTCATGCAGAACATCAATCATCTGCGCGCCCTGGAAGGCGAGATGGCGCGCACGGTGCAGACGCTGAACGGGGTGCAGAGCGCCCGGGTCCATCTGGTGCTGCCCAAGCGCGAGCTGTTCGCACGCCAGCAGAACCCGGCAACGGCCAGCATCTTCATAAAGCTGCGCCCCGGCGCCCAGCTGTCGCGCGAGAACATCCAGGCGATCCAGCACCTGATCGCCGCCTCGGTGCCGAACCTCGACCCCAGCCGCATCTCCATCGTCGACGACAAGGGCACCCTGCTCGCCCGCGGCACCGGCAACGACAGCGCGGACGCCATGCTGGCCTCGGCGGAGGAGAAGAAGGTCGCCTATGAGAGCCGCATCGCCCGCATCATCGAGGATCTGCTGGGCCGCACCGTCGGCTACGGCAAGGTGCGGGCGGAGGTGTCGGCCGATCTCGACTTCGACCGCATCACCACCCAATCGGAAATCTTCGATCCGGAAAGCCAGGTCGTCCGCTCCACCCAGACGGTGACGGAGGCGAACGAGAGCCACGACCGCGACCCGCTGTCGCCGGTCACCGTGGACCAGAACCTGCCGACCGCGCAGTCGGGCAACAACGCCGGGCCGATCTCGCAGAACAAGCAGAACCGCAGCGAAGAGACGATCAACTACGAGATCAGCCGGACCACCAAGAACCACGTCCGCGAATCCGGGCAGGTCCGCCGCCTGTCGGTCGCCGTGCTGGTCGACGGCACCTACAGCCTGCCCAAGGACGGCAACCCGGCGGCCTACCAGCCGCGGCCGGAGCAGGAGCTGGAGAGCATCAAGGCGCTCGTCCGCTCCGCCGTCGGCCTCGACGCCGTGCGCGGCGACACGCTGGAAGTCATCAACATGCGCTTCTGGTCGCCGGAAGACGATGTCCAGAAACCGGAGGAGCTGTTCCTCGGCATGACCAAGGACGACCTGTTCCGCATCGCGGAGATGGTCGTGCTGGGCATCGTCGCCGTGCTGATCATCCTGCTGGTCATCCGCCCGCTGATCACCCGCGCCTTCGAGAAGGCCGACCAGCAGGAGGAGGACGACATGGACCGCCTGCTGGCCGACCAGAGCGGCATGCCCGCCGCCCTGGCCGCGCCGACCGGCGCGCTGGCCCAGGACCTCGCCCTGGAAGCCGCCCAGGCCGACGAGGAGCTGGAGCAGATGATCGACATCAACCGCGTCGAAGGCCGCGTCCGCGCCTCCTCGCTGCGCAAGGTGGGCGAGATCGTGGAGAAGCATCCGGAGGAAGCGGTGTCGATCCTGCGCAACTGGCTGTATCAGGAGAGCTGACGCGATGAGTTCGGTCCGCAAATTCCTGTTCGACGAGTCCTTCGACGTGGATGCACCACCGCGCCGGCAGCGTCAGGCCGACGACGACTATTTCGACAACATCCCCCTGCCGGAACCGGAGCCCGAACCGGAGCCGGAGCTGCCCCCCGAGCCGCCACCGCCGGTGTTCGGCGAGGCCGATCTGGCCGCCGCCCGCGCCGCAGGCTTCGCGGAGGGCGAAACCGCCGGCAAGTCGACGGGCTACGGCAAGGGCTTCCTGGACGGCAACAACGCCGGCCGCAAGGACGGCTACGAGAAGGCCCGCGCCGAGATCGAGGCCACGGTGCAGGCCCGGACCGCCAACGCGCTGGAAACCATCGGCAACGGCGTGCAGCACTTGCTGAACGAGCATTACGCCACCAGCGCCCAACGGGCCGACCAGCCCGTGCACATCGCGCTGGCCATCGTCCGCAAGCTGATGCCGGAACTGGCGCGGCGCGGCGGGCTGATGGAGGTGGAAGGGCTGGTGCGCGCCTGCCTGACCGACCTGATCGACGAGCCGCGTCTGGTGGTGCGCGTCGCCGACGGCATGGTGGACGCGGTGCGCGAGCATCTGGATCAGGTGATCGCGGCCCGCGGCTTCGGCGCGAAGCTGATGGTGGTGGGCGATTCCGGGCTGGCGCCGGGAAGCTGCCGGATCGAATGGGCCGAAGGCGGGGTGGAGCGCGACACCGCCGGCCTGCTCGCCCAGATCGAACGGCGGATGGCCGGCCTGCTGGAGGCGCCGCCGGGCTGACACCTCGGCGGACCGGATGGCGGCAAGTAGCATTTTTTTGAGGTTCTAAGGGCTTCTGGAGACTTCGATGGCCAAGGACAGCTTCTCCCTCGACGAGTTGGACGGCGGCGGCCGCAGCGACATTGCGGAGTATGAGACCGGCCTGGGTCCAGCCAAGGACCTGGAAGCGGTCTACGACATCCCCGTCCAGATCTCCGCCGTGCTCGGCAAATCGACCATGCAGGTCAGCCAGCTGCTCAAGCTCGGGCGCGGCGCGGTGGTGGAACTGGACCGCAAGGTCGGCGAGGCCATCGACATCTACGTGAACAACCGTCTGGTCGCCCGCGGCGAGGTCGTCGTGGTGGAGGACCGGCTGGGCATCACCATGACCGAAATCATCAAGTCGGACCGCGGATGAGCCTCACACGAGACAGCGCCGAATCGTCCCGCCGGGGTGGGCGCTCCGCCCGGCCGCGCGGCGGGCTGGACATGGCGACGCTGGTCGGCCTGGCCGCCGCCGCCGTGGTCATCTTCGTCGCCATGGCGTCGGGCGGCAGTCTGCGCGCCTTCGTCGACCCGCCGTCGCTCATCATCGTGCTGGGCGGCACGCTGGCGGTCACCACCGCCTCCTTTTCGCTGTCCGACGTGGCCATCGCCTGGCGCGACGCCGGGGCGGTGCTGATCCACCGCACCAGCGACCCGCGCGGCGTGGCCCGGCAGGTGCTGCTGCTGGCCGAGGCGGCGCGGCGCGCTCCGGAGACGCTGCGCAACGTCCTGCCGGAGCTGAAGCACGAGTCCTTCCTGCACCGCTCCGTCACGCTGGTGGCCGAGGGCCTGCCGCCCGACGACATCGAGCGGATGCTGATCGGCGAGGTCGAGGCGTCGGGCGCCGGCAAGGTCAAGAGCGCCGGCGTGCTGCGCCGCGCGTCGGAGGTGGCGCCGGCCATGGGGCTGATCGGCACGCTGGTCGGCCTCGTCCAGATGCTGGGCAGCCTGAACGACCCGTCGAGCATCGGCCCGGCGATGGCGCTGGCCCTGCTGACCACCTTCTACGGGGCGGTGCTCGGCAACGTCGCGCTGGCCCCGCTGGCCGCCAAGGTGGAGCGGACTGCGGAGGAGGACGCGCTCGTCAAGACTCTCTACACCATCGGCGCGGTATCCATCGCGCGTCAGGAAAATCCGCGGCGTCTGGAGATGCTCCTGAACGCCGTTCTTCCGCCTGGAAAGCGGATTCAGTACTTCGACCGGGACTCCGACCGGGGTTCTCCGAGGGGAGCGTAAGATGCGTCTGCTGATCGTTGGAACGTTGGAAGGGTACATCACCGCCGCTGGCAAGATCGCCATGCAGCGCGGGGCGAAGGTGTCCCACACCGACAGCATCGAGGGCGCCCTGAACGCCCTGCGCGCGGCGGCGGGGGCGGACCTCGTGATGATCGACGTCAAACTCGACATCGCGACCTTCATCGTAAGTCTGAAGGCGGAACGGATCACCATTCCCGTGGTGGCCTGCGGCATCGGCACCGACGCGGCGGCGGCGGTGAAGGCGATCCGCGCCGGCGCCAAGGAATACATCCCCCTGCCCCCCGACGCGGAGCTGATCGCCGCCGTGCTGGAAGCGGTGGCGGAGGAAAGCCACGCCATCGTCTGCCAGGACCCGGCCATGCTGGCGACCCTGCGGCTGGCGGACCAGGTGGCGCCCAGCGACGCCTCGGTCCTCATCACCGGCGAGAGCGGCACCGGCAAGGAGCTGATGGCCCGCTACATCCACCGCAAGAGCCGGCGCTCCGACGCGCCCTTCGTCGCGGTGAACTGCGCGGCCATCCCGGAAAACCTTCTGGAATCGGAGCTGTTCGGCCATGAGAAGGGCGCCTTCACCGGCGCCGTCGCCCGCCGGCTGGGCCGCTTCGAGGAAGCCAACGGCGGCACCCTGCTGCTGGACGAGCTGTCGGAGATGCACCCGCGGCTCCAGGCCAAGCTGCTGCGCGCCATCCAGGAGAGGGAGATCGACCGCATCGGCTCGTCCCAGCCGGTGAAGATCAACGTCCGCCTGATCGCCACCTCCAACCGCAACCTGGAAAACGAGGTCCGCGCCGGCAACTTCCGCGAGGATCTGTATTTCCGCCTGAACGTCTTCAGCGTCGCCATTCCGTCCCTGCGCGAACGGCCGGCCGACATCCCGATGATCGCCGACCATTTCCTGAAGAAATACGCGCAGGCCAACGGGCTGGGCGAGAAGCGGCTGTCGGACGACGCGCTGCTGATGCTGCGTGCCCATCACTGGCGCGGCAACGTGCGCGAGCTGGAAAACACCATGCACCGCGCCGTCCTGCTCTCCAAGTCGGAGACGGTCGGGCCGGACGCGATCATGCTGACCAGCCAGTTGCTCGCCCCGGAAGGCTCGGCGCAGGCGTCGATCCCGACCAACTCGCCGGTCGCCAACCCCTTCGCCGGGCCGGGCGGCACGGTGCCGCAGGCGCCGCGCGGCTATGGGCAGCCGGCTCCCGGCTACCCGACCTCCTACGCGCCGCCGCAGGGCCACGCCGCGGGGGCCGCGGCCTACGGCAACGCCGGAGCGTCGTCCTATGGCAACGCCGGAGCGGCGTCCGGCGCTCCCGCCGTCCAGGGACTCGTCGGACGCACGGTGGCGGAGGTCGAGCGCGACCTGATCATCGGCACGCTGTCGCACTGCCTGGGCAACCGCACCCACGCGGCGAACATCCTGGGCATCTCCATCCGCACGCTGCGCAACAAGCTGAAGCAGTACAGCGAGGATGGGGTGCCGGTGCCGCCGCCGGGCAGCGAGGAACGGGCGGCCTATTGATCCGCTGATCGGAGGAAAGGCGGAGGAGCGGCGGCATGGCACTGACCGAACACAATCCCGGAGCGCGAGCAGGCGGCGGCAACATGTCCGCGCTGACCGACATGGTGGCCGTCGCCAAGGGCGCGCTGAAGCGCGGCGACCTCATCATGGCGGCCGGCATCATGCTGATCGTCGTCGGCTTGATTCTGCCGCTGCCGCCGATGCTGCTCGACATGATGCTCGGGCTGAACGTCACCATCTCGATCCTGATCCTGATGGTGGTGCTGTTCATCGAAAAGCCGCTGGAGCTGTCGTCCTACCCGACGATCCTGCTGATCACGACGCTGCTGCGCCTGTCGCTGAACATGGCGTCCACCCGCCTGATCCTGACCCAGGGGCATGAGGGGACGTCCGCTGCGGGCCATGTCATCGAGGCTTTCGCCGGCTTCGTCATGGGCGGCGACTTCATCATCGGCGTGATCGTCTACGCGATCCTGACGATCGTGAACTTCAAGGTCATCACCGCCGGTTCGGGCCGCATCGCCGAAGTGGCGGCGCGCTTCACCCTGGACGCCATGCCCGGCAAGCAGATGGCCATCGACGCCGACCTGTCCGCCGGCATGATCGACGAGACCACCGCCCGCGCCAAGCGCAAGGAGCTGGAGGACGAAAGCGCCTTCTTCGGCTCCATGGACGGTGCGTCGAAGTTCGTGAAGGGCGACGCCGTCGCCGGCCTGATGATCATGTTCATCAACGTCATCGGCGGCGTGTCGCTGGCGGTCCTGCGCTACGACATGCCGATCCTGCAGGCGCTGGACACCTTCACCAAGCTGACCATCGGCGACGGCCTCGTCTCGCAGATCCCGGCGCTGGTCATCTCCATCTCCGCCGGTTTCCTGGTGTCGAAGGCCGGCACCGGCGGCTCCACCGACAAGGCCGTCGTCGGGCAGCTCACCAACCACATCAGCGCGCTGGGGCTGGCCGCGGGCGCCATCACGCTGCTGGCGCTGATGCCGGGCATGCCGGTGCTGCCCTTCCTGCCGGTGATCGCCATCGTCGGCGCCGCCGCTTGGTATCTGCCGAGGATGCGCGCCAAGAAGGAGGCGGAGGAGGCGGAGGCGGCCGCCGCCGAGGCCGCGGGCATGGGCGGGCCGGGCGGCGGGGCCGCCCCCGTGGCCGACGAGCCGATCGCCACGGCGCTGGCCATCGACCTGATCCGGCTGGAGCTGGGCTACGGCCTGCTGTCGCTGATCAACCAGCCGCAGGCGGGCAGCCATCGGCTGACCGACCAGATCAAGGGCCTGCGCCGCCAGATCGCCGGCGAGGTCGGATTCGTCATGCCGGCGGTACGCATCCAGGACAACCTGCAGCTTCCGCCCAACTCCTACATCATCCGCGTCAAGGAGATCGAGGCGGGGCGCGGCGACATCCGCCCGAACATGCTGCTGGTCATGGACCCGCGCGGCGAGGCGATGAGCCTGCCCGGCGAGCAGACGGTGGAGCCGACCTTCGGCCTGCCGGCCATCTGGATCGAGCCGGGCTACCGCGAGGAGGCGCTGTTCAAGGGCTACACGGTGGTCGACCCGTCCACGGTCATCACCACGCATCTGACCGAGCTGATCAAGGACAACATGCCCGAGCTGCTGTCCTTCACCGAGACGCAGAAGCTGCTGGACGAACTGGACAAGGAACACCAGAAGCTGATCGCCGACGTGGTGCCGGCGCAGATCACTGTGGGCGGATTGCAACGGGTGTTGCAGAACCTGCTTGCAGAACGGGTTTCGGTACGCGATCTTGCCACCATTCTGGAGGGCGTGTCCGAGGCGGCAAGCCAAACCCGCAGCATCACGCAGATCACCGAACATGTGCGCACGCGCTTGGCGCGGCAGATCTGCGACGCGAACATCAACGAGATGGGAGTCATCCCGCTCGTCACCCTGTCCCCCGAGTGGGAGCAGGCGTTCGCGGAATCGCTGGTGGGTGATGGCGACGACCGGCAACTGACGATGGCGCCGAGCCGGCTTCAGCAATTCATCACTTCGGTCCGCCAAACCTTCGAGCGACACGCCATGATGGGCGAGACCCCCGTCCTGTTGACCAGCCCCCTGATCCGTCCCTTCGTCCGCTCGATCGTCGAGCGGTTCCGGCCGGCCACCGTGGTGATGTCGCAGAACGAGATCCACCCCAAGGCGCGGATCAAGACCCTGGGGCAGATCTGATGCAGGCCATGACGAACCAGTGTGACGGGCGGGGAGCGAGCCGATGCGGCTGAAGTCGTTCCACGCCAAGTCCATGTCCGAAGCCATGCGCATGGTCCGCCAGACGCTGGGCGACGATGCCATCATCGTCGCCACGCGCGAGGAGGAAGGCGGCGGCGTTCGCGTGACCGCGGCGGTGGAGGACGACGATCTGCTGATGGCGCAGGCGCGCACGGCCCAGCCCACCAGGACCGCCCGCCCCATGGTGGTGGTCGAGGAGGAGCCGGAGATCGACGTGGGCGAGGTGGTGGCCGACGTGCTGCACCGCCACGGCGTTCCCGCCGCGCTGGCCGAGCAGCTCATCGACGCCGCCGCGGGGCTGGACACCGACGACCCCGCGCTGGCGCTGGGCGCCGCGCTCGACTCCATGTTCACCTTCAGCCCGCTGCAGGACCGGCGCGGCGGCAACAAGCCGCTGATCCTGGTCGGCCCGCCGGGCAGCGGCAAGACGCTGATCGTCGCCAAGCTGGCCGCCCAGGCGGTCTTCCGCAAACGCTCGGTCGGCGTGATCACCACCGACACCGTTCGCGCCGGCGGCATGGAACAGTTGGCCGCCTTCACGCGTCTGATGAAAATCAAACTGGCGACGGTGGAAGACCCCGACGCGCTCGCGGGCGCGTTCGAAGTCAGCCGCGGCGCCGACGTCGTCCTGGTGGATACCGCCGGACGCAACCCCTACAACCGGGAAGACATGGCCGACCTCAAGGCCCTGCTGTCCGCCGGGGTGGCCGAGCCGATCCTCGTGCTGCCCGCCGGGCTGGACGCCATGGAAGCCGCCGACATTGCCCAATCCTTCAAGGCGCTGGGCGTGCGGCGGATGCTGATCACCCGGCTCGACATGGCGCGTCGGCTGGGCAGTCTCCTGGGCACCGCGCACCGTGCGCGGATGGCCTTCTGCAACGCCAGCGTTTCCTCCAAGGTGGCCGAGGGGCTGACACCGCTGAACCCGGTGGCCTTCGCTCGCCTGATGATGCCCGCCGAGGACAAGGCGGCGCGCAACCGGCCCAAGCCGGCGGCCCCTGCCAAGACCAAAGCCGTTCGTTCTTCGTCGAGGACCATCCCATGACCGATCCGGTGTTTCCGGCCGCCCTCAAGAACGTCCACCCGCTGCGCGGTGCCAACGTCATCGCCGTGGCCAGTGGAAAGGGCGGCGTCGGCAAGACGTGGTTCTCGATCACGCTCGCCCACGCGCTGACCAAGATGGGCAAGAACTCGCTGCTGTTCGACGGCGACCTCGGCCTCGCCAACGTCGACATCCAACTCGGCTTCCAGCCCAAGAACGATCTCGGCGCTGTCATCAACGGCGACGTGACGCTGGGCCGCGCGGCCCAGCGCTACACCGAGGGCGGCTTCGACATCATCGCCGGCCGCTCCGGCTCCGGAACGCTCGCCCAACTGCCGAGCCAGCGCCTGTCCGGCCTGCGCAACGACCTGATGGAGTTGGCCCGGCGCTACGACTGCGTCATCATGGACATGGGGGCCGGCGTCGACCGCACGGTGCGCACCCTGTCCGGCCCGGCCGGGACGACGCTGGTGGTGACGACGGACGAGCCGACGTCGCTGACCGACGCCTACGCCTTCATCAAGCTGACCCACGCCACCAACCCCACCGCCGACCTGCGCGTCGTGGTCAACATGGCGCAGAGCGTGAAGGACGGGGAGCGCACCTACGGCACGATTCTGAAAGCCTGCCAGAACTTCCTGAAATACAAGCCCGCCCTGGCCGGCATCATCCGCCGCGACCTGAAGGTGCGCGACGCCATCCGCAACCAGTCGCCGCTGCTGACCCGCTCCCCGAGCTCCGACGCCGCGCGGGACGTGCTGGCCATCGCCCAGCGGCTTCTGAACGGCCAGTAAGTCGGGTATGGGGGGCGCCCTTCCACCCCCGGCCGGCGGCACGCCCGCCGCCCCCGTGGCGGCCACCCCCGCGCCCGCCCCGGTGGCGGTCGCCGAGGGCACGGTCAAGGCCCTGCCGGAGCGCTTGCAGGACATCGCCCGCCCGGTGGTGCTGACCGGAACCGTCGTCGGCACCACGCCGGAGGGCGTGACCCGCGTGCGCACCCAGGCCGGCGAGGTGCTTGTGCAAACCCCGACGCCGCTGCCCGCCGACAAGCCGGTGACGCTCCAGATCACCCCGGCGCAGGCGTTGCTGGAGCAGGCGCAGGCCGCGTCGACCGACCCCGCCGCCGCATCCCCCACACAGAGCCTCGCGGCGAAGGTTCTGGTGCTGACCCAAGGCACCCAGACCGCACCCCCGACCACCGCGCCGAACGTCCCGACAGCACCGCCGACGAGCGGACCGGCGCAGACCGTCCCCGGCCAAACCGGCGTGGCGCGGCCTCAGGGCTCGGCGACGCCGGTCGTGATCCTGCCAACCCCGACGCCCGCCACGCCGACGGTGGGACCGGCGGGCCAGCCGCTTCCCCTGCTGCTGCCGGGCACCATCGTTCCCGCGCTGGTCATCGCCGCGGCGCCGAAGCCTCCGGCCGCGCTCGGCGCCGCCCCAGCCCTGCCCGGCCAGACCACCGCCACCCCGGCGACCCTGCCGCCCCTTCCCGTCGCGGACGGCGACAGCGGCCAAGCCCCGGCACCAACACAAGCCGGCCAACCCAACACACCCCCCGCCCCTCCACAGGCGCAGCCCACGCCTTCGGGCGCAGCACCGCTCCCCGGCAAGCCGATGCTCGACGCCACGGTGGAACTCGGCGGCGACGCGGCGCATCCCGGCGGGGAACTCGCGGAGCCCGCCGCTCCCCCAAAGCCAACCCCCGCGAAGCCTGCCGGGGAACCGGTCCTGACCCAGGGCGGCACCGTCGCTCTCAAAATCCTGACCGTCACCCCCCCGCCGGACCAGCCGCAGGCCACCCCGCCGGACGACGGGTCCCTCCCACCGGACGGCCAGAGCGCCGGCACCCCGCCCCGCAAGGACGGTGCCCCGTCCCAACCCGGTTCTTCGCCTCCCGCAGCGTCGCAATCGGCCCCTGCCTCGCCCCGCGGCGCTGCAACCCCGACCGCAACGCCCAGTGTTGACTCCGGCGCCTCCCCGACAACGCCGGAGATGCCCGACGGACCGGTGCTGAAGGGCACGGTGGCCGGCAGCACGCCGCAGGGCCAGCCGATCCTCGCCACGCCGCAGGGCATGCTGGCGCTGAACGTCCAGGCGAGTCTACCGCAGGGCAGCGCCGTCACCGCGGCCCTGACCGACCCCGCCAAGGCGTTCCAGACCGCGCCACCCCCGCTCACCGCAGAACCGGGGCCGCTGAGCGAACGGGACTGGCCCGCCATGCGTCAACTCCTGGCCACCCTGGCCGGGGTGGACCGCTCCGCCGCGCAAGCGCTGATCGGCACAGTGATGCCGCAGCCGAACCGCAAGTTCGGCGCGGCGCTGAGTTTCTTCCTGTCGGCGATCCGCGGCGGCGACGCCCGCGGCTGGCTGGGGGAGGACGCCGCCTCCGCCCTGGAGAAATCCGGCCAAGGCAGCCTGCTGTCCCAGTTGGAACGCGAGTTCCGCAGCCTTCAGCAGCAGGCGGGCGATCCCCTGCCCGGCGACTGGCGCCCCTACACCCTGCCGATGATGGACGCCAATGGGCTGATGCCGCTCAAGCTGCACATCCATCCCATAAATTCGGAAGAGGACGGCAAGACGGGCCGCAAGGGCGGCGACAAGGGGAGCCGCTTCCTGCTCGACCTGGATCTCAGCCGTCTCGGTCCGATGCAGCTCGACGGGCTGGTGCAGCCCAACCGGTTTGACCTGATCCTGCGCAGCCACACCCCGCTGGCGCCGGAGATCCGCCTGGACCTGATCCAGATTTTCGCGGACAGCATCCGCGCCGTGGGTTACATCGGCGGCCTGTCCTTCCAGTCCGGCGCCAAATGTTGGGTCAAGCTGACCCGCGTCGGAGCCGGCGGAAGCAGCTACACCGCCTGACGAGCCTGGACGCCATGCACCGCCGCGAGCTTCTGACCACCGCCTCCAACCCGGATGCCCGCCATGACTATCTGGTGGAGCTTCACGGGGAACCGGTGCCCGGCACTCGCCTGACCCTGCGCTACGTCCCAGACCGCGCGGTCGTGACGCCGGACGGCGTCGCCGCCTATCTCGGCGCCCTGTCCGACACCGCAGCGGCCGCCGGACCGGAGTCCCTGGCCGTCGCCGTGCTCGACGACCTGAACAACGAGCTGATCCCCCGCTGGGTGGAAGTCACGGTGGAGCGGACCCTGCCCGTCCCCCAGCGTGTGATCATCGAGGATCGCCAGCCCGGTTGGGACAACCCGCATCTTTTCGCCCGGATGCGACGCGTCTGATCCCTCGATCCCCGCCTTACCCTTCGTCCGGCATGGCTGCACCGCGCTGCGCCACAGCTTTCACCGCTTGCTTTCCTCAACCCGCATGAGAATAAAACGGGTCGGTCGGTGCGTGGATGAGTCCGTTGAAACGTGCACGAATATTGAGGCGTGCCCAAACCCTGTGGGCGCGCGTTGGGCTTCGCGCACGCCTCGAAGCCTTCATCCTGCTCGCCCTTCTTCCGATGGCGGGTCTGGTCGTCGTCCTTCTGCTTCAAGAGCGCAGCCAGGACATCGAGCGGGCGCGGGAGGCCACCCGTCTGCTCGCCGACCGCGGGGCGCAGCAGCAGGCGCAGATCGTGCAGCAGGCCCGCAGCGTCCTCCAGCTTCTCACCCTGGTCCCCGACATCCGGGACGCAAGCCCGGAACGTTGCTCGACCTTGTTGAAGCAGGCAACGGACCTTTATCCTTGAAGCACCGGCTTTGGGGTGTTCAACCCCGATGGCAACCTGTTGTGCAGCAGCAACAGGAGCCGGCCCATGAACCTGGCCGACCGTGACTATTTCCGCGAGGCTCTGGCGACGCACGGCTTCACGGTCAGCAACTTCCTGATCGGGCAGAACAGCAAAAAACCCCGCGTGGTCGCGGCCCTGCCGATTCTCGGTGACGACGGTTCGGTCATCCGCGTCCTGCTGGCTGGAGTGGACTTGAACTGGCTTGCGGAGCTGTCCGTCGACATCGCTCATGAGTCCGGTGGAACCGTATCGCTGTTCGATTCCGAAGGGACGATCCTCGCGCGCGTGCCGGACCCGCAGGGGATTGTCGGGCGATCGATGGCCGATCACCCGATGGTTCGAAAAATCATGGAGGAGGAGGCCGGGATCATCGAGGACGACGGTCTGGACGGCATTCCCCGGATCAGCGGCTTCTCGACCCTGGAGGAAACCGGTGCCAAGATCGTCGTCGCGGTCGCGCGCGCCGACATCCTGGCCGCGGCCGACCGGAATTTGCTCTTGGGAACCGGCGTGATCACCGGCGTGGTGCTTCTCATCGTCGGAGGGGTCTGGGTGCTAATGGAAGTCATGGTCCTGCGTGGCCTGAGGGACCTCAAGGCGTCGGCGGCGTTCCTGTCGTCAGACCTTTTCGATCCCCACGCCCCCTGCGCCCCGGCACCGGTCCACCCGTCGGAAATCGGCCAAGTCGCCCACGCGATGCGGACGATGGGACGGACGCTGAGCACCATTGCTTTCGAGGATCGCTTGACCGGGCTCGCCAACCGGCGCTTCTTCGAGGCTCACGTGGAGCGCCTTCAGGAGCAGCCGGCATCGGATCGCGATGCCGTGGCGATCCTCTACATCGACCTCGACGGGTTCAAGCCGATCAACGACCGGCACGGCCACCATGCCGGTGACATGGTGTTGAAGGAGATCGGCGACCGGCTGGCGCGTTGCGTGCGCCACGGCGATTTCGCCGCGCGCCTCGGCGGTGACGAGTTCGCGGTGCTGCTCTCCCTGCCGGACGGCCCACAGGGGCATTATGCCCTGGACGTTGCCAGACGCATCATCGACAGCGTTTCCACCCCGATCGCGGGCGACGGGCTCAACATCCGGATCGGATGCAGCATCGGCATGGCGCTGTGGCCGTCGGAGGCGGCGGACTTGGCCCTGGCGCTTCAGAACGCCGATCGGGCGCTGTACGCCGCCAAACGCGCCGGCCGTGCGCGCGTGGTGTCCTATTCGGATCTTCCCACTGACGACGCCACGGTCGATTGAACAGGCCGTGCTGTCAGGTTTCCAGTTCGCTTTCTTCCCGCTGGCGGCGGCGGAAGCCGACCAGCGCGGTTTCGTCCAGCATGTTGGCCTCCTTGCGCTTCAGCTTTTCCTTCTCGCGCTTCAGCCGCTCCTCCTCGGCCAGCTCGTAGCGCTTCAGCTCCTGGAAGGCCTCGGCCATCTCGTCGGTGGCGACGGCGATCTGGGCCTCCACCTGCCCCATGGACTGGGTCAGCCGCTTGCCGCGCTCCATCGCCGCCTGGATGTAGTTGCTGTAGGTGAAGGCGTATTCGACGTTGCCGCGCGCGGTGTCGCGCTCCGCCGCGATCTCTTCCTTCAGCCGGTCGATTTCGGCCTGGAGCCGGTCGGCGAGGTTCTGCAGCTCCGCCAGAGCCCGGCGCTTCTCGTCGAGCTTCCATTTCTGGAGGCGGATGATGGTCTTGAGACTGCTCATTCTTGCGGCGGCCACTGTTCAATGCCGAAGATGGCGGCAAGCTGGGCGTAGCTGTTGTCGAGGTCGGTCGCCTCGCGCTTGCCCTGCTTGAGGAACGCCTCCAAGGCCGGCTGGAAATGGATGGCCTCGTCCACCTGCGGGTCGGTGCCCTTGCGGTAGGCGCCGAGGCGGATCATCTCCGCCATATTGTCGTAGGACGACATCAGCCGCCGCGCGTGGTTCACCAGCTCGTTCTCCATGGGGGAGTTGCAGCCGGGCATGGTGCGCGACACGCTGCGCAGGATGTTGATGGCCGGATAGCGCCCGCGCTCGCCGATCTGGCGCTCCAGGACGATGTGACCGTCCAGGATGCCGCGCACGGCGTCGGCGATGGGCTCGTTGTGGTCGTCGCCTTCCACCAGCACGGTGAACAGCCCGGTGATGGAGCCCGACCCGCTGAGGCCCGGGCCGGCGCGTTCCAGCAGGCGCGGCAGCTCGGCGAAGACAGTCGGGGGATAGCCCTTGGTCGTCGGCGGCTCGCCGGCCGACAGGCCGATCTCGCGCTGAGCCATGGCGAAGCGGGTCACGCTGTCCATCATGCACAGCACGTTGCGGCCGGCATCGCGGAAGGCCTCCGCCACGGCCAGAGTCATGTAGGCAGCCTGGCGGCGCATCAGCGGCGCCTCGTCGGAGGTAGCGCAAACCACGACGCTGCGCGACAGGCCCTCCTCGCCCAGATCCTCGGTGATGAATTCCTGCAATTCACGCCCGCGTTCGCCGATCAGACCGATCACCGCGACCTCCGCGCCGGAGAAGCGCGCGAGCATCGACATCACCGACGACTTGCCGACGCCGGAGCCGGCGAAGATGCCCATGCGCTGCCCGCGGCAGCAGGTGAGAAAGGCGTTGATGGCGCGGATGCCCAGGTCCAGCTTCTCGCCCACCCGGGCGCGGGAGTGGGCGGGCGGCGGGTTGTTGCGGATGGGAACGCCATGCGTCCCCTTGGGCAGTGGTCCCTTGCCGTCCACCGGCTCGCCCAGCGCGTTGATGACGCGGCCGAGCCACGCCTCCGTCGGGAAGACCATGGGCTGGCTGTCCGACACCAGCGCGCGGCAGCCCAGCCCGACCCCGTCGATGGAGCCGAAGGGCATCAGCAGCGCGCGACCCTGGCGGAATCCCACCACCTCACAGGGGACCTGCCGGCCGTCGCGGGATTCCACGATGCAGCGGCCGCCCACCGACAGCTCCTTCTCGATCCCTCCGACCTCGACCAGCAGGCCGAGCACGGCGGTGACCCGCCCGAACCGGCTGCAACCGGACACGGACTCGATTTCCTGGAGGATGCGGGCGACGTCGGCGGGCACGGTCTTGCGGATCAGCGTACGGAAATGGGACGGGTGAGCCGGGCGCAGGCGGCGCAATTTGCGGTGGGCCGGGAGTCCGCCGCCATGCCGCCCGCGTCATGCTCGTCCAAAAACATTAACGTTAAATGAAGTGCTATGCCTCTGGCGTTAAGCTGAATCGTCTGTTAACCTGTGTAAACAGACGAGCGGATCTGTTAAGGGAATTGGTTAAGGAACTGCGGGACAGCAACGCCGCTTCGGAAGCCAGAAACGCGCCATCAAACATCGGGATATCGCCATGAGGGTTCTGCTGGTCGAAGACGATTCCTCCACGGCCAAGAGCATCGAACTGATGCTCCAGTCGGAAGGCTACATCGTCGACTCTACCGACCTCGGTGAGGATGGACTCGAAATCGGCAAGCTGTACGATTACGACATCATCATCCTCGATCTGATGCTGCCGGACATCGACGGCTACGAGGTGCTGCGCCGCCTGCGCGCCGCGCGGGTGACCACGCCGATCCTCATTCTTTCCGGCCTGTCGGAGCTGGACCACAAGATCAAGGGTCTGGGCTTCGGCGCCGACGACTATCTGACCAAGCCCTTCGACAAGCGCGAGCTGATCGCCCGCATCCAGGCCATCGTCCGCCGCTCCAAGGGCCATTCCGACAGCATCATCCGCACCGGCCGCCTGACCGTGAATCTGGACACCCGCACGGTGGAGGTGGACAACCAGCCGCTCCACCTGACCGGCAAGGAATACGGCATTCTGGAACTGCTGTCCCTGCGCAAGGGCACGACCCTGACCAAGGAGATGTTCCTAAACCATCTCTACGGCGGCATGGACGAGCCGGAACTGAAGATCATCGACGTCTTCGTCTGCAAACTGCGCAAGAAGCTGGCCGCCGCCACCCAGGGCGACAACTACATCGAGACGGTGTGGGGCCGCGGCTACGTGCTGCGCGACCCGCACGAGGAGGCGTCGCCGATCCCGCGCGTCCCGCACCAGCAGGCCCAAGCCGCCGGCTGACTGCCGAACGCCCATCACTGTTGAACGTCATGCCGGTGAGCGGCGGGTTCAGGCCCGCCGCCTTCCACGGTTATTCCTGCCAGAACGCCTTGTCGGCTTCGCGGCGGGCCTCCGTGCGGCTCAACCCGACATCGCGCAGCAGATGGTCGTCCAGTGCCGCCAGGGAGCGGCGCTGCCGGTGGCGTTCGATCATGCCGAGCACCTCCCTGAGCCCCCGCTTCAAAAATCCCTGCGCGCCGTCAATTCCAGCGTGTCCGAAGGACACCGTGCCCCGCTCCGCGGAAACGGCGCCCAGCGCTCTCCTGCTCATGATCCGACACTCCGCTTGATGAATTCCGTCCCTTAGGAATGCACCTGGAAGCGGCTTGCCCGCAAAGGATGCTTTCTCTAACCTGCATGAGAGAATTTCATGCGGCTAGGCAACAATCCGGCGGATGCGGACCCATGCAGATCCCTCCCCTCAACGGCCTGCGCGCCTTCGAAGCGGCGGCGCGCCATCTCAGCTTCACCCGGGCGGCGGAGGAGTTGAACGTCACCCAGAGCGCGATCAGCCACCAGATCCGGACCTTGGAGGATCGACTGGGCATCCGGCTGTTCCGCCGGTTGAATCAGGCGTTGGTTCTGACCGACGCCGGCCAGCTCCTGCTGCCCAGCGTGCGCGACGCCTTCGCGCGGCTGGCCACCGGCCTGGAGCGGGTGATGGAGCATGAGCGCTCCGGCGTGCTGACGATGAGCGTCTCGCCCTCCTTCGCCAGCCGCTGGCTGATGAGCCGCATCGGCCGCTTCCGCGCCCGCCACCCGGAAATCCATCTGCGCATCAGCGTCAGCCAGCACGAGATCGATTTCGAGCGCGAAGCCGACATCGACATCGGGCTCCGCCATGGCCTTGGGGTGTGGGAGGGCTTGCGGGCCGACCGCTTCCTCGACGACGCGGTGTTCCCGGTGTGCAGCCCGGCCCTGCTGCAGGGTCCGACGCCGCTGCGGCAGCCCGCCGACCTGCGCCATCATGTCCTGGTCGAGGAGACCGGCCACAGCTATTGGGCGACGTGGCTGGCGATGGCCGGGCTCGGCGACCTGAAGCCAAGCTCCGAGATGGTCTTCGACGAGATCGGAATCGCCATCGAAGCCGCGGAAAACGGCCAGGGCATCGCGATGGCGCGCGGCACCCTGGTGTCGGAGGAGTTGGCGAGCGGGCGGCTGACCCGGCTGTTCGACCTCGCCCTGCCGGGAGACTTCGGTTACTACCTCGTCTGCCCGGAGGTCACCGCCGACCGGCCGAAGATCGCCGCCTTCCGCCGTTGGGTCATGGAGGAAGGCGCCGCCGACCGTATCACCGTCACGCCGCCCTAAATCAGGCCGTTTTGAATCACAGCCTTTTGAGTCACAGCCATTTGAGTCACACGGCCGCCTTGAGCCCGCTCGGCACCTGGAAGCCGCCCAGGCTGTACAGACCGCGTTGGCCTTCCACCGGCTTGAAGCGGTCGGTGATGCCCAGCACGGTTTCCGCACCGCCCAGATAGAGCACGCCGTCCTGCGGCATCTGGCGGGCGATCGCCTCCAGAACCTTGGTCTTGGTCGGCTGGTCGAAATAGATCAGCACGTTGCGGCAGAACACGATGTCGAACTGCCCCAGGCCCGACAGGTCGCCCAACAGGTTGAATTCGCGGAAGGAGGCCATCTGGCGCAGTTGCTGGCTGATCTGCCACTTGTCGCCCTGCTGCTTGAAATGCTTCACCAGCATCTGAATCGGCAGGCCGCGCTGCACCTCGAACTGGGTGTAGACGCCCGACTTGGAGCGTTCCACCATTTCCGCGGAGATGTCGGTGCCGACGATCTCGATCCGCCAGCCGGCCAGCTTCGCCGCGTCCTCGCTCAGCAGCATGGCCAGCGAGTAGGCCTCCTGCCCGGACGAGCAGGCCGCCGACCAAATGCGGATCGACCGCTTGGCGGCGCGCGCCTCCAGCAGCCTCGGCAGAACGATCTGCTTGAACTGGTCGAAGGGCTTCTGGTCGCGGAAGAAGGACGACTCGTTGGTCGTCATCGCCTCCGTGATGTCGCGCAGCAGAGCTTCGTCCTTGCGCGTCCGCACGGTGGAGGCCAGCTCCTCCAACCCCTTCATGTTCCACTTGCGCGCCACCGGCATGAGCCGGGATTCGAGCAGGTAGGCCTTGTCCCGGGTCAGGACCAGACCGGAACGCTGCTTGAGCAGCGTGGAGAACATGTCGAAATCTTCGACTCTCATGCTGCCCTCGATGCGAACTTGCGGATGTAGGGACCGATTTCCTTGAGCGGCAGCACCGCGGAGCAGATGCCCGCCTGGGCGACGGCGCCCGGCATGCCCCACACGACGCTGGACGCCTCGTCCTGCGCGATCAGGGTGCCGCCGGCGTTCACCACATCGGTGCAGCCCTTCAGCCCATCCTGCCCCATGCCGGTCAGGATGCAGGCGAGAACCTTGCGCCCGCCGAAGGCGCGGAGGATGGACCGCATCATCGGGTCCACCGCCGGGCGGCAAAAATTCTCGGGTGGGTCTTTGGTCAGCGAAATCACGTTGGCGCCCGCACGCTGGGTGACCAGCATGTGGAAGTCGCCCGGCGCGATGTAGCAGCGCCCCGACACGACCGGCTCGCCGTCCTTCGCCTCCTGGGCGTTCAGCCCGCATTGGCGGGTGATGTGTTCGGCCAGGATGGTGGTGAAGGTCGCCGGCATGTGCTGGGTGATCAGGATCGGCTGGGTGACCCCGGTCTTCAGATGGGCGAGCACCTCGAACAGCGCCTGCGGGCCGCCCGTGGAACTGCCGATGGCGATCACGTCCGGCTTGACCTGGCCGACGGAGCCGACGGCGGGAGCCGGGCGCAGCGTGACGGTCGGCGGCTCGCGCTTGAGGAAGGCGGCGGGCACCGGGTTCAGCGGGCGCAGCTCGCCGCGGGTGCGGGACCCGGCGCGGCGGGCGGCGGCGCCCAGCGCCTTGACCTTCGACACCAGCTCGCGCTTGAAGGCGTCCGCGCCGCCGATCTCGCGGGTGGAGGTCGGCTTGGGGATGTAGTCGGCGGCCCCCGCGGACAGGCAGCGCATGGAGATGTCGGCCCCGCGCAGCGTCAGCGTGGAGGCCATGATGATCTTCACCTGCGGCGCCACCGCCAGCAGCTTCGGGATGGCGGTCAGCCCGTCCATCACCGGCATCTCGATGTCGAGGACGATGACGTCGAGCGAGTTGCGTTGCAGGGCGTTGACCGCCATCTGGCCGTCGCCGACCGACGCGACCACGCGGATCTCGGAATCGCCTTCCAGTGCGCGGGTCAGAAGGCCACGGATCACGGCGGAATCGTCGACCACCATCACCCGGACGGGATCGCCGCCGGCCGCGCCGGACGGATGCCCCGACGGCGCGGGGGGAGGAGGTCTGCCGAAACGATCGGACATAACGCAATCAGCCTTTCAGGGTCGGAGCGGCAAACGGTGCGGTGGTCCCGCCCGTCACAGCAGCCCGACCTGCTGGAACTTGGTCTGGATGATGTCGCTGTCGAAAGGCTTCATGATGTACTCGTTCGCCCCGGCGGACAGCGCCTCCTGGATGTGGGCGAGGTCGTTCTCGGTCGTGCAGAACACGACCTTGGGAAGATCCCCGCCGCTCATCTTGCGCAGACGGCGCAGGAACTCGATGCCGGTCATCACCGGCATGTTCCAGTCCAGCAGGATGGCGTCCGGCATCTTCTGCGCGCAGGCCTCCATGGCCTGCCTGCCGTCCTCCGCCTCGGTGCAGGCGAAGTGCAGCTCTTCCAGGATCTTCCGCGCGACCTTGCGGACCACGCGGCTGTCATCGACGACCAGGCAAACTTTCATGGTGAACGGGCCTCAGGCTTCGCTTTGCACACCGACCGGGGTTTCGCCTCAGGCCGCTTCCAACGTGGTGAAATTCAGCAGACGCGGCACGTCCAGAACCACCATGAGCTGACCGTTCAGGCGATAGATGCCCGTGGACACCTCGCGCCAGCGCGGGTCGAGGGTGGCCGGGTTGCGCTCGAAATCGTCGTTGGAAAGGCTCAGCACCTCCCCCACCGAATCGACCATCAGGCTGTAGAGTTCGCCGCGCAGGTCCACCACGATGGACATGCCCGGCTTGTCCTTCGGGCGCGACGTCAAGCCGAGCCGCAGGCGCACGTCGATGGCGGTGACGATGCGCCCGCGCAGGTTCAGCGAACCGGCGACCTCCGGCGGGGCCAGCGGGATGCGGGTGATCCGCTGATGCCCCAGCACGTCCTGGACCTGCAGGACCGGGATGCCGAACAGCTGGTCGGCGATCGTCATGGTCACATAGTCCTGGCTGCCACCGGAGGTGATCTCGTCGCCCTTGGACTTCTTGGTGGTGGCGGGCAGCTTGGCGTTGCTCATGCGGCACCTTTCTGCTCGGACAGGGTCTGCTGCAGCGCGTACAGCAGCGCGTCACGGTCGAACTTGGCGACATAGTCGGTGAACCCGGCCTGACGGCCGCGGTCGAGGTCGCGCGGGGAAGCGTGGCTGGACAGGGCGACCATCGGCGTGCCGCTCCAGCGGGTGCCGCCCTGGCGGACCGCTTCGGCGAAGTCGAAGCCGCTCATCCCCGGCATCTCGATGTCGGAGACGATGACGTCGAAGTCCTCGCCCGCCTCGCAGAGCGCCAGCGCTTCGTTGGCGTTCTCCACCGCGGTGACGTCGTAGCCGGCGACCGACAGCAGCGGGGTCAGCAGGTTGCGGAAGAAGGGGCTGTCATCGACCAGCAGCACGCGCTGGAGCGCCCTCTCCTCCTCATACGCATCGGTCGAGGACGAGCCGAACCAATCCTTGTAGGCCTGGGTCAGGAAGAAGCCCGCATCGATCACATCCGTCGCCTTGCCGGCGATGATCGCCGAGCCCATCAGGCCCGGACGGTCGGCGGTGAGTTGCACCACCAGACGCTCCTCGACGATGTCGACGATCTCGTCGACGATCAGGCCCATCGACCGGTCGCCGTCGGCGAAGACCAGCACCGGCTGGCGGCCTTCCTGGCCGATCATGAAACCCGGATCGATCGGCACCAGCGGCATCAGCTTGCCGCGGTACTGGACCACCGGCATGCCGTTGGACGATTCGACGCTGGCGAGATCGACATCCTCCAGGCGGGCGACCAGCGACAGCGGCACCGCCTTCGGCGCGCCGGCCCCGGCGCGGAACAGCAGGAGCGCCATCTTGTCCTCCTGGCGGGTCGCCTGGACAGAGGCCGCCTCCTTCGAGACGTTCTCGCCCATGGCCATCTCGCCGGTCGCCGACGCGATGCCGTTCGGGTCGAGGATCATGATGACCGAGCCGTCGCCGAGGATGGTGTTGCCCGAGAACATCTCGATGTGGCGCAGGATCGGCGCCACCGGCTTCACCACGATTTCCTCGGTGTCGAACACGCGGTCGACCATGATGCCGAAGGTGTAGGTGCCGACCTGCGTGACCACGATGAAGGTCTCGTCGGTCTTCTTCTCCCCACCTTCCTGGTCGTCCAGCCGCAGCAGCTCCTGCAGCGAGACCAGCGGCAGCAGGCGGTTGCGCAGGCGCAGGACCGGCGTGCCCTTCAGCCGCTCGATGGTGTGCTCGCTGTCGGCGGCGGCGCGCACCAGCTCGACTACGCTGATCTGCGGGATGGCGAAGCGCTCGCCGGCGCACTCCACGATCAGGGCGGAGACGATGGCCAGCGTCAGCGGGATCTTGATGACGAAGGTCGAGCCCTTGCCCTGCTGGGACTTGATCTCGATCGTGCCGCCGATCTTCTCGATGTTGGTCTTCACCACGTCCATGCCGACGCCGCGGCCCGACACGTTGGTGACCTTCGCCGCGGTCGAGAAGCCGGGCTTCATGATGAACTGGATGATCTGCTGGTCGGACATCGCCGCCAGCTCGCCTTCCGAGGCCATCCCGTTCTGGATCGCCTTCTGCTTGATCCGGTCGATCGCCAGGCCCTTACCGTCGTCCTGGATCTCGATGATGATGTGGCCGCCCTCGTGATAGGCGTTCAACGTGATGCGGCCGGTCTCCGACTTGCCCGAGCGCAGACGGTCGGCGGGCACCTCCAGGCCGTGGTCGGCGGAGTTGCGCACCATATGCGTCAGCGGGTCCTTGATCAGCTCCAGCACCTGGCGGTCCAGCTCGGTGTCGGCGCCGAGCATCTGGAGGTCGATCTTCTTGCCCAGTTCGTGCGACAGGTCGCGCACCAGACGCGGCAGCTTGGCCCAGGCGTTGCCGATGGGCTGCATGCGCGTCTTCATGACGCCTTCCTGCAACTCCGACGTCACGTGGTTCAGGCGCTGCAGCGGGGCGGCGAACTCGCTCTCCTTCTGCGACCGCAGGATCTGGAGCAGCTGGTTGCGGGTCAGCACCAGCTCCGACACCATGGTCATCAGGTTTTCGAGCAGGTCCACGTTGACGCGGATGGTCTGCGCGGCGACCGCCGATTCCTTCGTCGCGGCCTCGCCGCCCGCACCGGCGCCGGAGGCGGCCTCCGCGGCGGGAGCGGGCATCTTGGCGGCGGCGGGGACCGGATCGGGGTCCGGCACCACCAGATCGTGCGAGGGGACGGGGTCTTCCGCCGGTTCCGCGGCGACCGGGGCCAGGGCGGTGCTGGTCGGACCGGGAGTTGAGTTCCAGATCGCCTCAAGCTCGTCCAGCGTGAGGTTGCCCGAGGAGGCCGGGGCCACCTCCGCCGCCGCGACCGCGGGGGCCGGCGGGGGCTCCGGGGCCGGGGCGGGCTTGGCCGCGGCGGCGCCCAGCTTGCCTTCGGCGCACAGGTTCAGCCGCTCGATCAGCGGCAGGTCGTCGCCCGGCGGTTCCGCCTCCGTCGCCTCCAGCACCGCCAGCAGGCTCTTGATGGTGTCCAGCGCCTGAAGGATCAGCGAGACCGCTTCCGGGTTGATGGTCAGTTCACCGTCGCGGAACTTGCCCAACACGTTTTCCGAGGCGTGCGCAACCTTTTCCAGGCGTGGCAGGCCGAGGAAGCCGCAGGTGCCTTTGATGGTGTGCACCAGACGGAAGATGTTCGACAGAAGTTCCGGATTGTTGGGATTCTGCTCCAGACGGACCAGTTCCACGTCGAGAACCGACAGGTTCTCGTTGGTTTCCGTCAGGAATTCGGAGAGCAGATCATCCATGTCGCGATCCCCACGCCCGCAATTGTATCCGTTTCCGGCCGGGCCGTCCGGAGGGCGGCGTGCGCGACGCCGCCGGTACGGGCCTTTCCAGCTATGGTGGGAGCCTGTCAAACACTGATTAAGAGAACCTTACCTCCTTCGATACCACTCTCGGGCTCCGCCGTCATGCCGAGCCACGCGGCCCAAGGTCACAGCCGGCGAGGCCGGTGCCGACGCGGCGGCCTATGACCGCCGGACATGCTGCGCACGGCCATGACCAAACGCCGCGCACCGGACCGGCGGCGGTTTGAAAGACGTCGATGCGCGGGTCACGCCTCCGGCGGGGGCCGCGTCACCACTCCACGGTGAAAACCAGCCGATCCGGCCCGGCCGGGGTGGCGGCGACGCGGTAGCCGTCGTCTTCCGCGAAGCGCCCGGTCATGTAGGCGTGGATGCTGCGCGGGGTCAGGTCGGCGGCGGCCACTGTGCCGGCCAGCGCCGCCGCGGACTCGTCCTTCAGGGCGCCGGGCCGTCCGGCGGCGGTGATGATGAAGCGCCCCGCCTGCTCGTCCCCGTCCGCCGCGACGGTGATGGTGCCGCCGTGGGTCAGCGCCTCGTCGGCCAGGATGATGACGTTGAGCAGCACCTTCGACGCGCCGCGCTTGAAGGCGAGCTGGTCGTTCGGCACCCCCGCCGGCCAGTCCAGCGTGGTCCGCCCGCCCTCCAGCAGCCCCTGCGCGGAGGAGCGGGTGTCGCCGAAGCCCTTCTGCTCCCGCCCGGCGAGGCCGTAGGCCAGCCGGAAGACGCGCAGCCGCCGGTCGGCCTGCCCAGAGGAATGCTCGATCAGCTTCACCGCCTCGCCCATGAAGCCCCCGGCGGGCTCGTCCTCCATCTCCTCGATCAGTTCCAGCCCGTTGCGGATCGCTCCCACCGGGCTCACGAGGTCGTGGCAGATGCGGGAAGCGACAAGCTCGATCACGCGAATGTCCAGCGGCACGGGAGGTCTCCAGATCGTTGATGGCCGACCGTCGGCGAAACGGCCATCGGCCAAAGCGCGGCCCGGGGAACGTCGTCCAGGAACTTCCCCCGGCCGGGCGGCATTCTGTTGCATGCCGGTGCCCCATGGGGATGGCCGGCGGCGACGTCTGTTTGTATCATTCCAGGGGCGCGGATGCCGCCGCTTTTCCGCGGTCATCCCGCGAAAGCGATAACCGAATCCAGTGGATGCAGGGGGCGCGGCATGGWCGATTCATTGGTTCCCGGCGCCTGGGTGCGCCACCCCGCCCGCCCCGACTGGGGGTTGGGGCAGGTGCAGTCGGCCATCGGCGACCGCGTCACCGTGAATTTCGAGAATGCGGGAAAGCTGCTCATCAACACGTCGGTGGTCTCGCTGACCGTCACCGATCCGGACGACGCGCCGTGAATGGAAGGTTGCCGCTGGCCGTCCTCCTCCTGCTGGCCGCCGGCAGCCCCGCGCTGGGCGACGACGCGCCCGATCCGGAGCGCGGTAGGACGCTGTTCCGCGCCTGCGCCTTCTGCCACACGCTGACGCCGGACGGCGGCAACCGCGCCGGCCCGACGCTGTGGCGGTTGTTCGGGCGCCCCGCCGGGGCGGTGGAGGGCTATCACTACTCCCCGGCGCTGAAGGGCAGCGGCATCGTCTGGGACGAGGCGGCGGTGGCCCGGCTGTTCGAGATCGGCCCCGACGTGATGACCCCCGGCAGCAAGATGCCGATGCAGACCATCACCAGCGCGTCCGACCGGCGGGATCTGGTCGCCTATCTGAAAGAAGCCACGGCACCGTAGGTCCGGCATCGCGGGCTGTCGCGATCAGAATCGGTGAGCATGGCCCCGGGCCGCCCCCATCCCCATCTCTGTCTGTCGTGCCCCCTTTCCGAGTTCTGGTCGCCCGATGATTCCCCGTGCCGCCCGCAAGCCCCTGGCCATCCTGGTCGCCGCTCTCGCCCTGGTGGTCGTGGTGCCCGTGCTGGGGGCGGGCGGCTTCCTGCTGTGGCTTCGCCAGCAGACCCCGGCCTATGAGGGCGCCGCCGCCGTCCTGGGGATCGAAGGCCCGGTGGAGATCCTGCGCGACCGCAACGCCATCCCGCACATCTTCGCCGCCACCGAGCGGGACGCCTATTTCGCGCTCGGCTACGTCCACGCGCAGGACCGGCTGTGGCAGATGGAGACGATGCGGCGCAGCGGCGCCGGGCGTCTGGCCGAGCTGGTCGGCACGCGCTTCGGCGACTGGGCGCTGCGGCTCGACCGCTCCATGCGCACGCTGGGCGTCTATCGCCGGGCCGAGGAGGCCTATGAGGAGCTGTCGCCGGAAGCCCGCACGGCCTTCGACGCCTACGCCGCCGGGGTCAATGCCTGGATGGAGACGCGCCGCGAGGCGCTGCCCATCGAGTTCCAGCTTCTGCGCCACACGCCGGAGCCCTGGCGGCCCGCCGACAGCCTCGTCTGGGGCAAGCTGATGGCGCTCCAGCTCTCCGGCGATTCGCGGGACGAGCTGTTCCGCGCCAGCGCCCTGAGAAGCCTGACGCCGGAGCAGATGCGCGACCTGTTCCCGGACTCCGACCCCACCGCCCCGGTGACCCTGGCGGCGGCGCTCGACGGCATGGATTTGCCGAAGGCGCTGGCCGCCTTGCCCGACCTCGGCTTCGACACCGCGTCCAACGAATGGGCGCTGACCGGGGCGCGCAGCGCGACCGGCAAGCCGATCATCGCCAACGACCCCCATCTCGGGCTGGAGGCGCCGATCCTCTGGTATCTGGCGCGCATCGTGACGCCGGACCACCGCATCGCCGGGGCGACGATCCCCGGCGTGCCGCTTCACATCCTGGGGCACAACGGGCGCGTCGCCTGGGGCTTCACCACCACCCACAGCGACACCCAGGACCTGTTCATCGAGAAGCTCGACCCGCAGGACCCCGACCGCTACCTGACGCCGGACGGCGGTGCGGCCTTCGAGACGCGCCAGGAAACGATCCGCATCGCCGGCCAGCCGGACGAGGCGCTGACGGTGCGCGAGACGCGGCACGGCCCGGTGCTGACCACGCCGGACGCCGCATCCGCCACGCCGGAGGGTCATGTTCTGGCGCTGGCCTTCCCCGGCCTGTCCGACGCCGACACCACGGCGGAGGCGCTGTACCGCCTCAACCACGCCGCCGACGCCGCCACGGTGCGCGAGGCGCTGTTCCTCCACGTGGCGCCGCAGCAGAACGTCGTCTACGCCGACACCGCGGGGACGCTGGGCTTCCTGTCGCCGGCGCTGGTCCCGGTGCGGCGCGGCGGCGACGGGCGCGTTCCGGTGCCGGGCTGGACCGGCGAACACGACTGGATCGGCTACATCCCCTTCGACGCGCTGCCCCAGGCGGTCGATCCGCCGTCGGGCCAGTTCGTCAACGCCAACAACGCGGTGGTCGGCCCCGGCTATCCCTACGCCCTGGCGACCGAATGGCCGGACCCCGCCCGCGCGGAGCGGATCGTGCAGATGCTGAGCGACGGCCCGCACACGGTGGAGGAGGTCGCCGCCCAGCAGATGGACGAGCTGTCCCTGCCCGCTCGCGACCTGCTGCCTCTGATGCTGGAGCCGCTGCGCGGCGTGCCCGATTTCAATGGGCAGGCCCGCGCCGCGCTCGACCGTCTGGCCGGCTGGGACGGGCGGATGGACCGCGACCGGGCCGAGCCGCTGATCTTCTCCTGGTGGGAGCGGGAGCTGGTGCGCAGCGTCTTCGCCGACGAACTGGGGCCGCTGTTCCAGGGCTACTGGGACCTGCGCCCCCGCGCCCTGCACCGCGTGCTGACCCAGGCGCCGCAGTGGTGCGACGACCGGACGACGCCGGCCCGCGAGGATTGCACCGTCATGCTGGCCGGCGCCCTGAAATCGGCGCTGGCGGAGATCGAGCGGCGCCACGGAACGGACATGAACGGTTGGCGCTGGGGGGCGGAGCACAAGGCCGCCCTGAACCACCGGCTTCTCGGCCGGGTGCCGCTGCTGGGCCAGATGTTCGACCTGTCGCTTCCGACCGGCGGCGGCGCCTTCACCGTCAACCGCGGCACCACCCGCGTGCGCGACCCGCAGGACCCCTTCTCCCACATCCACGGTCCGGGGCTGCGCGCGGTCTACGATCTGGCGGACCTCGGCAACTCCCGCTTCTCCATCGCCACCGGCCAGTCGGGCAACCCGCTGTCGCCCCACTGGGGGGATCTGGTGCAGGGCTGGCGCGACGGCCTGGGCCTGCGGCTGGCCGGCGACCGCGGCACGCTGGCCCGCGACGGCGCCACGCTGCTCACGCTTTCCCCCATCCGACCAGGGAGTCCGCAATGACCGAGGCTACACCGTCTCCGACCCTGACCCTGGACGACGTCCGCGCCGCCGCCGCGCGGATCGGCAATCATCTTCCCGTCACCCCCACCGAGGCCTCCCCCCGCCTGTCGGAGATCACCGGCTGCTCGGTGGTGTTGAAGCTGGAGAACCAGCATCTCACCGGCTCCTTCAAGGAACGCGGGGCGCTCAACAAGCTGCTGTCGCTGGGTGAGGCGGAGCGGCAGGCCGGGGTGATCGCCATGTCGGCGGGCAACCACGCCCAGGCGGTGGCCTGCCACGCCACGCGGCTGGGCATCCGCTCGGTCATCGTGATGCCGTCCTTCACCCCCTTCACCAAGGTGGAGCGCACCGAAAGCCTGGGCGCGCGGGTCGAGCTGCACGGCGAGACGCTGAGCGACGCGGCGGCCTACGCGCAGGAGTTGGCGGCGCGCGAAGGGCTGATCTTCGTGCATCCCTACGACGACCCGCTGATCGCCGCCGGCCAGGGCACCGCCGCCCTGGAACTGCTCGACGCCGCGCCGGACCTGCAGGTGCTGGTGGTGCCGGTGGGCGGCGGCGGGCTGATCGGCGGCATGGCGGTGGCGGCCAAGGCGCTGAAGCCGGACATCGCGGTGATCGGGGTGGAGTGCGCCATGTTCCCGTCGATGCGCCAGGCGCTTGCCGGGCAACCCATCGCCTGCGGCGGCGCCACCATCGCCGACGGCATCGCCGTCAAGGCCCCCGGCGCCGTCACCCTGCCGCTGGTCCGTCGGCATGTGGACGCGGTGGTCGAGGTGGGCGAGCAACGGCTGGAAGAGGCCGTCTACCGCCTCGCCACCGTGCAGAAGCTGGTGGCCGAAGGCGCCGGGGCGGCGGGGCTGGCCGCGGTGCTGGACGATCCGGAGCGGTTCCGCGGCAAGCGGGTGGGCATCGTCGTGTCCGGCGGCAACATCGACGCGCGCATCCTGGCGCAGGTCCTGACGCGCGGGCTGGTCTACGAGGGGCGCATGGTGCGGCTGCGCATCGGCATCACCGATGCCCCCGGCGCGCTCGCCCGGGTCGCCCGCTTGCTGGGCGAGGCCGGGGCCAACATCGTGGAGGTGCACCACCAGCGCCTGTTCCACGACGTGCCGGTGCGCATGGCCGAAATCGACGTGGTGCTGGAAACCCGCGGGCGCAGCCACGTCCAGCGACTCGTCGCCCATATGGAGGAAGCGGGCTTTCCGACGGAACTGATGACGGATATTTCCTGAGACGCGGTGGAATGACGCAATAGGGTTCTCTTCTTACAACGACCCTAGGCAAAAGATACGCACTCCGTGATAGAGAAAAGCAACAGCAATACTCTCCATTAGGATACTCGCGTATGCCAGCCGCCTCCTGGGTCCCCACCTCGGTCGCCACCGCCTACGGGTTGACCTCCGCCAACCGCCCCGCCACCGACATCGACGGCGGCCCGCTGGGATGCGATCCCGCCCTGCTCCGGACCGGCATCGTGACGGCACCGGAGACGATCTCCGATCCCTCCCTCACCCCCATCCTGTCGGGGACCAAATGGGGCACCAGCCAAGCCCCGGCTCCGGTTACCCTCACCTACTCCTTCTATGAGGCCGGCGGTCCCGCCATCGCCGCCGCGGGGGTGAATCCCGCCCCGCTGAGCGCGACCTTCCGCGACGCCATCCGCGGCGCCCTGGCCAGCATCGCCGACGTCGCCAGCATCCGTTTCGTGGAGATCACCGAGTCGGCAACGGGCGGCCCGCTCGGCGCTCCCGGAGCGTCCGGCGCGCTGGTCGGCCATCTGCGCTTCATCGACGACGCCCGGCTGGACAACGATCCGGGCACGCCCGCCTACGCCATCGGTCCGTCCGCCTCGACCCTGTCCAGTGGTCTGGTCGCCTTCGATTCCAACCGAATCGACGCCGCCAGCGGCGCTGGATACGCGCGGGTTCTCCGGGAGATCGGGCGCGCCCTCGGCCTCACCGACAGCTTCGAGCCCGGCGATGCACCTGCGTCCGGCAACGATCCGCGGGCGGAGAGCGGCGTGTGGAGCACGGGCTGGACGATGATGTCGGTCACGCCACCAGCCTCCCGCCTGCCGGCCGGCACGGCGTTCAACCCGGTCGGGCCGATGGCGGCGGACATCCAGGTGCTGCAGTCCTGGTACGGCGCCAACCTGGGCACGCGCACCGGGGACGACGTCTACCGCATCGACGGTCCGCTCGCGGGAGCGGCGATCTGGGACGCCGGTGGAACCGATACACTGGACGCCTCCGCCGCGTCGAGCGGTCTGCACATCGATCTCTCGTCCAATGAGATCAATGGCAACGCCGTCATCGCCAAGGGCATCGGCATTGAAAACGCCATCGGCGGGGCCGGCAACGACACCATCTTCGGATCGTTCTCCAACCCCATCCATTTGGTCAATGGCACGTTTCTTCCCGGCAGCGCCAACAATCGCCTCGACGGCGGACCGGGCAACGACGACATCATGGCGGGGTCCGGTGACGACACGCTGATCGGCGGAACGGGCAGCAACGTGCTCGACGGAAGCCTCGGGTACGACACCGCGGTCTATGGCGCCGCCTCGACCGACGCCTATGCCTACAGCCTGCACGGCACCCTGTTCCTGTCGATTCCCAAGCTGGGCATCAGCGACCGGCTGCACGGGATCGAACAATTGTCCTTCACCGACCGCAGCGTCGCCGTCGCGGACGCCACCTCCATCCTGCGGTCCCACCTTCCCAATCCCGCCAAGGAGCCTCCGGTTCCCGTGCCCATCGATCCCGCGCGCCGCCTTTCGATCACCCGCGGCGGCGTCAGCACCGAAATCGCGATGGACCACTACTCCGGCCCGGTGAGTTGGCTTCACAACAGCCACATCGGCCAGAACGACAGCGAGGCGATGCGCGGGACGGAGCGTGCCGACTTCATCAACACGGTGGGCGGCGACGACGCGGTGGACGGCGGCGGTGGCGACGACGTGCTGGACGGCGGTCTCGGTTCCAATTACCTGACCGGCGGGAGCGGCGGCGACACCTTCTTCGTGGACGGGCGCGGCGGTGGCGTCACCTGGTCGACGGTGACCGACCTGGAGGCGGGGGAATGGGTCACCGCCTGGGGCTGGAAGGAAGGGACGTCCAAACTGACCTGGGCCGAGATGGCCGGCGCCGAGAGCGCGAAGGGCGTCACCGCGCACATCGATCTCGACAACAACGGCAGCGTCGACATGAGCATGACCATCGCCGGAAAGTCCCTCGGCGCGATCTTCGTCACCCCCGGAGAGGTCGGCGGCTCCAGCTACCTCGCCTTCGCCCTCAAATGACGCCCGGCCGATGACGGGCGCCCGGTCCCGTCCGGGCGCCCCGAACACCCCCTGATGCCTCAGGGAAGCTGCGCATAGGCGCCGCGGAAATAGAGCAGCGGCTTCCCATCCTCGCTGCCGGACAGGCGGCGGACGCGGCCCACGATGATGACGTGGTCGCCGCCGTCATAGACATGCTCCCGGTCGCACTCCAGGCTGGCGAGGCAGCCGGTGAGGATCGGCACGCCGCTGTCCCAGCGCTCGACCCCCACCCCGTCCCAGCGCTCTTGAAGGTCGCGGCGCGAGAAGCGGTTGGACAGCTCCGCCTGCCCTTCGGCCAGGATGTTCACCGCGAAGGACGGCGCGGTGGTGAAGGCCTCGAACGACATGGCCGCGCGGCCCAGGCAGAACTGCACCAGCGGCGGGTCGAGCGATACCGACGAGAAGGAGTTCACGGTCACGCCGATCGGCTCGCCGTCCGGGGCGACGGTGGTGACCACGGCGATGCCGGTGGCGAAGCATCCGAGGGCATTGCGGAAGGCCCGAGAGTCGATGGTCATGGCGGCCTGTATGGGCTCGTCGGTTATTGGGGCGAGGGTGCGGCGGCGAAACAGCGGGATTAACCCAGCCGGACCCTCGGCGCAAGCCGCATCTGCCCCGGACCGTCCGGAAGCGGCCGCCTTCCGCATTAAATGGATCTTAAGGATGAAGGTCCACCCTTCGGGTGTCGGCACGGACCACGAATTCCCGACCTCAAGGCCCCATTCAGCCAAGGCTTCATGTCAGCGAACCCGTCCGGCGGCGAACGGCCGATCATCATCAAGAAGAAGAAGGGTGGCCACGGTGGCCACCATGGCGGCGCTTGGAAAGTCGCCTACGCCGACTTCGTGACGGCGATGATGGCCTTCTTCCTGCTGCTGTGGCTGCTCAACGTCACCACGTCGGACCAGCGCAAGGGCATCGCGGACTATTTCTCGCCCACCTCGGTCAGCCGCGAAAGCTCCGGGTCCGGCGGCATGCTGGGCGGACGCACCATCACCGCGCCGGGCGCCCAAATCTCTCCCTCCTCCCCGATGTCCGCCGATGTTCCGGTCTCCGGTCCGCCCGGCCATTCGACCCAGGAGGACGACGAGGCGAACGACCCGACCGACGCCGCCCCGCCGCCTTCCTCGCCCCCCGCCTCGCCCGCCGAGCAGAAATCCAACGAGTCGCGGCTCGACTACCAGAAACGGCTGGAGGAACAGGCCAAGCAGCTCGGCATTCCCGGCCAGAAGCCGGGGGAACGGCTGTCCGACTTCGCGGAGCGGGTGAAGGAAGGCGGCGAGAAGCTGCAGGACGCCCAGAAGGAGGCCCGCCAGTTCCAGCAGGCCGCCACCGAAATCCGGCAGGCGATCCAATCCGTGCCGGAACTGGAGCCGCTGGCCCAGAACCTGATGATCGACCAGACGCCGGAAGGCTTGCGAATCCAGATCGTCGACCAGGACCGCGTCTCGATGTTCCCCGGCGGGTCGGGCCAGATGTACCCGCAGACCCGCCAGCTCGTCATGCAGGTGGCCAAGGCGCTCGCCAAGCTGCCCAACAAGCTGTCGATCAGCGGCCACACCGACGGCATCCCCTTCACCTCCGGGGCCGGGCGCGACAACTGGGATCTGTCCACCGAACGCGCCAACGCCACGCGCCGCGCCCTGATCGCCGGCGGCATCCCGGAGGAGCGCGTCCAGGACGTGATCGGCCGCGCCGACCGCGATCTGCTGGTGCCCGACCAGCCCGGCAGCCCGCGCAACCGCCGCATCAGCATGGTGTTGCTGCGCGAAAGCAAGACCGCCGCCGCGCCCGCCGCCACGAATTGATACCAAAGCCGATGAGGGGTTGGTACCAAGGCGTTAGTTCTCTGCCTTTGAACGTACCCCTTCTTGTTTTGTCGATGCGCTGCACAACGCGGGGAATGTTTGCCCTGTTCAAATGGCGAAGTGATGGTTCATACTTCGCGGCAGACACCATTGCCATACGGCATCGGTCAATCAAGGGCGTTAGCTGCGGGGGAGTCTGTGAGCGTACCCGAAGGCAAGGCGACTGACCTATTGACGAACTACGATCCCGGCCTTTACTACGACGAATTGTTCGGAGGCCGTGATTATCCAGCCGAGCACTCGGCACTGATCCGGCAGAGACTGGCCGGTCTGAACTTCGGGGATCTGTTGCGGCGGTCGCAGGACGCCGAACGTGAACTGTACAATCTGGGCATCACCTTCCTCGTTTACTCGAACAAGGACGCGGTGGACCGGATTCTTCCCTTCGACATCATTCCCCGGGTGATCTCGGCCAAGGAATGGTCGCATCTGGAGGCCGGCATCACCCAGCGCGTCACGGCGCTGAACTTGTTCCTCCACGACATCTATCACGACCAGAAGATCCTCAAGGACGGGGTGATCCCCGCCGACCTCGTGCTGGGCAACGGCTGCTTCCGGCCGCAGATGGTCGGGCTGGACGTGCCGTTCGACACCTACATCCACATCATGGGCACGGATCTGGTCCGCGACCGCGAGGGGACCTTCCGCGTGCTGGAGGACAACGGGCGCGTGCCGTCCGGCGTGTCCTACGTGGTCGAGAACCGCCACATGATGCAGCGCGTGTTCCCGGACCTGATGCAGGACATCGGCATCCGCCCCGTGGACAACTACGGGCACAAGCTGCTCGACGCGATGATGGAGATCGCGCCGCAGGACGTCGCCGACCCGCAGGTCGTGCTGCTGTCCCCCGGCTCCTACAACTCCGCCTATTTCGAGCACATCTTCCTGGCGCGCGAGATGGGCGTGCCGCTGGTCGAGGGCCGCGATCTGGTGGTGGAGAACGACCGCGTCTACATGAAGACCACCAACGGTCTGGCGCGCGTCGATTCGATCTACCGCCGCATCGACGACGCCTTCATCGACCCGAAGGCCTTCAATCCGGACAGCATGCTGGGCGTGCCGGGCCTCCTGGAGGCCTACCGCAAGGGCAACGTGGCGCTGGCCAACGCCATCGGCACCGGCGTGGCCGACGACAAGGCGATCTACTGCTACGTCCCGAGGATGATCAGATACTACCTGGACCAGGAGGCGATCATCCCCAACGTGGACACGCGCATCTGCCGCGAGGCCGACGCGCTGCGGTACACGCTGGACAACCTGGACAAGCTGGTGGTGAAACCGGTCGGCGAGGCCGGCGGCTACGGCATCACCATCGGCCCGCGCGCCAGCAAGGAGGAGTTGGCGGATTGCCGGTCCAAGCTGCTGGCCGATCCGGCCAACTACATCAGCCAGCCGGTGGTCGACCTGTCGGTCTGCCCCACCGTGACCGACGACGGCATTGATCCTCGCCACGTTGATCTGCGGCCCTTCGCCATCACGGGCAAGAACACCTGGGTGCTGCCCGGCGGTCTGACCCGCGTGGCGCTGAAGAAGGGCACGCTGATCGTCAACTCGTCGCAGGGCGGCGGATCCAAGGATACCTGGGTTCTCCAAGATGGGGGTCTCCAGGATGGCGCACAGGAAGGGAGCGCGTCGTGAATCTGCTGGCCCGTTACGCCGAATGCATTTTCTGGATGGCGCGCTACATGGAGCGCGCCGAGAATCTCGCCCGTATCCTGGACGTGCATGAGACCTTCGCGCGCGACACGCGGGGGATGACCAACTGGTTCTCCATCGTCCAGCTCAACGCCGACGAGAAGGACTTCTTCAGCCGCCACGACCGCCCCACGGCGGAGGCGGTGGTCCATTATTATATGTTCGACACCCAGCACACGAACTCGCTGGTGTCCATGCTGCGCATGGCGCGGGAGAACGCCCGCGTCCTGCGCCCCTGGATCTCCACCGAGATGTGGACGCAGATCAACGTGTTCCACAACAAGCTGGTGGAGATGAACGGCAAGGACGTCGCCCTGTCCAACCTGTCCAAGGTCTGCACCTGGATCAAGGAGGAGTGCCAGACCCACACCGGCATCACCGAGGGGACCTTCTACCGCGACCAGGGCTGGTACTTCTACCAGCTCGGCAAGTACATCGAGCGGGCGGACCAGACCACCCGCCTGCTCGACATCAAGTACCACACGCTGCTGCCCTCCCCCGTGGTGGTCGGCTCCACGCTGGACATGAGCCAGTGGACGACGGTGCTGCGCTCCGCCGCCGGGTACCACGCCTTCCGGCGCGTCTACCCGCGTGGCATGTCGCCCACCACGGTCGCCGGCTTCATGATGTTCAACGAGGGATTCCCGCGATCCGTTGTGATGTGTGTGCGACAGATCGACGGCCTCTTGACCCGCCTGAAGTCCCGTTACACCCTGCGCAACGGCAGTGAGGCGATGGAGAAGGTGGACGAGTTGCTCGGCGCGCTTTTGGCCCGCCCGATCGAAGAGGTGATCCAGCTCGGCCTGCACGAGTATCTGGACGGCGTGCAGGCCCAACTCTGCGGCATCACCAACGAGATCGGACGCGCTTTTTTCGGCCAGGACACCGTCCCCATGACCCAGAGCCAGTCCCAGTAGCCTACTTAAAGTAAACCGCCGTTCAGCACCCTCTCCAGCCGCCGAACCCCAACAGCCGGCCCCCGAGCCGGTGATTCAGAAGTCAGCCAGCCCGATGTCGGTCATCCAGCCGCAACTCCGCCCGCTCCAGCAGTTCTTCCGGTCCGGGCCGATGCCCTGCCCCTATCTGCCGGGACGGGTGGAGCGCAAGCTGTTCACCCGGCTGTTGGGTCCCTATTCGGCGGAGGTCAATTCCACCCTGTCACGCGCCGGCTTCCGACGCAGCCACGACATCGTCTACCGGCCGGTCTGCCCGAATTGCCAGGCCTGCGTCCCGGTCCGAATCCCGGTGGGCTCCTTCGCCCCGACCCGGTCGCAGAAGCGCGTCCTCCGCGGCAACGGCGACCTGACCCTGGCGGAGGCTGCCGCTGCCGCCACGACGGAACAGTACCGGCTGTTCTCGCTCTATCAGAATTCCCGCCACGGCGAATCCGACATGGCGCGCATGGCGATGGCCGATTTCGCCGCCATGATCGACGAGGGGCGGGCCGACACCAGCCTGCTCGAAGCCCGCGACACGCAGGGGCGGCTGGTCGGCTGCATGCTGACCGACCGGCTGACCGACGGCTTTTCCGCCGTCTACAGCTTCTACGACCCCCGCCAGGACCGCCGCAGCCTGGGCAGCTTCATGATCCTCAGCCTGCTGGAGCGCGCCCGGGCGGAAGGCTTGCCCTACGTCTATCTCGGCTACTGGATCGCGCAGAGCCGCAAGATGGCCTACAAGGCCAAGTTCCGTCCCCTGGAGGCGCTGGGGCGTGACGGCTGGTTCCGCCTGCCGAACGATCCGGCCGACTGACAGACCGCCCTTCGGATTGCCCATGATTGGGGAATATTGGGGCAATCACGTATAAGGGCCTTCAAGCCCTTGCATAGCGGGGCCGCCTGCGGAATATTGCCGCAGAATACACACCCTTGGTGTTACCATAAAAGATTGAACCGGCGCCCAGCGCCACCGTTCACAGGGCAACAAAAGGAACGGACGGGGACATACCCGTTCCAAACCAACAGGGAGGCTCTCCGTTGAGGTTCCTGCTCCGAATCAGCGGGCTGATCGATGCTGTCAACAACGGCATCGGCAAACTCGTTTATTGGCTGGTGCTGGTCGCCGTGATTGTCAGCGCCGGCAACGCGGTCATCCGCTACAGCCTCCATTACAGCTCCAACGCCTGGCTTGAGCTGCAATGGTATTTGTTCTCCGCGATTTTCCTGTTGTGCTCCGGCTACACGTTCCTGCGCAACGAACACATCCGGATCGACATCGTGCTGGGTCGCTTCTCCAGGCGCGTCCAGTGCATGGTGGACATCTTCGGGATCGTCGTCTTCCTGTTCCCGATGGCCATCCTGATCATGTGGCTCTCCTGGCCGATGTTCTGGGACAGCTTCATCACCAAGGAGATGTCGAGCGACGCCGGCGGCCTGATCCGCTGGCCGGCCAAGATCCTGGTTCCCGCCGGTTTCTTCCTGCTGACCATGCAGGCGGTGTCCGAGCTGATCAAGCGCATCGCCTTTCTGGCCGGACTCATTGACGAGCCCGGCGAGAAGATGCACAGCCACTCCTAAGAGACCGGGGACCACACACGATGGCCGCCTTCCTCATTGAGAACATGGCGCCGCTGATGTTCGCGGCGCTTGTTCTTTTCCTTTTGATGGGTTTCCCGGTCGCCTTCGCGCTCGCCGCGAACGGCCTCCTCTTCGGTCTGATCGGCATCGAGCTGGGTCTGCTGACCCCGGCGCTGTTCCAGGCGCTGCCGGAGCGCGTCTTCGGCATCATGCGCAACGACACGCTGTTGGCCATTCCCTTCTTCACCTTCATGGGCCTGATCCTCGAACGATCCGGCATGGCCGAGGATTTGCTCGACACGGTCGGGCAGCTCTTCGGCCCGCTGCGCGGCGGTCTGGCCTATGCGGTGATCTTCGTCGGCGCGCTGCTCGCCGCCACGACGGGCGTGGTCGCCGCGTCGGTCATCTCGATGGGCCTGATCTCGCTGCCGATCATGCTGCGCTACGGCTATGACCGGCGGGTCGCCACCGGCGTCATCGCGGCGTCGGGCACGCTGGCCCAGATCATCCCGCCGTCGCTGGTGCTGATCATCCTGGCCGACCAACTCGGCCGTTCGGTCGGCGACATGTACGCCGGCGCCCTGATCCCCGGCCTGGTGTTGACCGGCCTCTACACCAGCTACATCCTGATCACCAGCATCGTCCGCCCCGAGTACACCCCGGCCCTGCCGCCGGAGGCGCGGAGCCTGCGCGGCTTCCAACTCCTGTTCCGGGTGCTGACCTCGCTGGTGCCGCCGCTGGTCCTGATCTTCCTGGTGCTGGGCACCATCTTCCTCGGCATCGCGACGCCGACGGAAGGCGGCGCCATGGGCGCCACGGGCGCCATGATCCTGGCGCTCATCAAGCGGCAGCTGAGCTGGTCGCTGATGCGTCAGGCGATGGACACGACGGCGAAACTGTCCTCCTTCGTCATCTTCATCCTGATCGGCTCGACGGTCTTCGGTCTGGTGTTCCGCGCCGTGAACGGCGACCTGTGGGTGGAGCATCTGCTGACCGGCCTGCCGGGCGGCGAACTGGGCTTCCTGATCGTCGTCAACATCATGGTCTTCCTGCTCGCCTTCTTCCTCGACTTCTTCGAGCTGGCCTTCATCATCGTGCCGCTGCTCGCCCCGGTCGCGGAGAAGCTGGGCATCGACCTGATCTGGTTCGGCGTCCTGCTGGGCGTCAACATGCAGACCTCCTTCATGCATCCGCCTTTCGGTTTCGCCCTGTTCTTCCTGCGAAGCGTCGCTCCACGGGAGGATTACAAGGACAAGATCACCGGAAAGATCATCAAGAAGATCACCACCGGCCAGATCTACTGGGGGGCCGTGCCGTTCGTCTGCATCCAGCTGATCATGGTGGCGCTGGTCATCATATTCCCGGAGATGGTCTTCTCCGGACTGGACCGTGGCGAGCCGATCGACATCGACAACATCCAGATCGAGATCCCGGCCTTCGATTCGGGCGAACCGCCGCCGCCCTTCGGCGCGCCGGAACAGCCCGCCGAGGACCCCAACGCCGACCTCATGCGGCAGTTGCAGGGCAAGTAACCGGCCTTCCTCTCCCTCCTCTCCCGCCCTGCGGGGGAGGACCTGGGAGCGGAAAGCCAACCGGGTCATCGGCACAAAAAAAGCCCCGCTTTCGCGGGGCTTTTTCGTGTCCAGCCTCTCTCCTTATGACTTCTTCTTCGGCGTCGGGGCCGAGTAGACGAAGTTGTCGAAGGTGTTCTCGGCGACGCGGAACCACAGATATTCCTCGTCGCGGAACTTGCGCCACTGCTCGTAGACCTTGCGGAACTTCTCGTTCTTCGCGGCCTCCTCCTCGTAGACGTCGAAGGTGGCCTGATAGCAGGCCTGCAGGATGTCGCGCGGGTAGGGCTTCAGCACCGTGCCGGCGCCGACCAGACGCTTCAGCGCGTGCATGTTCACCACGTCGTACTTGCCGACCATGTCGGCGGTCGCGTCGGCGCAGGCCGCTTCCAGAACCGCCTGATAATGCTTGGGAAGCTGCTCCCACTGCGGCAGGCTGACGAGGAAGGAGACCTGCGGGCCGCCTTCCCACCAGCCGGGATAGTAGTAGTATTTGGCGACCTTGTTGAAGCCCAGCTTCTCGTCGTCGTAGGGACCGACCCACTCCGCCGCGTCGATGGTGCCCTTCTCCAGCGCCGGATAGATGTCGCCGCCGGCGATCTGCTGCGGCACGACGCCCAGGCGTTGCAGGATGGTGCCGGCATAGCCGCCGATGCGGAACTTCAGACCCTTGAGGTCCTCAACGGACTTCAGCTCGTTGCGAAACCAGCCGCCCATCTGGGTTCCGGTGTTGCCCGCCGCGAACTGGATGATGTTGTAGCCCTTGAAGAACTCGCGCATCAGGTCCATGCCGCCGCCGTGCGTCATCCAGGCGTTCTGCTGGCGCGCGTTCAGGCCGAAGGGCATCGCCGCGTCGAAGGCGAAGGTCGGGTCCTTGCCGACGTAATAATAGGAGACGGTGTGGCCGCACTCCACGGTGCCGTCCTTCACGGCGTCCAGCACCTGCAGGCCGGGAACGATCTCGCCGCTGGCGAAGGTGCGGATCTGGAACTTGCCCTCGGTCATCTCGGCGACCCGCTTGGCCACCCGTTCGGCCCCGCCGTAGATGGTGTCCAGGCTCTTGGGAAAGCTCGAGGCGCAGCGCCACTTGATCTCGGGGTTGCTCTGCGCGATGGCGGGGGCGGCCAATGCGCTGGCGGCGACACCGACACCGGCGCTGGTGATGAAGGTACGGCGTTTCATGGCGGTCTCCTTGGGTCCTCTCGTCCCGGCGCGGGTGCACGCCGCCGTTCCGGCCCCCGGAAAGGGAGCGCGGCGTGCGAACCGAAAGGCTGTTGTTTGTTGGAAGTCTTCTGGCAACGCCGGATCGACGTCACCGTGCGGGTCACGGACCGAGACTGCCGGAGCCGATGGGACCCCGTGCCACCGCTGTGCCTTCACACGGATCTGTGGTGACCATGCGCGTGCCTCCCCTATGCCCGGCGTTCCTTCAGCCCTGATGTCCCCGTTCGGGGCACCGCTTCGGCCGACGGCACCGGGTTCCTTTTGATACGATGACTATGCCGGAATCGCGGGGCAGACTTCAAGTCCAAGCATGGCTCAACCCTACCAATTCGGGAACTTTCCGTCGGAAATTCCGCCAAAAGTGAAACGGGGAGCCTAAAGCCCCCCGTTTGCGTGCAACGTTAGGTAATCCAGGTCAGATGAAGCGCCGTTTCACGTAAAGCGGTTGACCTTGGGGAAGCCGTTGGGCGGCATCTTGCCCACGCCGGCGCGGTTGCCCAGCCAGCCGGTCAGGTTGGTGACGTTGAACTGCCGCTCGCCGTGCTTCCAGCTCAGCCCCTCGGCGATGGTGAAGACCTTGAGGTCGGACAGGCTGCCGTCCTTGTACTTCTGAAGCTGCACACCCTTGCCTCGGGCCATCACCGGCACCTGATCCAGCGGGAAGACCAGCAGCAGGCGGTTGTTGCCGATGACGGCGACATGGTCGCCCTCCGCCGGGATGCAGATCTTGGCGTCCTTGTTGTCGTCGGGGTTGAGGACCTGCTTGCCGGAACGGGTCTGGGCGACGACCTCGTTCTCCTCGACCTGGAAGCCGCGCCCGTCCTCCGACGCGACCAGCAGGCGGCGGTCGGGCTGGTGCTTGAACAGGGTGATGATGTCCGCCTCGTTGCCGAGGTCGATCATCAGCCGCACCGGTTCGCCGAAGCCGCGCCCGCGCGGCAGCTTGTCGGCGGTCAGCGTGTAGAATTTGCCGTTGGTGCCGAAGACGAGGAGCTTGTCGGTGGTCTCGCAATGGACCGAGAAGCCTTCCTTGTCGCCCTCCTTGTACTTCACGTCGAGGCGCTCGGCGTCGGTCAGGTGGCCGCGCACCGCGCGAATCCAGCCCTTCTGCGAACACAGGACGGTCAGCGGCTCGCGCTCCACCATGGCGTCGACGGGGATGTCGATGATCGCCGTCGCGACGGCCACCTGGGTCCGGCGGTCCTCGCCGAAGCGCTTGCGCGTGTCCTCCGTCTCCTTGCCGATCCGTTCCCAGCGCAGGACCGTGTCGGAGAGAAGCTCCGTCAGCCCAGCCTTCTCGGCGCTCAGCGCGTCGTTCTCGCGCTGGATCTCCATCTCCTCCAGCTTGCGCAGGTTGCGCAGCCGCATGTTGAGGATGGCCTCGGCCTGCACCTCGGTCAGGGAGAAGGCGCGCATCAGCTCCTGCTTCGGCTCGTCCTCCTCGCGGATGATGCGGATCACCTCGTCCAGATTCAGATAGGCGATCAGGTAGCCGCCCAGAACCTCCAGCCGGTGGTCGATCTTGGCCAGCCGATGCCGGGAGCGGCGCTCCAGAACCTCCATCCGATGGTCGAGGAAGGCGTCCAGCACCTCGAACAGGTTCATGACGCGCGGGGCGTTGTCCTTGCCCAGCACGTTCATGTTCATGGCGAAGCGGATTTCCAGATCGGTCGTCTGGAACAGCGAGGCCATCAGGACCTCGGGATCGACGTTGCGGCTCTTCGGCACCAGGACGAGACGCACATCCTCCGCCGACTCGTCGCGCACGTCGTCCAGCAGCAGCAGCTTGCGGTTGGTCAGAAGCTCCGCGATCTTCTCGACCAGACGGGCCTTCTGCACCTGGTACGGAACCTCGGTGACGACGACCTGCCAAGTGCCCTGCCCCAGCTTTTCCACCTCCCACTTGGCGCGCAGGCGGAAGGAGCCGCGGCCGGTCCGGTAGGCCTCCACCACGTTGGCGCGCGGCTCCACCAGCACGCCGCCGGTCGGGAAGTCGGGGCCGGAGATCAGGGTGACCAGATCCTCGATCGACGGAGGGGGAGGCGCTGCCTTGTCGGCCAGGAGAGCCTTCTCGCAGCGCTGCCGGTACTTCACGATCAGCCGCAGGGCGGAGCAGAGCTGCGCGGCGTTGTGCGGCGGGATGTTGGTCGCCATGCCGACCGCGATGCCGCTGGAGCCGTTGGCCAGCAGGTTGGGGAAGTTGGCGGGCAGGACCGCCGGCTCGTCCCCGTCGCCGTCGTAGGTCGGGCGGAAATCGACCGCGTCCTCGTCGATGCCTTCCAGCAGGGCCTTGGCGACGTCGGTCAGGCGCGCCTCGGTGTAACGCATGGCCGCGGCGTTGTCGCCGTCGATGTTGCCGAAGTTCCCCTGGCCGTCCACCAGCGGGTAACGCACCGCGAAGTCCTGCGCCAGACGGACCAGCGCGTCGTAGACCGAGGTGTCGCCGTGCGGGTGGAACTTGCCGATCACGTCGCCGACCACGCGGGCCGACTTCTTCGGCGGCGTCGAGGGGTCGAGCCTCAGCTGGCTCATGGCGTAGAGCAGCCGCCGGTGCACCGGCTTCAGCCCATCGCGCACGTCGGGCAGCGACCGCGCCATGATGGTGGACAGCGCGTAGCTCAGGTACCGCTCGCTCAGCGCGTCGCGGAGCGGCTTCTCCTGGATATCGAGGACGGGGTCTTGGGCAGGGTCTCGGGACGTCATGGCGCGTGAATACCAAATCTAGCGGCCACGCGCCACAATGTTCTCGTAACGTTCTCTTAATCGCAGCCTTGCGGGCGGCAGCGGGCCGTTCAGCAGATGACGCTCCAGGAAATGCCCGGTCAGGCGCAACCCCTCCCCGACCGCCTGCGGTCCGCCGCCGCCCAGCCCGATCAGGAATCCGGGCAGCGGCAGCAGCCGGTCGCGGTAGGGTTCCCCGGCCGACGCCGACACCGCGCGCCCGGTGCGCGGGCTGACATAGGCGAGGTAGTCGTTCGCCCCGGTGACCGCGCAGCGGTCGAGATCCAGCCCGAATCCGAGTTCCGCCAGCAGCCCGACCTCCCACCGCACATAGGACTCGGCCCAGGCGTCGCCGGCCAGCAGGCCGAACAGCGCCAACAGCCCGTCGAACAGCGCCGGGTGCGGCTGGTGCTCCGGAAGAGCGGCTTCGGCCAGCGCGCAGGCGGCGGTCAATGCCGCGAGTCGCGGCGGGTCGTCCAGGAAAGCGGCGGAATAGCCTTGCACCACCTCCAGCGTCAGGTTGCCCAGATGCTCCGGCAGGCGCCCGCGCCAGCGCGCCGACACCAGCGTGCCCGGCTCCAGCGCCGCCCGCGTCCGGCTGGACCGCCCGCCCATGACCATGCCCGCATGCCGCCCATGGTTCCGCGTCAGCAAGGTGACGACCGCCGAGGTCTCGCCATGCGGCCGCGCCGACAGCACAACCCCCTGATCGGACCATTCCATAGGCCTGCTTCCTTACGTTGACGAACCGCGGCCGACTCGCCCACGGCACCCGGGCCGGCCACGGGGCGCCCGCGACGCGGGATCGGTCAATTTTTCCGCCAGCATGGCGCAAATCCTTCGCAACGGGGCTTCATTTCTCATTCACCATTCGGGCACTATGTTGCGAGTGACAGAATGCGGGCGCACCGCAGCGGTGAGGGGGCTTTGAACAGCACGATCGAGCGATATCTGCTGGCCGAGAAAGCCGGCTCCGAGGGCGTCTGGGATTGGGACCTTCGCAACGATACGATGTTCCTGTCTCCCCGCTTCAAGGAGTTTCTCGGCCTGCCGCCGGGCGAGATCAATCGCCCGGAAGATTGGCTCGACCGCGTCCACCTGGACGACATCGACTGGCTCTACGCCTCCTTCGAAGGCCAGATGGTCGGCGTCTCGCTGCCTTTCCAGATCGAGCACCGCGTTCGTCGCATCGGAGTCGGCGCATCTCCGGGCGACAGCGACGCCAATTGGCGTTGGTTGGTCTGCCGCGGCATGGCGGTGACCGACGAATCGGGTGACCCGGTCCGTCTCGTCGGGTCGGTCGCCGACATCACCGACCGCAAGCACGCCGAACGCCAGCTGCGCAAGAGCGAGGAACGCTACGCGCTCGCCGCCGCGGCCAGCAATGACGGTTTGTGGGACTGGGATCTCGACGCCGGGACCGCCTATTACTCGCCGCGCTGGCTGTCGCTCCTCGGGCTGGAGGAAGGCAGCGTCGGCAACAGCCCGGACGAATGGATGGAGCGCGTCCATCCCGAGGACCGCCGTTCCCTGCGCGAGGCGCTCGACGCCCTGGGCGGCGCCAACACCGTGTTTCAGATCGAATACCGCGTGCACCACGCCGATGGCGGCATCCGCTGGATGGCCTGCCGCGGCATCGCCGTGCTGGACGCCCAGGGCCGCCCGGTCCGGTTGGTCGGCAGCCAGGCCGACGTCACCGACCGCAAGTCCGCCGAGCAACGCCTGCTGCAGAGCGAGGAGCGCTACGCGCTGGCCGCCGCCGGCGCCAACGACGGGCTGTGGGACTGGCGGCTGGACAACGACGAGGTCTACTACTCGCCGCGCTGGGCGGCCATGCTGGGTTTCGCCGTGGACAGCCTGTCCAACCGCATCGGCGAATGGTTCGACCGCGTGCATCCCGACGATCTGGCCGGGCTGCGCACCGCCTTCGACCTCCACCTGTCCGGCGAGCGGGAAAATCTCCAGCACGTCTTCCGCATCCGCGCCGCCGATGGGGACGAGCTGTGGATGCTGGTCCGCGGCCTCGCCGTTCGCGACGGGTCGGGCCGGTCGGTGCGGATCGCCGGCTCGATGACCGACATCACCGCCCAGAAGCGGGCGGAACAGCAACTCCTGTTCGACGCCTTCCACGACGGCATGACCGGGCTGCCCAACCGCACCCTGCTGCTGGACCGCATCGGCCAGGCGCTGGACCGCAACCGGCGGGCCGGCGGCAAGGCCTTCGCCGTCATCTTCGTCGATCTCGACCGCTTCAAGTCGATCAACGACGCGCTGGGGTCCAGCGTCGGCGACCGGCTGTTGAAAACCATCGCCGAGCGGCTGGACGAGACCCGCCGCATGGGCGACACGCTGGCCCGCTTGTCGGCGGACGAGTTCGCCGTGCTGCTGGACGGCATCGACGACGTGGGCGACGCCCTGTCGGCGGCGGAGCGCATGGGCGAGGCCGTCGCGCGGCCCTTGGCGCTGGACGGGCACGAATTCGTCCTGTCCGCCTCCATCGGCATCGCGCTCAGCGTTTCCGGCTACGACCGGGCGGAGGAGATGCTGCGCGACGCCAGCCTCGCCATGTACCGCGCCAAGTCGGGCGGGCGGGCGCGCATCGACGTGTTCGACAGCAACCTGCGCCGTCAGGCGATGGCCCAGATGCGCACGGAAACCGACCTGCGCATGGCGCTGGAGCAGAACCAGCTGGTCCTCTACTACCAGCCGATCGTCGCCCTGTCCTCGGGCCAGATCGCCGGGTTCGAGGCGCTGATGCGCTGGAAGCATCCGGAGCGCGGGCTGGTCCCGCCGGGCGAATTCATCCCGCTGGCCGAGGAATCGGGGCTGATCGTCCCGATGGGCCGCTGGGCGTTGCGCGAGGCGGCGCGCCAGCTCGGCCAGTGGCAGACCCGCTTCCCGCGCTCCACCCCGCTGTTCATGAGTGTGAACGTTTCCTCCCGCCAGTTCAGCGACGACGACCTGATCGGGCTGGTCAGCGAGGTTCTCCAGGAAAGCCGGGTCCCGCCCTCCAGCCTGAAGCTGGAGATCACGGAAAGCCTGCTGATGAAGGACCCCGCCAAGTGCCGGGTGCTGATGCAGGGCATCCGCGACATGGACGTGCGCCTGTCCATCGACGATTTCGGCACCGGCTATTCGTCGCTGTCCTACCTGCACAAGTTTCCGGCGGACACGCTGAAGATCGACCGCAGCTTCGTCCAGGCCATCTCGTCGGGCGAGGGCAACGCCGCCATCGTGCAGGTGATCGCCACGCTGGCCGCCATCCTGGGCATGGACGCGGTGGCCGAAGGCGTGGAAACCGAATTGGAGTCGGAGTTCCTGCGCGACATCATGTGCAAGTACGCGCAGGGCTACCTCTACGCCCGCCCGGCCCCCGCCGACGCCATCGAGGCGCTGCTGCTCCGCGAGGCGGAGGAACCGCTGGTCGTTCCCAGCCTGGCGTAAGGCGCCTCCCGATAATCCTTCCGCATGCCGGCGATATAATTCGCTCAGCTTCCTCCTCAGGTTGATTAATTGCGAACGACAAAGACTAAGCGCTTGATTTTGCGAAGATGTACTATCAATAATTGCAGTGAACGGTGTCGGCCGGAGATTTTCCTCCCAAGCCTATCCATGCGATGGCGCATCACCTATCAAAAACATAAAATGGAGAGAAATAACAATGATAGCGAGAAAAATTCGCGCGGCCTTCTTAGCAATTAGCTCATTGCTATTGCTCAGCGCCTGCGCCAGCACACACATGCGAGACGTTCCGGAGCCAATCGCCGCATCCAAGCCCGCTGAAAACACCGCGACACTTGTCCTGATGCGGCCATCGTTCTTCGGAGGCGCAATTCAGTCTTCGGTTTATGACATAACGACCGGCAATTCCGAATTCATCGGCATCGTGTCTGCTGGAAAAAAGATTGCTTATGAAGCCCCGGCGGGCAAGCGTCGCTTGATGGTTGTTGGAGAATCGGCGGACTTCATGGACGCTGATTTCGCACCGGAGCAAATTTATTATGCTCGCGTCGTTCCGCGACTTGGGGTGTGGAAAGCGCGCTTTTCTTTGGAACCGGTTCCAGCCTCCTCGTCCGAGCTGGAGAGCGATTTGAAATCCTGCACTTGGGTGGACAACACGCCGGCTTCGCATGATTGGGCGCGCGCAAACATTCAAAGCGTGGATGCGAAAAAGGCGGAATACCTGGAAGATTGGGAAAAGGGGGCGGACAAGCCGTTCATCGCCCGGGATGCTGGCCAGAAAGCGCGCCCGTAAAGGAGTGGCCAGAACGCCCCAGGGGTTCCCAGCAGTTGGACCTTCTGATCCGGTCAGCTGTCTGTTTCGGCCCGCTGGGGCCCTCCCCTCTCCAACGGGCACTTTCCCCCGCGCCGCCCTTTGTGCGAGTGTCCGCGCTCTTTCACCGGGACAGATCAGGATTTCGCGTTATGGCCGACCGCAACTGCGGAGAATGCACGCTGTGCTGCAAGCTGATGGGCGTGCCCGAACTGAAGAAGCCTTCGGCCAAGTGGTGCGTGTCCTGCGACCAGGGCAAGGGCTGCACCGTCTATGAGGAGCGTCCGCAATCCTGCCGGAACTTCCAGTGCTTCTGGCTGATGGACGAGAATTTCCCCGACGAGTTCCGGCCCGACCGCATCCATGCCCTGGCCGCCTTCAACGACGTGAAAGACAGCTGCGTTCTCCATGTCGATCCGGCCAAGCCGCGCGCCATGTCCAGCCCGAAGGTCAACGCCCTGATCGACGCGCTTCTCAAGAGCTACGCCAAGGTGTTCGTGCTGTCCGGCAAGGAAAGCGCGCTGATCCAGCGCTGATCGCCGGCGCGGTCACCCCCCGCGGAAGTTGAGCAGGCTCGGCGCCTTGTCGATGATCTCCTCCAGGATCAGGGAGGCGGTCTCCAGATCGCGCTCCAGGTCCGCGCCGAGCTTGCCGGCGTAGTTGGGGCGCTTCAGCTTCTCGTGGGCGTCGTGCAGGCTGCGGAGCTCCGCCACGAAGATCTCACGGGCGCCCATCGGCAGGATCGGGTTTGCCGACAGCACGAAGAAGAAGCGCATGCTCGCCCGCACGAGAAGGGCCAGCATCACCGTGTCCAGCCGCTCGAACTGGTCGCGCAGGTCGTCGGACCGGGTGTCCACAAGGTTGCGCAGCCGCTGCTCGATCAGGATCACCAGCGCCTGGAACTCGCCCACCTTGTCGCGGAACTCGCGGTAGGCGCCGAAGCTGTGCTTGCTCGCCTCATGCTCGGCCAGTTGGGCGAGCTTCGACGCCTCCCGGCACTGGCGTTCCAGCGCGGACAGCAGTTCCTTGACCTCGGCGCGGGTGTATTGGCGCTTGCTCATGACGGTGGAAAGACCCTTCGACGCGACGGCCTGCCCTATAGCACGAAGACGGGCGCCGGTCACCGGGACGCTTCACCGCGACAACGGAGCGGCGAGCTGCGATCAGTGATCCGCCGCCACCGGCTTGCCGCCGGGCCGCCTCACCAGCGGCATCAGCAGAAGCCCGGCGAAGAACACGCCGGCCATCAGCAGCAGGCAGTCGTTGAAGGTCAGCACCATCGCCTCGCGCTCAACCATGCGGGCCAGCGTCTTCATGGCGGCGGCCTGCGGGTCGGCGACCAGCCCGTCGAACTTGGCGGCCAGCCCGTCCAGAGTCTCCTGCACCAGCGGGCGGGCGAGGTTCAGATTGTCGCCCAGCCGGTTCATGTGCAGGGAGGCCCGCTCCAGCAGCACCGTGTTGATCGCCGCCAGACCGATGGCGCCGCCCAGGTTGCGCATCAGGTTGTAGAGACCGGACGCGTTCTTGAGCTGCTCCGGCGGCAGGGTGCCGAGCGCGATGGTGTTCACCGGGATGAAGCACAGCATCAGCGACAGGCCGCGCACCGCCTGCGGCAGGAACAGCTCCCAGAAGCCCGACTGGTTGGTCAGGTGGGCGTTCAGCCAGACGCCCGTCCCGAACAGGCACAGCCCCAGCGCCAGCATCACCCGCAGGTCCATCTTCTTCGACAGCACCCCGGCGATCGGTGCGGACAGGAACTGGAACGCGCCGGTCACGAACATGATCGTGCCGATCTGCAGGCTGTTCAGCCCGCGCACCCGCGCCAGGAACAGCGGCTGCAGATAGACCGCCCCGTAAAGCCCGATGCCGATGATGAAGCTGTAGAGCGAGCCGATGGCGAAGTTGCGGTCCAGGAAGGCGCGCAGTTCGACGATCGGGTTGCGGTAGGTCAGGACCCGCCAGAAGAAGCCGACGGCGGACACCGCGGCGACCACGGCGAAGATCGCCACATACTCGTCCTGGAACCAGTCCTGGCGCGGCCCTTCCTCCACCACGAACTCCAGGCTGCCGAGGAAGGCGGCCATCAGCCCCAGACCGATGAAGTCGAAGCCCTTGCGCAGCGCCGGGTTGGGCTTGTCCACGTCGACCAGCGTCCAGACCAGCGAGGTCACGGCGATGCCCGGCAGCACGTTGGCCAGGAACAGCCAGTGCCAGGAGAAGCTCTGGGTCAGCCAGCCGCCCAAAGTCGGCCCGAGCGTCGGCGCCATGGTGGCGACCAGACCGATCATCACCGACACGCCGGCCCGCTTTTCGGGCGGGAACAGGGAGAAGCTGGTGGCGAAGACGGTCGGGATCATCGCGCCGCCGATGAAGCCCTGGAGCGCCCGCCACACGATCATCGATTCGATGCTGGAGGTGAAGGCGCAGGCGACGCTGGTCAGGGTGAAGCCGGCGGCGGCGATGGTGAACAGCACGCGGGTGGAGAGAATCCGCGCCAGCATGCCGGACAGCGGGATCATCACCACCTCGGCGATGAGGTAGGAGGTCTGGACCCACGAGATCTCGTCGGCGCTGGCCGCGAGGCCCGCCTGGATCTCCGACAGGGAGCTGGAGACGATCTGGATGTCCAGGATCGCCATGAACATGCCGACGACCATGGACAGGAAGCCCAGCCAGTCGCGCGTGGTCACCGGGCGCGGTCCCGCCGTGGGCGGGGAAGAGGGAGCCGCCGCGCCCCGGCCCGCGGGGGGCGGGGGAGTTTGGAGCCGGGACGCGGCGGCCTCGCCGCCCGCGTCCGCCGGGGGATTGGCGTCGCGGGCGGTGGGCGTGTCGTCGTTGGTGATGGCGGTCATGGTCGCCCTCTCCAGGACGAAAGAGATTGGGACGAAAAGCGGTTGTTGGCGCGGTTACTTCGACGCGACCGTCCGGCCGGGAACCAGCGCGCCCATGACGGTGCCCGCGCTGTGCGGCTGCTCCTCGGCGCCGCGGGTGTCCACCTCGGCGACCACCGACAGGCCGGGGCGCAGCAGGCCGGACAGCGCGCTGTCGCGCGGCAGGGCGATGCGCACCGGCACGCGCTGGACGATCTTGGTGAAGTTGCCGGTCGCGTTCTCCGGCGGCAGCAGGCTGAACTGCGAGCCCGACGCCGGGGCGAAGCTCTCGACCCGACCCAACAGGTGCTTGTCCGGATAGGCGTCCACCTCCACCGTCACCGGCTGGCCGGGGCGCATGCGGGCGAGCTGCGTTTCCTTGAAATTGGCGACCACATAGACGTCGGGCAGCGGCACCAGCGAGAGAAGCTGCACGCCCGGACGCGCGTACTGGCCGACTTGGACGCCGCGGTTGCCGACCACCCCGTCCACAGGGGCGCGGATGACCGTGTTGTTCAGATCGTTGCGCGCGGTCTGCAGGGCGGCCTCCGCCTGACGCAGGCGGGCGTCGGTCTCGCTGCGGTTGGCGTTCAGCACGCCGACCTGATCCTGTTCCGCGACCAGCGCCGCGCGGGTGCGGGCGGTTTCGGCCACCGCCTTGCGCAGGTCGGCATCCGCCGTCTCGAACTTCTGGCGGCTGGCCCAGCTGTCACTGGCGAGCGCTCGGGTGCGGTCGAAATCCTGCTGGGCACGGCGCTGCTCGGCCTCCGCGCTGGCGACCGAGGCGGCGGCCTGATCGATGATCGCCTTCTGGAGCTGCAGTTTGCTGTCGATGGTGCCGAGCGCCGCCTTCTGAGCGGCGACGTTGGCCTCGGCCTCCGCGACCTTGGCGCGGAAGTCCTGGTCGTCCAGAACCGCCAGAACGTCGCCAGCGGCCACCTGCTGGTTCTCCGCAACCCGGACGTCCCGCACATAGGCGGAGACCTTGGGGCTCACCACCGTGATGTCGCTGTGGACATAGGCGTTGTCGGTCGACTCGAAGAAGCGCCCCTCGGTCCACCAGCCCCAGCCGGCGTAGCCGCCACCGGCCAGCGCCGCCACCGCCACACCCGACAGAACGATCTTTCGCACGGCCTTGACCATCGTGATCCAACCCACCCGTTTCGGTTCTTCGCCCGGCAGGGGCCGGCTTGCCACCGCTCCGCCGAAACTGAACCGTTCAGTTTAGTCTTGCGGAAAGATGATCGCGGGCCTACCTGTTGTCAAGAGTGAACTGAACGGTCTAGTTTTAACGTTTGGGATTGTGGTTGAATGCGGAACGCGCTACGGCAGCGGGGACTCGGCGCACGAAGTCCCGCAAGCAACGCCGGCACCGTGGTAGAACAGGACGGAAGGTCGGTTGCAGGCCCCCCGGTTCCAGCACACCCGGTTTCAGGACACGAGGAACGCATGAGCACGCTGGTCGCCCCCACCCCGGAGGCAGGATCGAAGCCCGCGCAGATCCTGGAGGCCGCCGCAAAGCTGTTCCTGGACCATGGCTACGGCGCCGTCAGCATGGACGCCGTCGCCAAGACGGCCAACGTGTCCAAGGCGACCCTCTACGCCCATTTCGGTAGCAAGGACGAGTTGTTCCGCGTCATGGTCGCCCGCGAATGCAAGGGACAGGCGATGGCCGCCGTCTGCGACGAGGCGCGTACGCTCGACATGGCCGACGGGCTGCGCCTGATCGCCCGCCATTTCGTCACGCTGATCCTGTCGCCGCAGGCGCTGGCCGGCTACCGCGTGGTGGTCGGCGAGGCGCACCGCTTCCCCGAGCTGGCGAGCGCCTTCTACGAGGCCGGCCCGGCCCGGACCATGGAGCACATCAGCGCCTTCATGACGGACCTCGACCGCCGCGGCCTGCTGCGCATCCCCGACCCGCAATTGGCGGCGGAGCAGTTCGTCGGACTCGTCAAGTCGCACACGCATCTGCGCTTCATGCTGTGCCTGTCGGAACGCCCGACCGAGGAGCAGCTGACCCGGATCGTCGACGGCGCGGTTTCCCTGATCATCCGGGGCTACGCGCCATAACGAAACTGGGTTCAGCGCCCCCCGTCGAAGGTGATCATGACCTCCAGCACCCCGGCGGCGTCCGCCTGGACATCGCGGAAGGTGGCGATCTCACCGGGAAGGATCTGCGGCGGCACCGGTTCGACGGTCCAGTTCCTCAACGGCTGACGGTCGGCGCCCAGCGCGGTGACCCGCAGCGCCGGCACCATGCGCGCCGTCTCGGAGACGTTGAGAATCTGCCCTTCCACCAACAGAGCCGTCTTGCCATCCTCGGCCTTCTGTTCCGAGCGGACGTTCTGAAGCTGGAGACCACTGCCCGGCGGTTCCACAGGCAGGCCGACCGTCTCGTAGAACAGGGCGGCCGGAGGCCACAACCGCACCACGGTGGCACGGCCGAAATAGCCGGCGGCGCCGATGGCCACCAGCACCGCCACGAAGGCCCCCCAGCCGACCAGCGCCCGGCGTCGCGCTCCCACCGCCGCCGCGGACTTGGCAGGCGCCTTCTTCTTGGAGGATTGCGTTTTGGAGGAGGGCGGCGGGACCGGGTGGAACTCGGTCACCGCGTCGGGATGGAAGACGGACTCGTCCTGCGGCGACTGCCACCACATGTGGCCGCATTGGGCGCAACGCACCTTCCGGCCCTGCGGACCGACCGCCGAATCGGCAAGAGTGTACCGTGTGTCGCAGGCCGGGCAGGTGATGATCATAGATGCCGATCGTTGTCACCGAAATTGCAGACTGTCCTTATAGGTAGTCATGAGGTGTGAAGCAAGGAACGCACGGGCGCCGCGCGCGGCCGTCCCAAACCGGATGATCGGTGCCGCGATCGGTGCCGCAGGACGGACAGCGGTGGACGCGCCGGCCCCTGCCGGTGCATTGTCCATCCGCGCACCCGGCGGGACGCCGCCGGGGCCTTCCGTTGCGCCTTTGGTGGGACCGTGATCCGTTTCGAGAATGTGGGACTGCGCTATGGCACCGGACCGGAGGTGCTGCGCGACATCAGCTTCACCCTGCCGCCCGGCTCGTTCCATTTCATGACGGGGGCGAGCGGGGCCGGCAAGTCGTCGCTGCTGAAGCTGATGTATCTGGCGCTCCGCCCGTCGCGCGGGCTGGTCACCCTGTTCGGCAAGGACATGGCGCGGGTCAAGCGCGCCGACCTGCCGGCGCTGCGCCGCCAGATCGGCGTGGTGTTCCAGGACTTTGCCCTGCTCGACCATCTCTCGGCGCTCGACAACGTGGCGCTGCCGCTGCGCATGGGCGGTGCCCGCGAATCGGATGTGGTGGAGCACTGCACGGAGATCCTGCGCTGGGTCGGGCTGGGCAACCATCTGAACTCCCTGCCCTCCACCCTGTCGGGCGGGCAGCAGCAGCGCGTCGCCATCGCCCGCGCGGTCATCAACCGCCCGCGCCTGCTGCTGGCCGACGAGCCGACCGGCAACGTCGACGACGGCATCGGCATGCGCCTCCTCTATCTGTTCGAGGAGCTTCACAAACTGGGCACCACCGTGGTCATCGCCTCCCACAACGAGGCGCTGATCCGCCGCTTCGAGCACCCGCGCCTGATGCTGGAGAACGGACGCCTGCACGTCCTGCCGGCGCACGCCTCGCGCTGGGCCTGACGCGGAGGAAAGGAGACACGCCATGGCCCTGCCGCCGCTGACCCGCCGAAACTCCGACCTGCCGCTGGCGAAGGACCCGACCTCGCGCTTCCTCATGGGATTGACCGCGCTGATGGTCTATCTGGCGGCGCTGGCGCTGGCCGGAGCCCTGCTCGTCTCCGACATGACCCGGCGCTGGGACAGTGGTCTGGCCGGCGGGCTGACGGTGCAGATCATGCCGCTCCCCGACAGCGCCCAGGGCGCCCCGCTGGAGGAGCGGACGGAGGCCGCGCTGACCGTTCTGCGCTCGACTCCGGGCATTTCGACCGCCAGCGTCCTGTCCAGCGGCGACGTCGGGCGGCTGCTCGAACCCTGGCTGGGCAAGGAGGCCGCCGACCCGCTGCTGCCGATGCCGCGGCTGATCGACGTGATGACCAACGGGCCGGTGGACACGGCGGCGCTGTCCGCGCGCCTGACCTCCGCCGCCCCCGGCGCCACGCTGGACGACCACGCGGTGTGGCTGGCCGACCTGCGCCGCTTCGCCGGGGCGATGCATCTGGCGGCGCTGGGCATCGTCGCGCTGATCGGCGGGGCGGGCGTGATGGCGGTGATCTTCGCCGTGCGCTCCGGCCTCGCCATCCACCGCCATGTGGTGGAACTGCTGCACCTGATGGGGGCCACCGATCGCTATGTGGCGCGGCAGTTCGAATCGCACGTCATCGGCCTGACCCTGCGCGGCGGGATGACCGGGCTGCTGCTGGCCGCCGGCACGCTGGGCGGGATCGGCCACGCCGCCGCCGGGCTTCACGCCAGCCTGCTGCCCGACCTCGCCACCTCGCCCTGGTGGGCCGTCGCCGCGCTGGCCGCCGTGCCGCTGGCCGCCTGCCTGCTGGCCGCCCTGACCGCGCGCTGGACGGTGCTGCGCACGCTGGAGTCGATGCCGTGACCGCCGGCCCGCTCCGTCGGTCCGGAGGCTGAGGGATGGCCCACTCGCGGCGCGCCCGCGTCCTGCGGGCTTTGCGACGGCTGCTGCTGCTGGCGATGCTGGGCGGGCTGGCGTGGCTCGGCGGGCTGTTCTGGTTCGCCGCGTCGATTCCCCGAACCCCACCGCCGCCCGGCAGCGCCGAGGCCACCCGCAACACCGACGCCATCGTCGTGCTGACCGGCGGCAGCGGCCGGCTGAGCACCGGGCTGGAACTGCTGGCCGATGGGCGGGCGCACCGGCTGTTCGTGTCCGGAGTCTATGAGGGGCTGGAGGTGCAGGAGCTTCTGAAACGCTCCCGCCAGTTCCCCGGCGAGATGGAATGCTGCATCACGCTCGGCTACTCGGCGGACAGCACGGTCGGCAACGCCTACGAGACGGCGGACTGGCTGCGCGCGCAGGGCTACGGCTCGATGCGGCTGGTCACCGCCAATTACCACATGATGCGCAGCCTGCTGGAGTTCCGCATGGTGATCCCGGAGGTTGAGGTGGTGCCCCACCCCGTCGCCTCCCCCAACGTGCATCTGAACGACTGGTGGCTGTGGCCGGGCACAGCGAGCCTGCTGATGACCGAATACAACAAATACATTGTGACGCGGCTTCGCTACGCGCTTGAGAAGCTGATCGAATCCTGACAAGTTCCCGGCCATGATCTTCCTGCGTTCCCTCGCCTTCAACGTCGCCTTCTATGTGTGGACGGCGATCATCTGCGTCGGCATCCTGTGGTCGCTGCTGCTGCCGCGACGCAGCATGATCCGCGTGATCACGTGGTATTTCGGCACCGTCTCGTGGTTGGAGCGCACGCTCGTCGGCATCCGTTACGAGGTGCGCGGGCGGGAGCATGTTCCCCAGAGCGGGTCCTTCCTCCTGGCCGCCAAGCACCAGTCGGCCTGGGAGACGATGAAGCTGCACTTCCTCGTCAACGATCCGGCGATCATTCTGAAGCGGGAGCTTCTGTGGATTCCCATCTGGGGCTGGTACGCCGCCCGATCCCGGATGATCGCCGTCGACCGCGGCGCCAAGGGCCGCGCCGTCGCCTCGATGGTCCGGAACGCCCGCCCGGTGCGGGACGAGGGGCGGCCCATCGTGATCTTCCCGCAGGGCACGCGGGTCGCCGTCGGCGCCTATCGCCCCTACCGGATCGGCGTCGGCGTGCTCTACGACCATCTCAAAATCCCCATCGTGCCGATGGCGCTGAACGCTGGCCTGTACTGGGCGCGCAACAGCTTCATCAAGCGGCCCGGCACCGTGATCGTGGAGTTCCTGCCCCCCATCCCGGCGGGTCTGGGCCGCGCCAAGGCCATGAAGGAGCTGGAGGAGCGGCTGGAAGCGGCCACCGACCGGCTGGTCGTCGCCGCGGGCGGCCCGGCGACCGTGCGGCCGAAGGCGGCGGAACCGGTCACCGCCGACGTGGCCGAAACCGCGTCCTGATGCGCCGGGGCGCGGCCTTCGCCTTTCTCGCCGGTCTTGTGCTGGCGATGTCGATGGCGACGGACGCCCACGCCCAGTCGCAGCCGAGCGCGGAACGCTTCTCCAACGCCGCGGTCACCGGGGGCGTCACCATCACCCGCAAGGCCTGCGCCATGCTGGAGGCCCAGGAAACCGCCGCCTGGGTCGAGGTCGACGGGCATGGGGAATGCCTGCGCTACTACGCGGCGGGCCTGCGCCCCGCCCCCGGCCCCAACCCCATCGCCGCGGCCTGGATGCACGGCGACATCATGGGGACCAAGCCGACCTCCGTCGGCCATCAGGAAGGGCTGGGCGTCGCCGCCATGATCGATCAGGAGCGCGCCCTGGCGGAGCGGTTCCGCATCCCCTTCCTGTTCCTCGCCCGGCCCGGCGCCTACGGCAGTTCCGGCCGTTTCTGGACGACGCGCCACACGCCGCGCGAGGCGGCCCTGATGAACGCCCTGCTCGACGTCCTGAAGGCCCGCTACGGCGTGACGGCATGGGCGCTGGGCGGGCACAGCGCCGGCGGCACGCTGACCGCCGAGTTCCTGGCCCGCCGCAATGACCTGCGCTGCGCGGTCATCTCCTCCGGCGCGCCGGCCTACCGCGCCTATCTGGAGGCGCGCGGGCTGCGGTCGCTGTTGGCCCGCCCGCAGGGCTGGTTCGACCCAGCCGCATCGCTCGACCGCATCCCGCCCGATCCCGAACGCCGCGTCTTCGTCATCGGCGACCCGCGCGAGACCAACATCCCGTTCCACACCCAGCGCGGTTATTTCGACGCCCTGGTGGAACGCGGGCACGCGGCGTGGCTGGTGCCGCTGGAGCGGGCACCCGCCCCGCGCCACCACAGCCTCGTGGACTTCGGCGAAACCGCTCTCGGCCTGTGCGGGTCTGACGCCGACAGCGGGCACATCCTGGCGACGCTCAAGGCCATGCCGGACCAGCGGGACCGCATCAGCAACTGACGGGCGGAACGCAAGAGGAACGGCCGGGGCGCCCACGCGGTTGACCCCCGCGCGGGCGCCCCCTACTCTTCGGGCACCGCTGTCGGCGGGCCGGCGCTGCGGACCGGCCGCCCGCGCAAGGGGAGGACGCATGACGGGGATCGCCGCAATTTCCCAGCGGATCTGGGACATGAAGTACCGCTTCAAGTCCGCCGCGGGCGATCCCATCGACCAGACCGTCGCCGACACCTGGCGCCGCGTCGCCACGGCGCTCGCCGCGCCCGAGTCCGATCCTCAGGTCTGGGCGCCGCGCTTCGAACGGGCGCTGTCCCGTTTCGAATTCCTGCCCGCCGGGCGCATCCTGGCCGGGGCCGGCACCGGGCGGACGGTGACGCTGTTCAACTGCTTCGTCATGGGACGGATCGAGGACGACCTCGGCGCCATCTTCGCCCATCTGCGCGAAGCGGCGCTGACCATGCAGCAGGGCGGCGGCATCGGCTACGACTTCTCCACCCTGCGGCCCAAGGGCGCCCTCGTGAAGGGCGTGGGCGCCGACGCCTCCGGCCCGCTGTCCTTCATGGACGTGTGGGACAGCATGTGCCGGACCATCATGTCGGCGGGCGCCCGGCGCGGCGCGATGATGGCGACCCTGCGCTGCGACCACCCCGACATCGAGGATTTCATCGACGCCAAGCGCGAGCCCGGCCGGCTGCGCATGTTCAACCTGTCGGTCCTGGTCACCGACGCCTTCATGGACGCCGTGCGCGAGGACCGGCCCTGGCCGCTGGTTTTCGACGGGCAGGTCCACCGCGAGGTGCGGGCCCGCGGCCTGTGGGACCGCATCATGCAGGCCACCTACGCCTATGCGGAGCCGGGCGTCATCTTCATCGACCGGGTGAACGGGCAGAACAACCTGGGCTATTGCGAGTCCATCTCCGCCACCAACCCCTGCGGGGAGCAGCCGCTGCCCCCCTACGGCGCCTGCCTGCTCGGCTCGATCAACCTCGCCGCCCTGGTGCTCGACCCGTTCGAGGAGACGGCCCGGCTCGATACAGACCGGCTGAAGGAGCTGACGGCGCTCGCCGTGCGGATGATGGACAATGTGGTCGACGCCTCGCGCTTCCCGTTGGAACCGCAGGCGCAGGAGGCCCACGCCAAGCGCCGCATCGGGCTGGGCGTCACCGGGCTGGCCGACGCGCTGATCCTCTGCCGCGCGCGCTACGGCGGCGAGGCGGCGGTGGCGCTGACCGAGTCCTGGCTGAGGATCATCCGCAACGAGGCCTACCGCGCTTCCGCCCTGCTCGCCGCGGAGAAGGGCGCCTTCCCGCTCTACGACCGCGACGCCTATCCGAACGCCCCGATGGTGCGTGGGCTGGACGAGGACGTGCGCGCCCTGATCGCCGAGCATGGCATCCGCAACGCCCTTCTGACCTCCATCGCGCCGACGGGCACGATCTCGCTGTTCGCCGACAACGTGTCGTCGGGGATCGAGCCGGTCTTTTCGTACAGCTACGAGCGCACCGTCCTGATGCCCGACGGCACCCGCCGCACGGAGGAGGTGAGCGACCACGCCTACCGCCTGTTCCGCGCGCGGTTCGGCAACGACGCCCCCCTGCCCGACTGGTTCGTGGACGCGCAGTCCCTGACCCCGGCGGAGCATGTGGTGATGCAGGCGGCCGCGCAGCGCCATGTGGACAGCTCCATCTCCAAGACCATCAACTGTCCGGAGGACCTGCCCTTCGACGCCTTCAAGGACGTCTACTGGCAGGCCTACGAGCTGGGCTGCAAGGGCTGCACCACCTACCGCCCGAACGCGGTCACCGGCTCCGTCCTGTCAGTGAAGAAGGAAGGGGCGGCCTCGCCTCCCGTTCCGATGGCCAAGCCGCCCGACCGTCCGGAGACCCTGCCGGGCGAAACCTACAAGGTGCGCTGGCCGGACAGCGACCACGCCATGTACATCACCATCAACGACATCGTGGAGGACGGCCGCCGCCGGCCCTTCGAGGTCTTCATCAACTCCAAGAACATGGAACATTACGCCTGGACGGTGGCGCTGACGCGGATGATCTCCGCGGTGTTCCGCCGCGGCGGCGAGGTCGGCTTCGTGGTGGAGGAGTTGAAGGCGGTCTTCGACCCGCGCGGCGGCGCCTGGATGCAGGGCCGCTACGTCCCTTCGCTGCTTGCGGCCATCGGCGACGTGATCGAACGGCATCTGAAAGCCATCGGCATGCTGCCGAACGACGGGGCGCCGAGCGCACCTCCATCCGCCGACTTCGAACGCAATTCCGCGGCCGTGGTCATCGGAACCGAACCGACCAATCTCCGGCAATGCCCGAAATGCGGCCAGCCCGGCCTGATCCGGCAGGAAGGCTGCGACAACTGCCTGAACTGCGGCTACTCCAAATGCGGTCCATAAGGGCGGTCAGCAGCGGGACGGCTCGCCGGAAATCGGCGGCGCCGGCACGCAGGGCGTGTCGCCTCCATTCCGGGTAACGGCCGGCGTCGCCCTGGCGCCGGACAGGAGTTCGTCGATGCCGACCCCTTTCGCAATGGCGATGCCGGGCGCCATCATCAGGGGCACCCAGATCACCGCGGACAGCAGGTTGGCGGTCTGGAAGCTGTGGTGGGGCATCGCCATCATCCCGGCGGTGATCGGCACCACCGGCCGCAGCGGGCCGAGGAAGCGGGCGAGGAACACGCTCTTGCCACCGTGGCGCAGGAAGAAGCGGCTGCCCCGCTCCAGAAGCTCGGGCCGCTGGCGGAACGGCCAGACGACCGGGACACGATCGCCGAACACCCGGCCGAGCCAGTAGGACACGGCGTCGCCCAGCACCGCGCCCAGCGCGAGGGCAACATAGACCTGCCAGAAGCCGAGGGCACCGGAGGCGACCAGCGCGCCTCCCGCGGCGATCAGCACCACGCCCGGCACCACGAACCCGACGAAGGCCAGGGACTCCGCGAAGGCGCACAGGAAGAAGATCACCTCCGCCCAGGAGGCGTTCGCTTCGATGAAGGCACTCCAACGCTCCATGCCGTCGATCAGCACGTTCCTTGCTGCGTCGTTCATTCAAGTTCCCTGCCAAGTTCCCTGTGAGGCGGCTCGTTGGAGCGGACTGTGCCACAGATCGGCGCCACAGATCGGCAACGTCGTGCAGATCGGTGAAAATCCCATCCCGCCTCGCCGCACAGGGTCAGGCCACACCCTGAAGCCACTCGGCCAGCATCTTTCGCCCGGCCTCGCGCAACTCCGGGCCGATCCGCGCCGCTTGCCCACGCAGCACGCGCGGGTCGATGCCGGCCCCCGCCAATTCGGCGGCATGCCCCGTCAGCCATCGCTCGATGCCGGCGGCCACATCGACCTCCGGATGGAATTGCAGGGCCAGCGCATGGCGGCCAACCGCGAACCCCTGGGTTGCGCAGAGCGGCGTCGACGCCAAGCTCTCCGCCCCGGCGGGGATCTGAAAAGCGTCCCCGTGCCAGTGGAGCACCGGGACACCCTCCAGATGACGAAGCGGCCCAGCCCTCCCGGCATCGGTCAGCGTAAGCGGGCCGAAGCCGATTTCCTTGTGGCCCATCGGGCGCACCGCCGCGCCGAGCGCCGTGGCGATCTGCTGCGCACCCAGGCAGATGCCGAGCGTCGGGCGCTCCGCGGCCAGCCTCGCCATCAGGAGTGAGGATTCCTCGGCGAGATACGGGTAGGCGTCGCTTTCATAGACCCCGACGGGACCGCCGAGGACGATCAGCAAATCCGGCTCCAGCGGATCAAGCGTCGCGAAAGGCGCCGCGTCGAGATCGTGATAACGCACCGTGTAGCCGGCATCCGACAGCACCGCGCCGAAGATGCCGAGGTCTTCAAAATGGACGTGCCGGATCGCCACCGCTGTCTTGTGCATGAAGCGCCCTCCCTTCCCGCGCGGGGAACGTCGTGGATTGGTCGGCTCCCCAATAGCAGGAAAATGGCCCGCTATACCCCGCCACTTTCCAGCAGGTGCCCAGACCAATCATCCGACACAGGGCTTCCGGCCAGCCTATCGCCTCGCCGCCGCGCGAAACGCCTTCTCCAGCGTCCTGACCGCGGCCTCGATCTCGAAAGGCGTGTAGGCCGCGAAGCCCATCAGGAAACCGGGCTTGCCGTCGCCGGCGGCGTGCAGCGCCGACAGGCCGAGCAGTTCGATCCCGGCCCGCCGCGCCGCGTCGACAGCGACGCGCTCCGTAAGGTCGCCGGTCAGCAGGCAGGGCATCTGCAGACCGCCGATGGGAACCTGCGGCTCGACGAAATCCGACAGGTGCTTGGCGACGAGACCCGCCAGCGCGTCGAGGCGCTCGGCGTAGACGCCGCGCATGGTCCGCACATGCGCCCCGAAATGCCCGCCCTCCATGAAGCGGGCCAGCGTGAGCTGCGCCATCGGCGCCGTATGGCCATCCAGCAGGGTGCGCGCGACGGTCATCGGCTTCACGAGCGGCGACGGCAGCACGGCGTAGCCGATCCGCAATCCGGGAAAGAGCGATTTGGTGAAGGTGCCGATGTAGATGGTGCGGCCATGCGGATCGAGCCCCTGCACGCAGGCCGTCGGCTTGCCCGCGTAGCGGAACTCGCTGTCGTAGTCGTCCTCGATGATCCAGGCCTGATGCCGGGCCGCCCACTCGATCAGAGCCAGACGACGGTCCAGCGCCAGAGTGGCACCGGTCGGGAACTGGTGGGACGGCGTCAGGAACACCGCCTTCGCCCTGCCCGGCTCGGCCAGGATCTGGTCGACGACGATGCCCTGCCGGTCGACGCGGATCGGAACGCAGTCCAGCCCCGCCGCCTCGAACGCCTTGCGCGCCCCGTAATAGGCCGGGTCCTCCAGGAAGATGCCGTCGCCAGGATCGAGCAGCATGCTCGCGCAGAGCGCCATCGCCTGTTGCGAGCTGGTCAGCACCAGGACGCGGTCGGCGGTGGCGCGCGCGCCGCGTTCCAGGTTCACATAATCGGCGATGGCGCGGCGCAGCGGTTCGGTCCCCTGCGGATCGCCGTGGAACAGGCTTTGCGCGCCGACCTCCTTGCGCACCTGCCGTTCCAGCCGCTCCCAGAGCGCGAGCGGAAAGGTCCAAGTTTCCGGAACGCCGTGGGCGAAGGGCCGCGGCACCGGCATCTCGCGCACGCCGCCGCCCTCGAACACGGCGGCCCCGCGGCGGCTGAGAGCCGGTGCCTGATCGCTCGGGAACGTGTCACGCCGGGGCAGGCGTCGGCCGGGGGTGAACTCGGTGATCTCCGCGACGAAGCTGCCGCTGCCTACGCGCCGGTCGATGAAGCCTTCGGCGTGAAGCTGGGCGTAGGCCGCCTCGATCGTGTCGCGCGACACCCCCAGCGAGGCGGCGAGCGCGCGCGAGGCGGGCAGCGGCTTGCCCGGCCCGAGCGCGCCGTCGACGATGAGCTGTCGGACGGCCCGCTGAATCCGCGCGTGGAGCGGCATCGCCGCGTGGGCGGGATTGGCGATCCACGCCTTCACGGACTCGAGTTGGGAATGCCGGAACAATTGGTCTGGCCTTCTTGGGAAAAGTGGATGGGCACATCAGGCCATTGTCCGGGTAGTTGTCAAGGCCGCTCATTGCCCTTGCGGCCCGAACCGTCCGGAGGTCCCGCGCAACCATGCCACCCAATTTCGCTCCCATCCGCCTTAACGACCTCACCCACCCCGTCGTGGCGGGCCTGATCTCGGTCATCGTCAATTACGGCGGCACCTTCATCCTGGTCTTCCAGGCGGCGAAGGTCGCGGGCCTGGACCCCGACCTCACCGCCTCCTGGGTCTGGTCGGTCTCCATCGGCGTCGGGTTGACCGGGCTGTTCCTGAGCTGGCGCCATCGCGAGCCGATCATCACCGCCTGGTCCACCCCGGCCGCGGCGTTCCTCGTCACCGCGCTGGCGACGACGCCCCACGCCGAGGCGGTCGGCGCCTACATGATCTCGGCGGCGGCCTTCGTCGCGCTCGGCCTGTCGGGCTGCTTCGAGAAGGTCATCCGGCTGATCCCGCCCGGCATCGCCTCCGGCCTCCTCGCCGGCATCCTGCTGCCTTTCGGTATCGGGGCATTCGGCGGCGCCAGCGTCGATCCGCTGCTGGTCGGCCTGCTGATCGTCGCCTATGTCGCGCTGAAGCGGTTTTCCGCCCGCTACGCCGTGGTGGGCATCCTCGTCCTCGGACTGGCCTTCCTGCTGACGCAGGGCCGCGTCGATCTGTCGGGCCTGTCGCTGGAGTTCGCCGCCCCGGTTTTCACCGCGCCGGAATTCTCGCTGAACGCCTTGCTGTCCGTCGCGCTGCCGCTGTTCCTGATCACGCTGTCCGGCCAGTACATGCCGGGGATGCTGGTCCTGCGGAACGACGGCTTCAAGACGAGCGCCAACCCCATCGTGACCGTGACCGGCCTCGGCTCGCTGCTCATGGCCCCGTTCGGCTCCCACGCCTTCAACATCGCCGCCATCACCGCCGCCATCGCCACCGGCAAGGAGGCGCATGAGGACCCGTCCAAGCGCTGGATCGCCGGGATCGCGGCGGGTGTCTTCTACGTGCTCGTCGGCGTGTTCGGGGTGACGCTGGCCGCCGTCTTCATGGCGTTTCCCGCGACCTTCATCACCGCGCTCGCCGGTCTGGCGCTGCTCGGCACCATCGGCGGCAGCCTGGCCGGGGCGATGGCCGACCCGGCGTCCCGCGAGGCGGCGCTGATCACCTTCCTGGCGTCAGCCGCGAACATCAAGCTGCTCGGCATCGGCGGGACGTTCTGGGGCCTGCTGATCGGACTCGTCGCCCACCTCGTCCTCAACGGGCACCTGCGCCTGCCGCGCCGCAGCCTGGCGATAAGAAAGGGGGCGGTGACCGAGGGGGCGACCCCGTAACCGATCGCCAAGGCCCTGTGATGGCTATCCCCGGGACGACCGCTCGATCCCGGGGATGGTCGCGACCGTCTCCGCCAGGAACTCCACCAGCAGCCGGACCCGCGCGATGCCGGCCCGTTCCGGCACGATCAGCAGGTTGAGCGGCACGGCGGGCGGCGCGTGGTCCGGCAGGAGAAGCTCCAGGCGGCCATCGGCGAGCAGGTCGTCGACCAGCCAGACATGGGCCGGGCCGATGCCGCGCCCGGCGAGGTAGGCCTCGCGCGCGGCCAACCCGTGATCGACCCGCAGCCGTCCCCTCAGGGAAACGGCGTGGAGGGCACCGTCCGGCCCTTCGAGCGTCAGCCGGTCGCTCCCCGCGATGTTCGACATGCGGACGCCCTCGAACCCCGCGAGGTCGTCCGGCGTCGTCGGTCGGCCGTGCCGCACCAGACAGGCCGGCGCCCCGACGAGAACGCGCCGGCTCAGCCCCAGCGCCCGCCGCCTCAGGGAGCTGTCGGTCAGCGGGCCGAGGCGGATGGCGATGTCCACGCCGTCGCGGACGAGGTCGATGCGCTCGTCGGTCAGGCCGAGATCGACGGCAATGTCCGGATGGCGGTCCTGGAAGGCGAAGATCAGCCGGCTGATGTGCCGGACGCCGAGCGCCGCCGTGCAGGACACCCGCACCGTTCCGGCCGAGGCGCGGCCAGTGTCGCACGCCTCGTCGCCCGCCTGTTCGACGAGGCGCAGGATCTGGACGGCGTTGGCGTAATAGCGCTCGCCCTCCGCGGTCAGCGCGACGCGCCGGGTGGTCCGGCTGAACAGGGCGACGCCCAGCGCCTCCTCCAACTCGCGGATGTGCCGGGTGACGCTCGATTGCCCGATGGCCAATTCGCGCGCCACCGCCGACAGGCTTCCTCGTTCGGCGACGCGCACGAAGCTGCGCATGCGGTCCAGCGTGACGTTCGATTGATCCATTTTACGGCAGAGTTCTATCCATTCACTTTATCTACCGGATCAATCGCCGCACGCATAGCTTGGAACGCACGTGCTTCAAGCGAACAGGTGCCTGTGATGAACGTGCTGATCGTCTTCGCCCATCCCGACCCCCGCTCCCTCAACGCCGCCCTGCGCGACGCCGCCGTCGCGGAACTGGAGGCGCGAGGCCACGCCGTGCGGGTCTCCGACCTCTACGCCATGAACTGGAAGGCCACGGTCGACCACGCCGACTTCCCCAGCCTCGGCGTGGGCGAGCGCCTGAAGGTGGCCGCCGCCTCGGGCGCCGCCTTCGCCGCCGACGCGCTGACCGACGATGTGAAGGCCGAGCAGGAGAAGCTGCTGTGGGCCGACGCGCTGATCCTGCAATTCCCGCTCTGGTGGTTCACCATGCCGGCGATCCTCAAGGGCTGGGTCGACCGCGTCTACGCCTACGGCCTCGCCTATGGCGTCGGCGAGCACAGCGACCGGCGCTGGGGCGACCGCTACGGCGAGGGCCGTTTCGCCGGCAAGCGCGCCATGCTGGTGGTGACGACGGGCGGCTGGGCCGAGCATTACGCGCCGCGCGGCATCAACGGCCCGATCGACGACCTGCTGTTCCCGATCAACCACGGCATCCTGCATTACCCCGGTTACGACGTGCTGCCGCCCTTCGTCGCCTACCGGGTGGACCGCTTCGACGAGGCCGGCTTCGCGCGGGCGGCGGAGCGATTGCGGGAGCGGATGCGCACGCTGGAGACGACAGCGCCGATCCCCTTCCGCCGCCAGAACGGCGGCGACTATGCGATCCCCAGCCTCGAACTCCGCCCCGGTCTGGAAGCCCCCGGCGCGTCGGGCTTCGCCCTGCACCGGACCTGAGACGGCTCCTACAGGCGGATCAGGACGACGCCGAGGATCAGGGAGGCGGCGCCGGCCAGCCGGGTCGGGCTTATCGGCTGCTGCGGCAGGCCGAGCAGGCCGACATGGTCGAAGGCGAGCGAGCCGAGCATCTGGCCGACCACGATCAGCGCCAGCACCGTCGCCGCTCCCAATCGGGGCACCATCAGGATGGCCGTCCCGATGAACAGCGCCCCGAACAGCCCGCCGGTCCAGGTGACCCACGACCCCACCCCGCCCACCGCTTCGGCGAGGCGGGGTCCGGGCGCGAGGAGTGCCACCGCCAGCATCGCCAGCATGCCGACGACGTAGCTGACGAAGCCCGCCCACCAGGGCGAGCCGAGGTCGGTCCGCAGATTGGCGTTGAGGACCTGTTGCAACGCGACGCTGACCCCGGCGCCGATCACCAGGAGGTACGAGACGGCGGACACTGCGATGGACATGCCATGCTCCCAAGCTTGCCTGTGGCCGCGCCGCCGGACCCGTGTCCGTGCGGCGCTCTCGGGCGGATGGGTAGCAGGCGGGCCGGCGGCGGTCTGGTACGGATGTGACCTAGCCGGCCCGGTAGCGGCCCGGCGTCACGCCGAAGGCGCGGCGGAAGCAGCGCCCCAGATGGCTCTGGTCGGTGAATCCGGTGTCCGCCGCGACCGCGGCGATGGGCTCCCCCGCGCGGAGCAGCAACCGCGCCTCGTTCAGCCGCTCCTGAAGCCCAAAGGCATGGGGCGGCACGCTATGGTGCTTGCGGAACCGGCGGGAATAACCCTCGCGGCTCATCCCGGCGCGGCGGGCCGCGTCGCCGACGCTGTCCCACGCCTCGCCCCCCGTGAACGCGGATGCGGGTTCCACCCCGGTCCCGATGAAGCGACGGTGGTCTTCGGCGATCCGCGTCAGGTCGGCCCAGCCCAGCCCGCCTGTCCCCCGCCAGTGCCCGGCCAGCGCGGCGATCACTTCCGGCGCGGCGTACAGGCCCGGCGGCGTGTAGAGGTTGATGCAGACGACCTCGTCCGCCCCGCACAGCGATCGATGCGGCGCTCCCGCCGGGATGTGCACACCCTCGCCGGGACCGGCCTCGCACAGTTCGCCCGCGATGACGAAGCGCCGCCGCCCCGCCAGGACGAAGGTCAGCTGGTCCTCGCGATGGAAATGCACCGGCAAGGCCACGTCGCAGCCGCGCACCGTCCCCAACTCGACGATGCCGCTGCCGACGGGACGCCAATAGTCCCAAACCTGCGGCGGACGCCCCATGACGGCGATCCTTCCCATGACACTGTTTTCGGATTGCGATTTTCGCATGGCACCGATCAGGACTCCATCGCACCGCGCATCCTGTGGCATAAGAGCCCCCGCCACGCCATGGGAACAACGCCGCAGGAACGCAGCCTCACATGATCCGCTTCGACAACATCAGCAAGCAGAATGGTCACCGAATCCTCTTCCTCGAAGCATCGGCGGCGTTGAACCGGGGCGAAAAGATCGGGCTGGTCGGTCCCAACGGGGCGGGCAAGACGACGCTGTTCCGCATGATCACCGGCGAGGATTTGCCGGACACCGGTCAGGTGGCGATCGAGAAGCAGGCGACCATCGGCTACTTCAACCAGGACGTCGGCGAGATGTCCGGCCGCTCCGCCGTCGCCGAGGTGATGGACGGCGCCGGCCCGGTCAGCACCGTCGCCGCCGAGCTGGCCGAGCTGGAGGCCGCCATGGCCGACCCCGACCGCGCCGACGAGATGGACGCCATCATCGAGCGCTACGGCGAGGTCCAGGCCCGCTTCGACGAGCTGGGCGGCTACGAGCTGGAGGGCAAGGCGCGCGAGGTGCTCGCCGGCCTCAGCTTCAGCCAGGAAATGATGGACATGGACGTCGGCATGCTGTCCGGCGGCTGGAAGATGCGCGTGGCGCTGGCCCGCATCCTGCTGATGCGGCCCGAGGTCATGCTGCTCGACGAACCGAGCAACCATCTGGACATCGAAAGCCTGATCTGGCTGGAGGGCTTCCTCAAGGGCTTCGAGGGCGCCCTGCTGATGACCTCGCACGACCGCGAGTTCATGAACCGCATCGTCAACAAGATCATCGAGATCGACAGCGGGTCGCTGACCAGCTACTCCGGCGACTACGGCTTCTACGAGCGCCAGCGGGCGCTGCGCGAGAAGCAGCAGGAGGCGCAGTTCGAGCGCCAGCAGGCCATGCTGGCCAAGGAGCTGAAGTTCATCGAGCGCTTCAAGGCCCGCGCCTCGCACGCCAGCCAGGTCCAGAGCCGGGTGAAGAAGCTCGACAAGATCGAGCGCTTCGAGCCGCCCAAGCGCCGCCAGATCGTGACCTTCGACTTCCCGCCGGCCCCGCGCTCGGGCGACGACGTCGCTGTGCTGAAGAACGTGCACAAGGGCTACGGCAGCCGGACCATCTACGAGGGGCTGGACCTGACGATCCGCCGCAAGGAGCGCTGGTGCGTCATGGGCGTCAACGGCGCCGGCAAATCGACGCTGCTGAAGCTGGTGGCGGGTGCCACCGAGCCGGACAGCGGCACCGTCGCGGTCGGCGGCAGCGTGCGGATGGGCTATTTCTCCCAGCACGCCATGGACCTGCTCGACGGCGACAAGACCATCTTCGAATCGCTGGAGGCGTCCTTCCCGCAGGCGAGCCAGGGGTCGCTGCGCGCGCTGGCCGGCTGCTTCGGCTTCTCCGGCGACGATGTGGAGAAGAAGTGCCGGGTCCTGTCCGGCGGCGAGAAAGCCCGGATGGTCATGGCGACCATGCTGTTCAACCCGCCCAACTTCCTGGTGCTGGACGAGCCGACCAACCACCTCGACCTCGACACCAAGCAGATGCTGATCTCGGCGCTGGGCGCCTATGAGGGCACCATGCTGTTCGTCTCGCACGACCGCCATTTCCTGGCCGCCCTGTCGAACCGGGTGCTGGAGCTGACACCGGAGGGCATCCACCAGTACGGCGGCGGCTACACCGAATATGTGGCGAGCACCGGGCAGGAGGCGCCGGGCATCCACTGATAAAAAGCCCTCTCCCCCCTGGGGAGAGGGTTGGGTGAGGGGGCGTTTGCGCCCGGGAGGGCGGGGAGAACGCTCTTGAGGTGCTTGCTTGGCGCGCCTTCGGCGCCCCCCTCATCCTGACCTTCTCCCCAGGGGGGAGAAGGAAACACACGGCAACAAGCGTCTTGCGCATCCTGTGGCCTCCATGGAAACTCGTCCCCGTGTCGTTCGGGCTGGGTTGCGCAACCATGGAGATTTTGGAATGGCTGGGTACGACAACGCCGACGGCCCTGCAGGGCTGGTCATCCGCCTGATCGACAGCGCGGTGAAGGCCCTGAACGAGATGTCCGACGCCGCGGGCGAGATCGCGCCGGACGTCGGCAATCTGACGGACACGCTGGTGGCCGCCCAGCGCATCGCCGACCGCGCGTCGCAGGATCTGCAACGCCTGTCCCAGAAAGTGGCCGCCCAGTAGCGGCCGAAACGGTGCGGCGCCGCGAAGCGCCGCACCGCTCCTCCCTTACCGGCCTTTGATCAACGACGTTGCCCGGCGGTGAAGGTGAAGTTGTCGAAGCTGTTCTCGGCAACGCGGAACCACAGATACTCCTCGTCGCGGAACTTCTTCCACGGCTCGTAGATCTTAGCGAACTTCGGGTTGTTCTTGGCCGTCTCGTCGTACAGTTCGTAGGCCGCCTTGTAGCAGGCCTCCATCACCTCGCGCGGGAAGGGACGGAGCTGGGCGCCGCCGGCGACCAGACGCTTCAGGGCGGCGGGGTTGTCGGAGTCGTACTTGGCGTTCATGATGGCCAGCGCCTCGAAGCAGGCCGCTTCCAGCGCCGCCTGATAGGGCTTCGGCAGCTCTTCCCACTTCTGCTGGTTGACCAGAAGCGACACGTTCAGGCCGCCTTCCCACCAGCCGGGGTAATAGTAGTATTTGGCGACCTTGTTGAAGCCCAGCTTCTCGTCGTCGTAGGGGCCGATCCACTCGGCGGCGTCAATGGTGCCCTTTTCCAGCGACGGGTAGATGTCGCCGCCGGCGATCTGCTGCGGCACGACGCCCAGCTTGGTCAGCACCTGACCGGCGAAGCCGCCGATGCGGAACTTCAGACCGCTCAGGTCCTGGACCGTCTTGATCTCCTTGCGGAACCAGCCGCCCATCTGGGTGCCGGTGTTGCCCGCCGGGAAGTTGACGACGTTGTAGCCCTTGAAGAAGTCGCGCAGCAGTTCCATGCCGCCGCCCTGGAGAATCCAGGCGTTCTGCTGGCGCGCGTTCAGGCCGAACGGCACCGTCGAATCGAAGGTGAAGGTTGGGTCCTTGCCGACATAATAATAGCTGGCGGTGTGGCCGCACTCGACCGTGCCGTTCTGCACGGCGTCGAGCACCTGGAGGCCGGGGACGATCTCACCGGCGGCAAAGGGGCGGATCGTGAATTTGTTGTCGGTGATGGCGGCGACGCGGCGTGAAATCACGTCGGCGGCGCCATAGATGGTGTCCAGGCTCTTCGGAAAGCTGGAAGCGAGGCGCCAATGCACTTCCGGGGTGCTCTGCGCGATGGCCGGAGCCGCCAGGGTGCTGGCCGCGACGCCGACACCGGCGCTGGCAAGGAATGAACGGCGTTTCATGCGGGAAGTCCCCTCCTGTTCTTTTGTTCGGGAACGAACCTATCAGCCTCCTCCGAACCCCCGCAAAAGGTTAGCCGTGCAAGGAGCGAATAGCTTCCCCGACGAAATGTTTCGTGACAAACCGTTCGCGGTTGAAACCAACGGTTACGGCACCGCTTGTCGGTGGTCGCGAAAGCGCCCATAGGTGTAATGGGCGGCACAGCCGCCTTCCGCCGACACCATGCAGGAGCCCATCGGATTCTCCGGCGTGCAGACCGTGCCGAACAGCTTGCAATCGCTGGGTTTCTTCACCCCGCGCAGGATGTCGCCGCACTCGCAGCCCTTGTGGTCGGGCACCGCGCGCCCCGGCACGGCGAAGCGCCGCTCCGCGTCGAAGGCGGCGAACGCCTCCTTCAACCGCAAGCCGCTGTCGGGAAGCGAGCCGAGGCCGCGCCATTCGAAGCCGGGACGCACGTCGAAGGTATCGGCGACGATCCGCTGGGCCTTCCGGTTGCCGTCCGGGGTCACGGCGCGGGTGAACTGGTTCTCCACCTCCGCCCGCCCCTCGTTCGCCTGCCGGATCAGCATGAGGATGGCCTGGAGCACGTCCAGCGGCTCGAACCCGGCGATCACCACCGGCTTGCGGTAGGCCTCCGCAACGAACTCGTACGGGCGGCTGCCGATGACCACGGAGACGTGCGCCGGCCCGACGATGCCGTCGAGCGGCAGTGTGCCCATGCTGCGCACCTCTGGGCTGTCCATGATGCCCCGGATGGCCGCGGGGGTCAGGACGTGGTTGCAGAAGACGCTGAAATTCCGCAAGCCCTTGGCCTGGGCGGCGTGGACGGCCACCGCGGTCGGCGGTGTGGTCGTCTCGAAGCCGATGGCGAGGAAGACGACGTCGCAGTCCGGATTCTCCTCGGCGATGCGCAGGGCGTCCAGGGTCGACAGGACCATCCGCACGTCCGCCCCCTCGGCCTTCGCCTTCAGCAGGCTGATCCGCCCCGATCCCGGCACGCGCAGCACATCGCCGTAGGTGCACAGGATCACGCCGGGCTGGCGTGCGATGGCGATGGCGTCGTCGATCCGCCCCACCGGCAGGACGCAGACCGGACAGCCCGGCCCATGGATCATCCGCACGTTGTCCGGCAGCAGGTCGGGAATGCCGTAACGGGACACCGCGTGGGTGTGGCCGCCGCAGAACTCCATCAGGTGATAGGTCCGCCCGCTCGCCGCCTCCCGCGCGATGGCGGTGGCGATGCCGCGGGCCAGCGCCGCGTCCCGGAATTCATCGACGTACTTCATCGTCCCCGCCCCTTCGGCCTGCCACAGCGGCATTTGGACGGCGGCGGGGAGTGCTGGCGTTGATGCGGATCAAGAATGGGGCGCGGGGGGGACGGCGTCATGCCCTCCCCGCCGCGAAACCCCCTTTACTTCGAGGCGCCCATCATGGGCAGCGACAGCTCCGGCCCCCGCCCCGAATCCTCGATGGCGATGGCCGAGGAGCCGGGGGAACCCAGCGCCACGCTCACCGGACGCCCGTTGTTGTGGTTCTTCCACATCTCGTAGAGGGCCAGCGCCGCGTAGATCTTGGCCTCGCGGCTGGTGTTGTAGAGCCATTCCTGGGTCGGGATGACGCGCAGCGCGCCGTTGCCCGACTGCTCGACCCGCTCCGCGAAGCGGTAGCCGAGCTGGTTGTTGATGCCCGCCAGCAGCCCGTCGAATCCCGAGGAGATCCGCCCGAACCCGGCGTCCGACGCCGCGGAGGACGCGCCGCCCAGCGTGCTCGGCGTCTGCCGTTTCACGAGGTCGCCGAAGACCCAGCCCTCCTCGCCGGTGCGCATCGAGCGCACGCCGATCCAGCTGCCCTCCTGCTTCAGCTCGATCACCTCGTCGCCGCGGGTGACCGTGGAGCGGACCGAGGCATTGTCGGAGGGGGCCGCGCGCAGGTTCACCTTCTCGCCGGTCACCGTGTGGATGTCGCCGGGGGCCGCCGCCACGGGCAGCGCCAGCGCCGCCGCCACGCCGACGCCGGCCAAGGTTCCGAGGAAAGTCTTCGTCATCCGAGACATGTGCATTCTCCCGCAGAACGCGCGCATCGCGCGCCGTTTCCCCTACAACAGGCAAAGGCGGGGTATGCTCCATGGACAGCTGCCGGGCGGGCGAGGCTACTCGAAAGACACACGCAGCGGGCTGTCGCCAGCGGGCCAGACGCCGCGGTCCACGGCGCGGGCGCCCTCGAAGACCAGCCAGCTCTGCCGCCCGTAATGGGGCAGCGGGCGCAGCAGCGCCTGGAGCGCCGCCGCGTCGTCCGCCGTCACCGCCAGCAGCGGGCGGCCCTGCGGCGTGCGCGCGGTCCACACCCGCGCCGTCCCACGCCCTGCGAGGCTGTCCGGCAGCGGCGGCAGGCCGAGCCGGGTCAATAATCTCTCCACCTCCCCCGCCGTCCCGATCACGGCGAGCGGAGCAGCGGGATCAATGCGGTTGGCAGTGGCGATCCGCGGCGTGCCGTCCGCCAGCCGCTCGGCCAGCGCGCGGGCGGCCTCCGCCGCGGGACCGTCGTCGGCGGCGATGACGGTGGTGGCCGCGTGGTCCAGCGTCACGTCGCGCAGGGTCGGCGGCGCCTCCCCCGGCGCCAGACGGCGGAACAGGCCGAAGCCCGGATCGACCGCCAGCGCCCGCGGCGCGGCGGCGGTCCGGATCGTCACGGTCGTTTCGCGTCCGTCGAGGCGGACGGCAAGGCGCTCCATTCCCGCCGCGGTTTGCACCTCCACCGAAACGGTCAGGCCATAGGCCGGCTCGCTCTGGCGCAGGGTCAGCGCCACCCCGTCGCCGTCGGCCTTCGCCGCTACCAGTTCCAGCGTCGGCGCCCCGACGCGGGTCAGCCACTGCGCGAAGAAGGGGCCGAGGTCGTGCCCCGACGCCTCCGCGAAGGCGTGGCGCAGATCGTCCCACCCCGCATCCTGGAAGCGCTTCTCCTCCCAGAAGCGGCGGATGCCGGCGTCGAAGGCCTCCGCCCCGATCTCGGCGCGCAGCATATGGAACAGCATCGCCGCCTTGCCGTAGCCGACGATCTGGGCGGCGTCGTGGACCTTGGCCCGGAAATCGGTCAGGGCGGAATCGCGCTCCGCCGGCAGGGCGGCGTAATCGCGCAGCCAGTCCAGCCGCATCGCCCGCGCCGCGTCCTCCCCACGCGCCTCGGCCGCCGCGTAGTCGGCCATGAAGGTGGTCAGCCCCTCCGACCAGTTGCCGGGCCAGTTGCCGTCTCCGCCGACGCGCACCCCATTGCCCCACCAGTTGTGCAGGATCTCGTGGGGCAGCGACTGGGCGCGGATGAAGGGCAGCGGCATCACCGAACGCCCGATGTAGGTCAGCCCCGGAAAGCCCAGACCGACCGGCAGCGGGGCCGAGAGGATCGCGAATCCGGCGAAGGGATAGGCGCCGATCCGCGCCGCCTGCGCGTCGACGGTCCGGGCGCTGAGGTCCAGATACTCGTCGGCCAGCGGGGCCTGTTCCGGATGGAAGTAGGTGCGCAGGCGCAATCCGTTATGCATCCGCTCCGTCACCTGCCACACCCCGGCGAAGAGCGACGGCTCCTCGACGCCGCGCTCCTCCGCGAAGGTCGCGGTGTAGCTGTCATCATCGCGCGTCTCCTCCACCAGACGCCCCGTCGCCACCGCGACGAAAGGCCCCGGCACGCGGACCGACAGGCGCCAGGAGGGCGGCTCCGCCGCGCCGCTTTCGGGAGTCGGAATCCAACCGGTGCCGGCAGGCAGATAGGCGCCCTCCGCTCCGCCTCCCCCACCACGCGATTCCGGCGTGAGAGGCGGCAGGGTCCCGGCGTAGCGCAGACGCAGTTCGCCCCCACCCTCCGGAACGGTCACCGACAGGGCAGTGCCGCGCACCGCGACCGGCTTGCCGTCGAGCCGGGCTTCGCCGACCACCAGCCCCGGCGCCAGCCGGAGCCGGTGCGCCCCGGCGGGCAGACGCAGCCGGTCCTCCACCGCCAGCCGCCGCGCGGCGGGGTCCAGCGTGACGGTCAGGTCATGGTTCAGGCCGGCGGCCCAGCCGGGCGCGGCGGCGAGGATGCCGCAAAGGGCGAGGAGGAGGGTGCGCATGGCCCTCCAATATATGGCTTGGGCTGCGCCGCACCAGCGTCGGCACGGCGGCGTTGCGGGGTTTCCCCACCCATACGCGCCAAACCAAGGGATGAGCGATTCAAGGTCACGCTCGGCCAGCTGTGCGAGGCATAATTTCGCTGACGGCCATTCGGACACGGGCGGGGGAAGGCAAAGCCCTTCCCCCTCTCCCTCACCCCACGGCCGGCAACCGGTCCAGGAACTTGTCGAGCGTGATCGGGTACTCGCGCACCCGCAGGCCCGTCGCGTTGTGGACCGCGTTGGCGACCGCCGCCCCCACCCCGCACAGGCCCAGCTCGCCCACCCCCTTGGCCTTCATTGGCGAGGAGATCGGGTCGGCCTCGTCCAGGAAGATCACCTCCTGGTGCGGGATGTCGGCGTGGACCGGCACCTCGTAGCCGGCAAGGTCGTGGTTGACGAAGAAGCCCGCCCGCTTGTCGAGCGCCAGTTCCTCCATCAGCGCCGCCCCGACGCCCATGGTCATGGCGCCGATCACCTGACTGCGCGCCGATTTCGGGTTCAGGATGCGGCCCGCCGCACAGACCGCCAGCATCCGCCGCACGCGGATCTCGCCGGTCGCGGCGTCCACCGCCGCCTCCACGTAATGGGCGCCGAAGGTCGATTGCTGGTATGTCTTGTCGAGGTCGCCGTATTCGATGCCGTCCTCGGCGGACAGCCCGTCGGTGCCCGCCGCTTCGGCCAGCGGGATCTTGCGGTTGCCGGCGACGACCTGCCCGTCCGCGAACTGCGCGTCGGCGGAGTTGACGCCCAGCCGCTGCGCCACCGCCTCGCGCAGCTTCACGCAGGCGGCGTAGACCCCGGCGGTGGCGTTGTTGGCGCCCCATTGCCCGCCCGAGCCGGCGGACACCGGAAAACTCGAATCGCCGAGCCGCACCGCCACCTTGTCCAGCCCGACCCCCATCATCTCCGCCGCGGTCTGGGCGATGATGGTGTAGCTGCCGGTGCCGATGTCGGTCATGTCGGTTTCGACCGTGACGATCCCGCGCTGGTCCAGCCGCACCCGCGCCGCCGATTTGGTCAGCAGGTTGTTGCGGAAGGCCGCCGCCATCCCCAGCCCGACCAGCCAGCGCCCATCGCGCACTTGACCCGGCTTCGGGTTGCGCTTGGCCCAGCCGAACCGCTCCGCCCCCAGGCGCAGGCACTGCACGAGCTGGCGCTGCGAGAAGGGCCGGTTGGGATCGGCAGGGTCGGTCTGGGTGTCGTTGCGGATGCGGAACTCCACCGGGTCCATGCCCAGCTTCTCCGCCATCTCGTCCATCGCAACCTCCAGCGCCATCATGCCCGACGCCTCGCCCGGCGCGCGCATGGCGTTGCCCTCGGGCAGGTCGAGCATGGCGATGCGATTGCCGATCAGGCGGTTCGCCCCGGCGTAGAGCAGCCGCGTCTGGTCGGTCGCCGTCTCCTCCGAGCCGCCGGGCAGGTTGCCCGACCAGCTTTCATGCGCGATGGCGGTGATCGTGCCGTCGGGCGTGGCGCCGATGCGGATGCGCTGGATGGTGGCGGGGCGGTGGGTGGTGTTGTTCATCATCAGGGGCCGCGACAGCCCGACCTTGACCGGCCGCCCGGCGGCCCGCGCGCCCAGCGCCGCCAGCAGCGCGTCGGCGCGCAGGAACAGCTTCCCGCCGAAGCCGCCGCCGATGAAGGGGGAGATGACCCGCACCTTGTCCTTCGGCATCTTCAGCGTCGCCGACAGGTCGGTGACCATCCAGTCGATCATCTGGTTGGAGGTCCAGACGGTCAGCCGGTCGCCCTGCCAGGCGGCGATGGTCGCGTGCGGCTCCATCATCGCGTGGCTTTCGTCCGGCGTGGTGTAGGTCTCGTCGAGTTTCACCGGGGCCGCCGCGAAGGCGCCCGCGAAATCACCCACAACGGAATCGCCGTCCTTGGTCTTCTCCGCCTTGTCCTTGACCGCCGCCAGATCATAGGCGCCGTCCGCGGGGGTGTAGTCGATGCGGACGAGCCCCGCCGCGGTGCGGGCCTGCTCGAAGGTCTCCGCCACCACCAGCGCGACGGCCTGCTGGTAATGCTCGATCTCCGGCCCGCCGAGCAGGGTCGCGGCGTTGCGCTTGCTCTTGTCGAGCGGCCCGGCGTTCTCCGCCGTGACGATGGCGACGACGCCGGGGGCCTTCCGCGCCGCCTCCAGGTCCATGTACGCGATGCGCCCCTTGGCGATGCCCGAGCCGATGACCCAGCCATAGGCGACGTTCGGCGCCACGTCGTGCCATTCATAGGCGTAGGTGGCTTTTCCCGTCGTCTTCAGCGGCCCATCGATGCGGTCGGTCGGCTTGCCCACCACCTTGAGCTGGTCGATCGGGTTGGTGGTCGCGGGAGTGTCGAACTTCATGTCTCACCCTTTCGCTTCGGCCAGCACCGAGGCGAGCGTCCGCTCGACCAGGGTCAGCTTGAATGCGTTGTCGTGCGTCGGCTTCGCATCGGCCAGCAGCCCGGCGGTCACCGCCTTGGCGCCGCGCGGCATCTCGGCCTCCGCGGCCTCGACGCGCCACGGCTTGTGCGCCACGCCGCCCAGCGCCACCCGCCCGCTGCCGTCGCGCTGCACCACCGCCGCGACGGAGACCAGCGCGAAGGCGTAGGACGCGCGGTCGCGCACTTTGCGGTAGACGTGGGTGCCGCCGACCGGTTTGGGCAGCGTCACCGCGGTGATCAGTTCGCCGGGGACCAGCGCCGTTTCGATGTGCGGCGTGTCGCCGGGCAGCCGGTGGAACTCCGCGATGGGAATGCTCCGCGTCGTCCCGTCGGCCCGCACCGTCTCCACCGTGGCGTCGAGCGCGCGCATGGCGACGGCCATGTCGCTGGGGTGGGTGGCGATGCAGGCGTCGCTCGACCCGACCACGGCGAGCTGTCGGCTGTAGCCGCCGATGGCGGCGCAGCCGCTGCCGGGCTGGCGTTTGTTGCAGGGCTGGTTCGTGTCGTAGAAATAGGGGCAGCGCGTGCGCTGGAGCAGGTTGCCCGCCGTCGTCGCCTTGTTGCGCAGCTGGCCCGACGCCCCGGCGAGCAATGCCCGCGACAGCACGCCGTAGTCGCGCCGCACCCGCGGGTCGGCGGCAAGCGCCGTGTTGCGCACCAGCGCGCCGATGCGCAGCCCGCCGTCCGGCGTTGCTTCCAGCGTGTCGAGCTTCAGCCCGTTGACGTCGATCAGATGGGCCGGCGTCTCGATCTCCAGCTTCATCAGGTCGAGCAGGTTCGTGCCGCCCGCGATGAACTTGGCGCCCGGCCGGCGCTCGACCGCGGCGGCCGCGGCGGCGGGGGAGTCCGCCCGCTCGTAGGTGAAGGGTCTCATGCCTCCCTCCGTGCGACGTCCGAGATCGCATCGACGATGTTGGAATAGGCGCCGCAGCGACAGATGTTGCCGCTCATCCGCTCCCGGTACTCGTCCACGGTGGCCTGGGGCGCGGCGGTCAGGTCGGCGGTGACGTGGCTGGGCACGCCGGCCTTGATCTCATCCAGCATCGCCACCGCCGAACAGATCTGGCCCGGCGTGCAGTAGCCGCACTGGTAGCCGTCATGCTCCACGAAGGCGGCCTGCATGGGGTGCAGCCTGCCGGGCAGGCCCAGCCCCTCGATGGTGGTGACGTCGCCGCCCTCGTGCATCACGGCGAGCGTCAGGCAGGAATTGATCCGCTGCCCGTCGACGATAACCGTGCAGGCGCCGCATTGGCCGTGGTCGCAGCCCTTCTTGGTGCCGGTGAGGTGCAGATGCTCGCGCAGCGCATCGAGCAGGGTCATCCGCGTGTCGAGTTCGAGGTCGCGTCGCTGCCCGTTCACGGTGAAAGTGACCTTGGACAGGACGGGCGACAGAGTGGACGCGTCAGCTTCGGTCGCGGGGGGTGGCATGGCGGTCTCTCCAACGGTGGCCGCCCGCGCCGGCGCCCGGAACGGCGCCGCCGTCAGCGCGGCGGTGGCGGCGGTCCCAAGCAGGAGGCCGCGCCGCGTCATGTCGAGGTCGCCGGAGTATCGCATCGGTGAAATCCTCTTCCCTTCCTGGCTGTGGTCCCGGCCCCACGGGGCGGGGCACAGGCGTGCGGACGGCTCATCCGCTTGTGCGGATGGGGAAAAGCTAGGGCGTGCCGGTCCGGCGATTACCCGCCGGTCCCCGATAAGTCTTATGAAGCGGATCAATGGAACGCAGTGGCCCTGCGGATGGTTGAACCGGGTTTGCCCGGCGCTTCCTCATCCACTCGCCTTGATCCGCTTGCGACGCACCGACATGATTGGCCGAGGCGGGAGGCTTATCGCCCCCGCAGGCAAAGGGCCGGGCAAAGGAAGGTGAGCGTTGGATCTGCGTCAGTTGCGGTATTTCATCGGCATCGTCGATGAAGGCTCCTTCACGGCCGCGGCTCAGAAGCTGAACGTCGCCCAACCGGCCCTCAGCCACAATATCCGCAATCTGGAGGCGGGCCTCGGGGTCAAGCTGCTGACCCGCGGCGTCCATGGGGTCAAGCCGACCGCCGCCGGCACCCGGCTGTACGAGCACGCGGAGATCATCCTGCGTCACGTCGCCCAGGCGACCGAGCAGGTGCGCAACTGCTCGGGCACGCCGAGCGGGCTGGTGACCGTCGGCTTCACCTCGTCGGTGGCGCTGGTGGCGGCGGTTCCCCTGGTGCAGGCGGTCCGCGCCGAGCTGCCGCAGGTGTCCCTGCGGGTGGTCGAATCCTTCAGCGGGACGATCCTGGAATGGCTGAACGACGACCGGCTGGATTTCGGCTGCATCTACGACGTGACGCGGTCGCGCACCCTGCTGGCCGAATCGCTGGTGCGCGAGGATCTCTACCTGATCGGGCCGCCGGGCGACGAGGACGGCGCCATCGCCTTCGACGAGCTGGCCGGCAAGGACCTGATCCTGCCGAGCCGCCCGCACAATCTGCGCGACCGCATCGAACGGGTGGCGCGCGAGACCTGCACGATCGTCACCGTGGCGGTGGAGATCAACGGGCTCCCCCAGATCAAGACGCTGGTCGCCAAGGGGGTGGGCTATTCGGTCCTGCCGATCTCGGCGGTGATGGACGAATGGCGGGCGGGCCAAGTCTCCGCCCGGCTGATCGTTTCGCCGTCCTTGCGCCGCTCGGTCCATCTCTGCCGGCCCCGCGGCGCCCCGGTGACCGAGGCCGCGGCGGCGGTGCGCGAGACCTTCCTGCGGGTGGTGCGCGATCTGGTCGGCGGCGGCGACTGGCCCGGCACCCTGCTGCTGGACGAGGCCCCTGCTTCATAGCGCTTCGTTATGCGATGCATGCTCCATCTGTATTGGATCGGGGCCGGTCCGGCTGTTTACCATCGCGGCCTCGGACGATTGGCCCTGGCCCACAGCGGAGGCTTCGCAGAATGACTTTACCTCTGGCTGGACCTCTGTCGGGACGGCTCGTCGTCTCGCTGGAGCAGGCGGTGGCGGCACCGCTCTGCACGTCGCGCCTCGCCGACGCCGGGGCGCGGGTCATCAAGATCGAACGGCCGGAGGGCGACTTCGCCCGCGGCTACGACGCCGTGGTCCACGGGCAGAGTTCCTATTTCGTCTGGCTCAACCGCGGCAAGGAGTCGGTCGTCCTCGACATCAAGAAGCCGGAGGACGCCGAGTTGCTGGAGCGGCTGATCGCCCGCGCCGACGTCTTCGTGCAGAATCTGGCGCCCGGCGCGGCGGAGCGGGCCGGCTTCGGCTCGGACGCGCTGCGGCGGCGCCATCCCCGGCTGATCACCTGCGACATCTCCGGCTACGGCGACGACGGCCCTTACCGCGACATGAAGGCCTACGACCTGCTGGTGCAGAGCGAGACCGGGTTGGCCTCCATCACCGGATCGCCGGACCAGCCGGGGCGCGTCGGCGTGTCGGTGGCCGACATCGCCTGCGGGATGAACGCCTACACCGGCGTCCTCCAGGCGCTGCTGGAGCGCGAGCGCAGCGGCGAGGGGTCGGCGGTGGCCGTGTCCCTGTTCGATTCGCTGGCGGAGTGGATGATGGTTCCGCTGATGCACCACGACCACGGCGGCAAGGCGCCGGGACGGGTCGGGCTGATGCACCCGAGCATTGCCCCCTATTCCGCCTTCGCCCTGGCCGACGGCCGGCAGGTGGTGCTGTCGATCCAGAACGAGCGCGAATGGGCGGCCTTCTGCGCCGACGTTCTGCTGCGGCCGGAACTGGCGACCGACGAGCGCTTCGCGACCAACAACCGCCGCGTCGCCAACCGCCCGGAGCTGGACGCGCTCGTCGCTGCCATTTTCCAAACCATGGACCACGCCGAGGCGGTGCGCCGCCTGAACCGCGCGCGCACCGCCTTCGGCTCGCTGAACGAGGTGGCCGACCTGTCCACCCACGCGCAGCTGCGCCGCGTGACCGCCGAGACGCCGGGCGGACCGGTCGACGTGGTGGCGCCGCCGGTGCAGGTGCGCGGCCGACCCTACGCCTCCGGCGCCGTTCCGGCGTTGGGCCAACACACCGACGCCGTCCGGCGTGAGATCTTTGAACCGACGCCGTCCGGCGTCAAACCGTCGAACAATAAGGGGGGAGCATGAGCATGGACCATTTGCGCGACTGGATCGGCCGGTCGGAAGGCGCCGAGGACGTCGCGGCGCCGGTGGCGCTGACCGGGCTGGCGGCGATGCTCGACCACGACAATCCGCCCTGGCCGGCGGGCGAGGTGCCGCCGCTTGGGCATTGGCTGTATTTCCTGCCCAAGGCGCTGCAGCGCGACATCGCCGAGGACGGCCACCCGCACAAGGGCGGCTTCCTGCCGCCGGTGGACCTGCCCCGCCGCATGTGGGCCGGCGACACGTTGACCTTCCACCGCCCCATCCGCAGCGGCGAGGCGATCACCCGCCGCTCGACCATCGAGGAGGTCACCCCGAAGGAGGGCCGGTCGGGCCGGATGGTCTTCGTGAAGGTCCGGCACGAGATCAGCACCGCCGCCGGCGTCGCCATCACCGAGTTCCATGACATCGTCTACCGCGAGGCCGCCAAGCCCGGCGACGCCCCCGTCCCCGGCGAGCGTCCGGCGGGCGAGGCGGTGTGGCAACGGCGCATCCAGCCCGATCCGGTGCTGCTGTTCCGCTATTCGGCCCTGACCTTCAACGGCCACCGCATCCATTACGACCGCGACTATTGCCGCGACGTCGAGGGCTATCCGGGGCTGGTGTTCCACGGCCCGCTCAGCGCGACCATGCTGATGGACCTGTTCCTGCGCGAAAATCCGGGCGCGCGGGTGACCGGCTTCCGCTTCCGGGCGAAGCGGCCGCTGTTCGACATCCATCCGCTGACCCTGTGCGGCGCCCCGACCGAAACCGGCGCCACGCTGTGGGTGACCGACCACGAAGGCTTTGTGGCGATGTCCGCCGAGTTGGAGGCCGAACGGTCATGACGGCGGCGCATTGCGGCTCGGTTGGAGGAGGCGTCTGATGTCCCTGCCGTATCAATCCTACCTCTTCGTCCCCGCCGACAACGCCAAGCTGCTGGAGAAGGCCCATCAGCGCGGGGCGGACGCCCTCATCCTCGACCTTGAGGATGCGGTCCTGCCCGCCGGCAAGCCGGAGGCCCGCCGCGGTCTCCCCGCGCCGATCGAGCGGCTGCACGGGCTGGGCGTGCCGGTGCTGGTGCGGATCAACAGCGGCTGGCGCGACGCCGTCGCCGACCTGGAGGCCGCGGTGCGCCCCGGCGTGGCCGCCCTGGTGGTGCCCAAGGCCGAGGACGCCGGGGCGCTGCGCGTCCTCTCCGCCATGATCGCGGAGTGGGAGGCGGAGCGCGGCCTGACGCCGGGCGCCATCGGCCTCGTCGCCCTCATCGAGAGTCCGTTGGCGCTGGAACGGCTTGCCGAGATCGCCGCCGTTCCGCGCGTGGCGGCCCTGGCGCTGGGCAGCGAGGATTTCGCCCTGACGCTGGGGGTCGAGCCGACCGAGGCGCTGCTCTCCCTACCCTGCCGCCAGATCGCGCTGGCCGCCGCCGCCCGCGGCTTCGCGGCGATCGGCCTGCCCGGCTCGCTGGCCGAGTTCCGCGACCTCGACGCCTACCGCGCCATGGTGGCGCAGGCGCGGGCCGTCGGCATGACCGGCGCGCTGTGCATCCACCCGGCCCAGTTGCCCGTCGTCCGCGACGTCTTTTCCCCCTCCGCCGCCGACGTGGCCTGGGCCGGGCGGGTGGTCGCGGCGTGGGACGAGGCCCAGGCGGCGGGGCGCGGCGCCGTGTCGGTGGACGGGCGCATGGTCGACCGCCCGGTCGCCGAACGGGCGAAGGCCATCCTGGCGCGCAGCGCCCCCACGAGCTGAAACACGGCAACAATCAATAAAGCAGGGTGACGAGACATGAAGACCAGCATCGGTCAGGGCTTCGACGAGATCCGCGACGCCGTGCGCGCGCTCTGCGCCGAATTCCCCAGCGAGTACCATCGCCGCATCGACGAGGAGCGCGGCTATCCCGAGGAGTTCGTGGACGCGCTGACCAAGGCCGGCTGGATGGCCGCCCTGATCCCGGAGGAGTATGGCGGCTCGGGCCTCGGCCTGACCGAAGCCTCGGTGATCATGGAGGAGATCAACCGCTCGGGCGGCAACTCCGGCGCCTGCCACGGCCAGATGTACAACATGAACACGCTGGTCCGGCACGGCTCGGAGGAGCAGCGCCGCCGCTACCTGCCGAAGATCGCGGCGGGCGAGCTGCGCCTCCAGTCGATGGGCGTCACCGAGCCGACCACCGGCACCGACACCACCCGCATCAAGACCCGGGCGGAGAAGAAGGGCGACCGCTACGTCATCAACGGGCAGAAGGTGTGGATCTCCCGCGTCCAGCATTCCGACCTGATGATCCTGCTCGCCCGCACCACGCCGCTCGATCAGGTGCGCAAGAAGTCGGAAGGCATGTCGATCTTCATCGTCGACATCAAGGAGGCGATGCAGAAGGGCATGACCGTCCAGCCCATCCGCAACATGGTCAACCATGAGACCAACGAGCTGTTCTTCGACAATCTGGAAATCCCCGCGGAGAACCTGATCGGCGAGGAGGGCCAGGGCTTCAAGTACATCCTGACCGGCCTCAACGCCGAGCGGGTGCTGATCGCGGCGGAATGCATCGGCGACGGCTACTGGTTCGTCGACAAGGTGTGCGACTACACCCGTGACCGTCAGGTGTTCGGCCGCCCGATCGCTCAGAACCAGGGCGTACAGTTCCCCATCGCCGAGAGCTTCATCGAGGTGGAGGCCGCCAACCTGATGCGCTTCGAGGCCTGCCGCCTCTACGACGCCGGGGAGCCCTGCGGCGCGCAGGCCAACATGGCGAAGTATCTGGCCGCCAAGGCGTCGTGGGAGGCGGCGAACGCCTGCCTGCAGTTCCATGGCGGCTTCGGCTTCGCCAGCGAATACGACGTGGAGCGCAAGTTCCGCGAGACCCGGCTGTATCAGGTGGCGCCCGTCTCCACCAACCTGATCCTGGCCTATGTCGCCGAGCATGTCCTGGACCTGCCGAAGTCCTACTGACCGGGCGGGTTTCCCCGGGCGCAATTCCCCATCGGTACCGGAGGTGGCCTGCATGCCGCCTCCGGGTTTGGGCTGATCCGCCGCCTCAGCCGAACCAGGCGGCGACGTTTCCGGTCTGGCCGAGGATGGTGATGCGGGCGCCGGAGCCGATGTCGAGGGTGGTGTTTCCGCCCTCCACCCGCGCCGAGCGGATCACCGCGCCGAGGTCGATGCCCGCCTCGTGGAAGGCCAG